>JAGWIG010000018.1 GCA_028873515.1 Pseudomonadota bacterium | reverse complement strand
ACTCGAGGCTGAACGCTTCCAGAAAGTAGGCAACCACCTTAAAGCCAACCTCTATAGCCTCGGCATCCAATACGGCTTCTAATCCCCCAACACAAAAAACTAACCAGATATCTACTCCCGATACGGCGCCTCACCCGCGCCGTTTTTTTACCAATCATCCTAAATTCCTATTGCATATATCACCTGGTTTAATTTTCATCTCAGCCCTATCCTGATTCATTTGGAGTAACATAAAATACTTACCAGTAAGCATGGCCCGGTTTTCTAGAAAGAGTAATACAGCCATATCTGATAACCGTATGAAATGCATCTATCAATATTAATCTTGGAGGATATATGTCAAAACTTCTTGTTTTATATTATTCAATGTATGGGCACGTGGAAATCATGGCACAGTCGGTAGCAGAAGGTGCGCGTTCAGTTCCAAACGTTGAGGTAGTACTAAAAAGGGTTCCAGAAACAATACCAGAAGATAAGGCTAAATCTGCAGGAGTCAAACTTGACCAAAGCGCACCTGTTGCCTCTCCAAATGAATTGGCCAACTATGATGCAATCATTTTTGGAGTCCCAACACGTTTTGGCAATATGGCTGGTCAAATGCGAATCTTTCTGGATCAGACTGGTCAATTATGGGCTAAGGGAGCACTTATAGGAAAAATTGCGAGTGTATTTACTTCCAGTGGCACCCAGCATGGCGGCCAGGAAACAACCATAACTTCATTTCATTCTACTTTGCTGCATCATGGGATGATCATCACAGGAGTACCGTATTCATGCCAGGCTCTCACTAATATGGACGAGATTTCCGGTGGATCACCTTATGGAGCATCTACTCTCACAAAAGGAGATGGCAGCAGAATGCCAAGTCAGAACGAACTTGAAATAGCACGCTTTCAGGGAAGATATGTTGCAGAGCTATCAAACCTCTTGCAAAAAGGTCGTAATGCCTGAATTGAAAAAGATTTCATGGTAAAGGCGCAACTGGAAATATTCAAAATATCCAGTTGCGCATGTTAGGCCTTATTAGGTTCTACCTTATAATAAATCTCCGTTCAACACGGATATGTATTTAAGTCAGCACCGGCATGTTAAATAATTACTGCCTATCCTGGTAATGTATAGTATGAGCATTCCTGAGTCTCCTCAAGTGGCTGAAATCTGTTCAAGACACCAGAATTTGATTAAAATCAATAGCCATTCAAATCAAAAACTATCTGAATAAGATTAAATGGCCAAAATTCAATAACATGATCAATAAAAGATCGGGTTTTGGCTGGAAGATGGCGTCGAGTAGACATCAGGAACCAGACAGATAGCTCAGGCAGGCACCATTCAGGTAAAATCCTGACATCCCTGCCCTGCCCAACTGCTTGTGTTACAAACGCGCCTGGCAATGCTCCAATACCGATCCCATTCATGACAAGTCTTAAAATCAAGCCTGGAAAATTAGGGGTAATACTTCCTGCTGGAATTCACACCCGGATTTCGTGACTTTTTTTTCAATATTCATGATGCCGGATACCCATGGCCCGATAGAAATCTAATTGCATGATGCTGTTTCAATTCTTCAGGGGAAGACATCGATATGCAGCCAGCCAGATAAACTGGACTTGCATACAACAATGTTCTGAACATAAGTTTTTGATCTAGCTAGGATTCAAGCAATGATAAACGTCTAGAAACCATCGCTTTAGGAATATTAAAACGGATAGATACGCCACTTAATGAGCCAGTTTCAACAATGGCTACAAATAGAAGCAAATCATTTGCATTTAAATCAAACATTGTTCCATTCATGGAACTTACTAACCATTTTCTTGACTTTATTTCAACTATAAAACCTAATAGATTTAACCTGATTTTACCCATTAATATAAACAACACGGTTAATCCGATTATGGACACAACTCAAGCAACGCAAACAGCAGATTCCTTACGTATGGTTGAGAGCATTGTTATGGGAAAGCAAACCAGCGATGGGGCTGGAGTCAAATTAACCCGCGTATTGACTCACTCGCTTCAAAAAAGACTGGATCCATTTCTTATGCTAGATGTTTTTCGAAGTAATAATCCAGCTAACTGGATTGGTGGATTTCCTGACCACCCTCATCGTGGATTTGAGACCATGACCTACATGATAGAAGGGCGTATGAGACATCGTGACAATGCGGGTCATGAAGGATTGATCGAAAATGGCGGTGTTCAATGGATGGTTGCAGGACGAGGGATAATCCATTCTGAAATGCCAGAACAGCAGAAAGGATTAATGCAGGGTTTTCAACTATGGATCAACCTCCCTTCCAAAGATAAATTGTGCGAACCTTGGTACAAGGATATCCAGTCTAATCAATTACCAGAATTTTCACTGGAAAGTGGCATAATAATTCGAATTATAGCTGGCAGTATCCTGGATAAAAAAGGAGCAGTTCAAAGAGAAGTTACCCACCCTCAGATTCTGGATCTTCATCTACCCACGGAATCCATATTCAGTCATTCCATACCGGGCGGCTACAATGCATTTTCGTTTGTCTATCAAGGAGAGATCTTGGCCGGGAGTGACAAGCGCAGGATTTTATCGGACCAAATGGTGATTTGGAATACCCCGCAATCCGATGCAGAAATAGTAATTGAAGCGAGTCAAAATTCCCGTGTATTACTGATTGCCGGAAGCCCCCTAAATGAACCAATTGTCCAATATGGACCGTTTGTCATGAATACACAACAGGAAATTTTTCAAGCTATGGAAGACTTTAAATCTGGAAATTTTACAAACAAACCAAAAAGTTAGCTAAAAAAGGCGAAAATTAATGGGCAAAATCAACATTGCACTATCGAGAATTCTTGTATCTCAGCTTTTTATCATTTCAGGTATTTTCAAAATCACAGGCTATATTACAACCCAAACCTACATGTTACATATGGGTGTACCCGGATTTCTGCTTCCTTTTGTCATACTGACTGAAATTGGAGGAGGTCTTGCATTACTCCTTGGCTACCATGAGCGCATTGCTGCTTTTTTACTTGCTGGTTTTTCAGTAATAGCCGCTCTTATTTTCCATCATGATTTTTCCAATCAGATGCAGCTTATCAATTTTATGAAGAACCTTGCCATTGCTGGGGGACTTCTATTTATCGTTGAATACGGAGGCAAAAAAACCAGGTATTGATAGCTACATAAGGCTGGGCAAGGAAAAACTCACCTAGTCCTTACCAATTAATTTCGTTGAACTTCGTGTTTGAATACAGAAAACTAAAAAAGAATATCTTGGCATATCCCCTTGAGTACGATGTTTATATCCGGTAACGAAACAACCAGGAAGCACTAATCATGGATACTAACGCAATCAGGATCAATGGCCAGTATTGAGGCCAAAGCAGGCTCACGCCGTCACCCTCCAGAAACACGCCTCGCACGATGATTAAAAAATAGCGCATAGGATTGGCGTAGGTTAGATCCTGAACCAGTTCTGGCATGTTGGCGATCGGTGTTGCAAATCCAGACAGGATAATAGCCGGGACCAGAAACAGGAACACCCCGAGCAGTCCCTGTTGCTGAGTAAGTGCCAATGAAGAAATCATAAGTCCTACTCCAATGGCAGCCAGAAGAAATAGAAACAATCCCAAAATCAGTGCAGAAAGGCTACCCATAAATGGTACATGAAACCACAGCACTGCTACCAAAGCAATAAAACCACCTTCCAAAAATCCAATAACCAGCCCTGGTATTGCCTTTCCGATTAGTATCTCTGCAGGGGTCATAGGGGTTACGAGAAGCTGATCAAAAGTACCCTGCTCCCGCTCCCGTGCTACTGAAAGTCCTGTCACAAGCAAGGTAATCACCAAGGTTAGAAGGGCAATAATACCGGGAACAATGAACCAGCGTGATAAAAGATTAGGGTTGAACCAACTGGTAATTGCGAGTTGTACAGGGAAACCTCCCCAGTTATGGTCTGCAGCCCAATTCGTATCGAAGGAAAGAAAAATACTGTTGACATCATTTAGGGCCAGATTGGCTGTATTAGAATTTCGCCCATCAATAATCACCTGTACTGGTGACGGATGGTGTAGGAGTAGATCGCTGGTAAAACGAGGTCCAATATGAAGGACAAGCAAGGCTTTTTGATCATTGACAAGAGGCGCGATTTGCCCTTCTTTCTCGATAACAGCGACTTGCTGGAAGTCAGGCGAACCCTGAAAATGTCCGAGTAATTCCCGTGAAGCAAATCCAGAATCCTCATTGTAAATGGCATAGGGAATATGATTGAGGTCAAAGGTCGCCGCATAACCAAAAACAATGAGCTGAATAAGAGGAGGAACAATCAGCACAAAACGGCTTTTCTTATCTTGTAGTAAAGCCAGAAATTCCTTAATCACCAATGCCCAGATGCGTGTCAGCATCAATCCAGTCTTTTGTGTGAACGGCGCCATGTAACCCCCAGAAAAAACAAGGCCATAATAATCAGGGCAAGTCCATTCCACAAAAGAATGGGCCAGATGTCACCTGCAAGAAAAAGAGTTTGAAGGGAGGCCACAAAATAACGCGCAGCAAAAAGATGGGTAATCACCTGAATAGGCAAAGGAGTGGAACGGATGTCAAATATAAAACCTGAAAGTATAAAAGCTGGCAGAAATGTAACAATAATGGCAATCTGACCGGCTACAAACTGGTTTCGCGCCACGCTGGAAATAAGCAGACCCATACCAAGGGCAGCTAACAGAAAAAGAGTGGAAAAAAGCAGTAAAACCCAGAAACTACCAACCAATGGCACCTTGAAGAGAAACAAAGCCATGGCAACGGAAAGCAGCATGCCTCCCATGCCCATAATAAAATAAGGAACAAGCTTGCCAACCAGAATTTCACCCATGGTAACAGGGCTTGCCATAAGCGCCTCCATGGTTCCCCGCTCCCACTCCCTCGCGACAACCAATGCAGTAAGCAAAGCCCCGATAAGGGTCATGATAATTGCAATAAGACCTGGAACAAGGTAATCTTGGCTGCGGAGCGCGGGATTAAACCAAATACGAATTTGGCCCTGCAATGGCGCAAGAAGTGGAGATTTACTATCAAGAGCGCGCTGGTTCATCCAGTTCTGCCAAACACCCTGTATATAACCTTCCAGAATGCGCGCATTATTTGCATCCACTCCATTGACAATAAGTCCAACAGGTGCCAGTTTTTTCTGCAGCAGATTACGACTGAAATCAGAACGCAGCCAAATGATTCCATCAACATGGTGGCTCATGACTGCCTGACGGGCTATTCGAATACTTGGATACTGGATAGGATTAAAATAAGGTGATTGCTGCAGGCTGCCCAGGAAAGAACTGGTTTCAGGAGTAGGATGATCCACCACCACAGCAATATTTACATGTTTGGAATCCAGAGAAACTCCATATCCAAAAAGCAGAAGCAGGAATACTGGCATAACAAAGGCAATAGCAATGGCCGAAGGATCACGCAGGATCTGTAAAAATTCCTTACGGATCAAGCCACGCAACCGCTGAGAGTTCATGAGAATCTCCGTATCACTGCCTCATGTTCCTGGATAAGATATATGAATGCATCCTCCATGCTTGGTTGTGAACACACGTCGTTCCTGGCTTTGGAGCGGATTTCAACAGGGCTGCCCTGTGCCAGCACTTCTCCTCGGGACATCAGCACCAGATTGTCACAATATTCCGCTTCATCCATAAAATGGGTAGTAATGAGAATAGTGACACCACCTTCAGCCAACCCATTGACCCTCTGCCAGAATTCACGCCTTGCAAGAGGATCGACCCCGGAAGTTGGCTCATCCAGAAAAAGGATTAAGGGGTCGTGTAGCAATGCACAGGCCAGAGCCAGTCGCTGCTTTATCCCTAATGGAAGATCATCTGTATTGACGTCTCGATAATCACTTAATTGAAATTCTTGCAGAGCGCAATCAATTCGCTGACGTCGTTCTTTACCCTTTAACCCATAAGCAGCAGAAAAAAAACTCAAATTTTGATTGCAACTCAGGTTGCCATAAAGAGAAAACTTTTGTGAGACATAACCCATTAACGCTCTTGCGGATGTAGAGGCTCTGCGCATGTCTACCCCTGCCACACGCAAAATGCCCGCAGAAACTGGTAAAAGCCCACAAAGCATACGGAATGTAGTAGTTTTACCCGCACCATTAGCCCCTAGAAGACCAAAAATCTGTCCCTTCCTGACCTGGAAACTAACACCTTTCACCGCTTCGAAAGTACCAAAAAAATGTTTAAGTTCATTAACTTCAATTACAACTTCAGGATTAATTTCATGTCGGGGCAAAATACGAGTGGGCAGTTCAGGGCTATCAGCCAGAACATTTTTCTGACCAAGAAGAGACACAAAAGCATCCTCAAAAGTCGGGGGAACAGGTACCCAGTTTTCTCCACTCGCAGGGTGAATCTGCAAATCCATGCACAATACTCGAACTCCTTCAGTGAAAATACGTGCATCGATCACTCCTTGGCGAAATCGTAATTCCTCCTGCAATTGACGTCTGGAGCTGTCTTTCCGGTTTACAAGATAGGTATGGTTTGACAGGGGGGAAAGAAATTCCCCAGGAGTTTTCTGCCCAAGCAATTGCCCTTCATGAAGCAAAATGACTTCATCACAACGCTCTACCTCATCAAAATAAGCAGTACTGATGAGAATAGTAGTCCCCTCTTCTTTAAGAGCCTTAATAATTTCCCAGAGTTCACGACGCGCAATGGGATCCACTCCCACAGTTGGTTCATCCAGGAGCAGAAGGCGCGGGGAACGCAGCAAGGCACATGCCAGGCCAAGTTTCTGTTTCATCCCGCCGGACAGGGCTCTTGCATAACGTTTGCTGAAAGGATCCAGTGCGGTAAGAGCAAGAAGTTCCTGCTGACGTTTTTGACTCTCTTCCTTGTTCAGCCCTTGCAAATCTGAGTAGAGATCAAGGTTTTCCTGTACTGTCAGGTCCTCATAAAGGCCAAAACGTTGAGGCATAAAACCAATCTGGCTTTGGATTCGATTATCAGGGCTGAAGGTATCGATACCGAAGACCAGAACCTGGCCAGAATCTGGCAACAGCAAACCAGCTGCCATCCGCATGAGCGTACTTTTTCCGGCGCCATCTGGTCCCAAAAGACCAATAATCTGTCCATAAGCCAGATGAAAACTCAAGCGCTGCAATGCCTGAACCTCCCCTTTACTACGCTTGAATTTCTTGGCTACATCGAGAAATTGCAGTGGGGATCCGACCATATCTCAACCCCCGCAGTGGGGAATCCCCAAACCCTGTATACCTTTATCTTGGGGTGGAATGCTTACCGTCACTGGCATTCCAAGCCGAAGGTTGTATCCAGGATTACAGGCATAGATCCGTACCCGATAGACCAGTTCGGTCCGCAACTCGGTTGTTTCAACAGTTTTTGGGGTAAACTCCGCTTCAGGAGATATAAACCCGACCCAGCCCTGGAAACGCTTGCCAGGGAAAGAATCACTTAAGATCCATGCTTTCATTCCAGGTTGAATCTGACCCAATAATTTTTCCGGCAGATATGCACGAACCCATACGGGATTATCCAGAGCAAGAGTGAAAACAGGGATTTGAGGGTTAGCCATATCTCCGGGCTCAAGAATTCTATCCTGCACAACTCCATTTTCTGGAGAATATAGCTTGGTATCGACAAGCTCTCTTTCTGCCAGGGATAAAACAGCCTGGCTTGCGGCAAGAGTATGTCTTGCTGCAGACACATCTTCCTTACGAGAGCCCTTGATAGCAAGATTCAGCGACTGCTGTGCACGCTCGCTATTGGCAAGGGCCGTTTTAAGAACAGCTGACGCATTGTCCAGGCTTTGCTTAGAAACATAGTGCCGGGTTTCAAGATACTGCTGGCGTTTCCACGTCACTTTTGCATTACTCAAGGCAGCTTGAGCAGCAGCCAGCTCAGCTCGGGCTTCGGCAATTTCTTCTGGACGTGATCCCGCCAGCAAACGTGCCAAAACCTGGCTTTGTGCAGCCACCTGCTCACGATCCCTAATCACCGCATCCTGAAAACGCACAGGATCCAGTTCAGCCAAAAGCTGACCTTTCTTTACAGGCTCTCCTTCCTTTACCCTAAGATCCAAAATGCGACCATTGTCATTAAATGCAGCCTGGACCTGGCGGATATCGATATTGCCATAAAGAGTGATCCCATTATCAGGAGCACGCGAACGGAAATACCAGTAGGCCGTTCCACCTGCAATGAACAATATCAAAATGGAAATCATTACAAGTTTTGATTTAGAGAGAGCCATTTACTGCTCCTCGGATGTAAAAACTGGGGAGGGGGCAAGCCTATTCATTTTAACTTCTTTATCCAGCATGGCATTGACCGACTCCAGATCTGTCATGTTCAGAACACCTGCCGCAGCCTTGAGCTGAATTCTGGCCATGACTTGGCTATAACGTGCCAGGTTATAGTTTTGCCGGGCCCGGATATAATCAGTAGCCGTGCTCAGGAGATCTATAATAGAACGCACTCCAACCTCATATCCCTTTCTGGTTGCGTCAAGCGAGATTTTTGCCGAGGCCACAGATTCATTGGCGGCTTTAAGTTCTGCCACACTATTTTCAAGATTTAGGAATGCAGTCTGCGTGTTTAACGTTATCTCGTCACGAAGAGAACCCAGATGATCAGCCATCGCCAGAACCTGGGCCTGGGATTGCTCTACTGAAGCTGAAATGCTGCCTCCTTCATATACTGACATGGATAAATTTACGCTGACCCCGACTTGATTGAAAATAACTCCGGGAAAAGGGAAACCCAGTGAATGACTGGCAAATGCCTGGAGATTTACTTTAGGCCAGCGTTTGCGACGTTCATATATCACCTGTTCCTGGGCTGTACGCAGCTGTGCTTTTGCCTGGTGTATCAGGGGTTGGCTCTTGATAGCCATGCTGACCCAGGGTTGAAGCTTATCGGGTTGGGGTCCCAAGGCCTTAAAGTACCCCAGGTCATCTAAATTACCAATCGAATGATGCGTGAGTCGTTCCAGCGCATGTTGAGCTACAGCCAATGCATTGCGGGACTTAATCAAGTCGGCATTGGCTACATCCAGACCAGAGCGAGCCTCTCGAACTGCGATGATATCACCCGTCCCCACCTGTAAGTTGGCTTCTGCCTGTCGAAAAATGCTATTTAAAAGTTTTTCCTGCTCTTCCATGACCCGATTCTGGGCATAAGCCTGAAGAACACCAAAATAAGCTGTAGTCACATTCAATGCTAGCTGCTGTTCTGTATAGGACAAAGCAGATTCTGCAGCCTGAATCCTACTGCTGGCTTGATTCAGCGCCGCTAGGGCCTGCCCATCAAAAATTGGTTGGACAAGGTTGACACTATAGTTTTTTGTTGGATAGCCTTCTGAAACAGGATTGCCAAAACCAGTAATGTTAGCCTTGCTTTCCCCCATGCTTGCACCGACCCCAAGATGTGGAAACAATGTAGAGCGGGCAAGGGGTTTGTCTTGGAGCTTAGCCAGCAACTCGGCTTGTGCCTGCTTGAGGGCGTGATCCGAAAAATATGCCTGTCGATAGGCCTCAAGAAGGTTGTCTGCAATGGCATGGCAAGAAATAGTGGTAAGGACCAGAAACAGAATCAGGCGAATTTTACAGACGTAATTCTGTAAAAGGAAGGGTTGACATACTAGAAACACAGGTTTCTGAATCTTTGCCACAGAAATTCCTTTACCTACAAAATATCTATAGTTCGTGCCCTTGCCTTCGTATTTTTACCTATGATGCAACAATCAGCCTGGCGCTTCGAATCAGGTTGACCCAGCGAATAAAGGTTTGCCCTTGTAAAGTCTCCTGCCAATTCATGAACCAGAAACCGGTAAATATTAGCTGAAACAAGAAACAATAATGATAGCCATCGCAGGGACTATGCCCCCCTGGGTTTTAATGTTATTTTCCAGGCCAGATGCAACATGGCCGCGCCAATGATACCGCTCAGCAAAAACTCAATTATCAATATATGAAACACGACAAAACTTATTCATAAACCTGAGCATCCTGCCTAATCGGGAATGAATCATAGTGCTTTCATCAATTTTCATTAGGACATTATTATTTATTATGGAGAAAAAAATATGATCTATATCAAACCAGATCAAACTGATTGATTCCATAAATTGCTGGATGATTTCAGGTACTGAGATCACGAAACAGATACCTTTTTCCCTTGCAATCTATACCGAAACACACCTTAAAATTTCGAGGGGCTATAAAAATTGTTCCAAACTATTTTTATAATTTCAGTGATTCTCCGAAAACCGTCAACTGAGATACCAGTTCAAATAACTCCATGTCTTCAGGATAGCGCATGGCAATCATCTGTGCCCGGTTAAGAATACGCGTAAAAACAGCATCAGCATCATATTGGGAATGATACCGCTTCCCTGGTGCCAGTTTTTCACCTGGATTGGGTTTTAATTCAATAAAAGTGGTAATTACGACTGAAGATTTCCCTTCATGCCTTGCAATCTGATCCGCCAATTCATGCAGACCAAACAAGGATGCCCGAGGATCAGGTTCATTTTCTGCGATCATTGTTCGCTCCTGTAACCTCCCCTGTTCCCGATAACGATAGACTAGATAATATGAAATATTGGCCACCATTTATCCTTTATTTAGTTTATTTTCCATTCAAAAAAACCGCGGGCATTTACAAAAATCAAGGGGGATATGTTTCTAAGCGTGTATTATTATATTAATCAACCCTATCTAATGATAAGCCATGAGTGAACCATCCAGTCCCGTCCCATCAGGTACATTTAAAACATTTCGAATACTTCTACCCTATCTTGCCGATTTCAAAGGCAGGGTTGCGCTTGCCCTCATTTTCCTGGTCACTGCAAAAGCTGCCAATGTATGGGTACCTATAGTCCTCAAGCATATCGTAGATTCACTAACACCAAGATTTTCCCTTCTAAGTGTGCCCATTATGCTGCTTATAGCTTATGGCCTCTTACGATTATCTTCGACATTATTTGCTGAAATGCGTGATGCCATCTTTGCAAAAGTGGCACAACGTTCCATACGTCAGGTAGCATTAAAAGTATTTGGACACCTCCATAATCTTTCCTTAAGGTTTCATCTTGAAAGACAAACGGGAGGAGTAGCGCGTGATATTGAGCGAGGTACACGCGGCATTGATACCCTCTTACGCTTTATGCTTTTTAATATATTACCCACTTTGGTTGAGCTTGGACTTGTATCAACCATCTTGTTTATCCATTACAACATTCTATTTCTCTTAATCATTCTTGCAACAATTGCTCTATATATCTGCTTTACATTGTCATTTACTGAATGGCGCATGCGCTACCGTCGAACAATGAACGAAGCAGAAACACGTGCAAATCAAAAAAGCATTGACAGCCTATTAAACTATGAAACCGTAAAATATTTTGGAAATGAAGAATTCGAGGCAAAGCGGTATGATGAAAACCTTCAGCACTGGGAAAAGGCATCGATCAAAAGTTCCACAACCCTGTCTGCACTCAATGCTGGTCAAGCCACGATCATAGGGGTTGGAGTTACGCTTCTTATGTATCTGGCAGCAACAGGGGTTGTTCACCACACAATGACCGTTGGCGATCTCGTGATGGTTAATGCTTTCATGATACAGTTGGCTCAGCCTCTCAATTTTTTGGGCTACGTCTACCGTGAACTACGTCATGCTGTCCAAGACATGGAAAGAATGTTTAATCTACTCAATGTAGATCCCGATATCAAAGATATGCCCAATGCTCAAGAACTGCATTTTGTTAAAGGCTCAGTTAGATTTGAAAATGTTGATTTCAGCTATGATACTAACCGCCAAATTCTCTTCAATGTAAGCTTTGAAATTCCTGCAGGAAAAATAGTTGCTGCAGTCGGCCATAGTGGGGCTGGAAAATCGACCCTTTCACGCCTCCTCTTTCGATTTTATGACGTAAACAATGGATATATAGCTATCGATGGCCAGGATATCCGTAGCGTATCTCAAAGAAGCCTTAGAAAACATATCGGTGTCGTGCCACAGGATACTGTCCTGTTCAACGACACGATCTATTACAACATCCTTTACGGCTCACCAGTTGCTTCCCGCAATGAGGTTATTGCAGCAGCAAAAGCTGCCCACATCCATTCATTCATCCAATCACTTCCAAACGGGTATGACACTCAAGTCGGAGAAAGAGGTTTAAAGCTTTCAGGTGGAGAAAAACAACGGGTTGCCATTGCACGCACAATCTTAAAAAATCCAGGTATCCTTATTTTTGATGAGGCAACATCTGCTCTTGATTCAGCTTCAGAAAAAGCCATCCAGGCAGAATTAAAACGCGTCTCCAAAGGACGGACAACTCTTATCATTGCTCACCGACTTTCAACAATCATTGATTCGTATCAGATTCTTGTTTTTGAAAAGGGGCGCATAATTGAACGTGGAACCCATCTACAGCTACTCAAAATAGGGGGTGCCTATGCCCAGATGTGGGCATTGCAGCAAAACGAACATGAAGAAAACATTCATTCTTCCATTGCCTATTCTTGACCACCTCACATCCTGAGTTAAAAGCTGAAATTTAAATCTGACTCCAGAAACAAGGCAATATGACGATAGCCAGGACATGACATTCAGTGATTTATAATCAATCACTAATTCATCCTCGTATCACGAGGCTAACGAATAAAAATTGGCCCATTGCCAAACACAAGCCCTACCACCTTAGCTAAATGAGGCCTGGATTGAACCTACATACACTGCAAGCGATTTCCAAATCATGTGAAATTCTCACTGCCACTTTCACAGCTTGATCCACTCAATCGAACAGAAAAGTAGAGAAGCTGTAATCTTTCCATGCTATCCAGCCAAAATATTTTGCTAAAAATATACTCAATCACTAAAATAAAGCTATTTATATGACCCTTTGATTATTTGTAACTTTTGAATCATTTGGTTCAGAACAATGAAATGCTCTTATACTTTTTTTTGTGCCTTCAAGCGCCTGCTCGAATTCAAGATATCCTTCCATATGGGCAATTTTAGCAATACGCATCCATGAGTCATTTCGGTCAATTGAACGTGCAGTCTGACAATGATCATCAAGAGAACTACGAAATTTTGCAATCATTAATTCAATCAGGGTTATTTCTGAATTAGTCATAATTCACCTCACGTGTGTACTAACATATAGTAATAATTACCGTGGTGAACATTTTGACCTTTATCAATAAACTTGATTTAAATAAAAATTTATTACTAATCAATTACTTATTATAAATTCAATCCGCTCGTAATAAATTAATAGAAGAGCAAACCATAGTAAATTTTCAGAAACTCAACAATTGATATAACTTAAGTTATGGGCACTGGATACAATAGAAAATCACCTGCGAAAGCGTTCACGATCTTTTGTGAATTTATCATACTGCAATGAATTACATGAGCAAACCAAACTGTTCAGCTTTAACCAAAAGCACATAATACATAATCAAGCAATAAATTATAATCCGATTTTGATAACAGAACTTCTGAAACAATATATGCAGTTTATCGAGGATAATTAAGCAATTAAACGTCCTGGTTTAATATCGGAACCTGCAGGAATATTTAAGGATAAATTTAAATATTACACACCTTCAAAAACAATAAAGTCCGGTATTAACAGGTACAATAAAAATCCGTAATGAAAAATTCCCCGCAGGAATATTAGAAAGCTTCCTTTAACCCTACATAAAATCCATTAGGCAACAAACTCAATATAAAGGGTTGCTTAAACCGATGAGAAATATATCCACTGAATGCACCGATCATTGCTCCTGAAACCACATCTGTTTGCCAGTGGCCATGAGCCTTGACTCTGGCAGCCATGTCGAACATCGGTACAGCAGCCAATGTGTCCACCCAAGGATCTGTGGCATGGAACTCAAGTATAATCGGGGTGACTAAAGCCGTTATAGATGAAACATCACCACTTGGAAAGCTTTGTGCATGCATACCTTGAAACCACTGGTTTGGATTAGTAGTCTGAGATGGTCGCTCACGCTGGAAAGTATATTTTAATGCTTGGGTTGAAATCCCGGCAATGGTGGCCGCATCAACACTCTGCCATAATGTTCGACCTAACCGGTTATCCCCACCCTCCCACAGGGCACCAGCCAAAGTTACACCAACAAGTTCGGCAGGAAACTGTCCCGCACGTGCAACAGACCAAATACCACTAGAATTTTGATGTACAGGGTGATCAATCGAATGTAACCCCCCCCAATCCAGAACTCCTAATGCCGCACCAGCCAAATACGTTACAGCAATTCCCGAGAAAAAATCAGGATATTCAAAAAAATGGGATACTGAATTCTCAGCCCATGAACCAGAATCACCTTGAACCTTACCAGAGGAAACAACCGGAGTTACTGTCACTGGTAAAGCCATGGCTTTGGCAGCATGTAGTTCTAATGAAGCCAGAAATATGAATAATATAAATCTCAGGGAGTTTTGCACTTAAAATCTCCTGTACGAATAGAAGCAAACAGAAAATTTTGTTCTTATTTTTATGAATACAGAGTTAACTTAAGTGAGTATTCCAAACTCAAAGATTCTTTAATAGCCTGTTTTCTGAACAATCCAAATATCGTTCCCCAGGACTGATAACAAATTCATCAAACTTGATTTTGTCTGAATATCAAACCCTTCTTAGTTTTAACCTTAAATCACTTGGTTAATCTAATTTTCAACCAAATCTCTGCCAAAAGAAATTGAAATATCCTTATCACTTATCAGATAGACAATTCCTCTACCCAAGCCAAGGCCTGAATATGGGCATTGTTTACTTGTTCTTCAGATAAGCCCAGGAACAAGGCGGTCTTATCCACTAGTTCAACATCACGCCCCTCACAGGCTATAGCAAGATCAATAAATGGGGCAAAAACACCTGTCCTATTCAATAATGCATCTGTAATGGTTTCGGGCAACGAAAGGCACTCGAGGGCTTCTTCCATGGGCCTTTCAAGAATTACATCAAGCAAAGAGAAAACACCTGCAATAAACAGACTGTCCAATTCACGCTTATCTAAGAGATGAAAACCCAATAACTCAACAAAACGACCACGAATAACCGCGGTCTTGGTTAAGGCAGGAGGAGAAGAAGTACCCGATGTAGCAAGCAAAAGAGTCAACCACCGGTAAAGGGGTTTCCTCCCAAGAACCTGTATTGCATGACGAATGGATTCAATTTCACACATTAACCCAAATCCAGCTGAATTAATGTAACGCAGGATTTTGAATGATAACGTCACATCATGCTTAAAGACCTCCTCCAGAAGAGAATCGTCCGCGTCCTTTCGCAGCAAATCAAGTAATTCAATGACTTGAATATGAGCAGCCGTGACAGGCTTGTTGGATTGATAAACAGGCTCAAGAAAATGAGAACTGGTAAACCTTTCAAAACCTGCTCGACAGGCCACGGTAAAGCTGTGCAACGAATTAATTCCTGTTGCAATAAGCTGGCTAAACGGTTTAGAAGATGAGCTAATATATTGCAGCAGTTTCTCTTCTGTAAAAAATCCGACATCAACCATAAAAATATTAGCCATAGGCACATCAGAAGCACGCAAACGATGAACTGCAGCATCAGTCACTGCAACACTAAACCCTTTATCAAGACAGCCAAGGATTATCTCTTGGGTAACCTGTCCCTTCCAGGGTATGCCCATTGAGCATAAACTGGAGTCCACCTCGCAGAATAAAATATCAGGAGCCTCAATCGCATCAAGAATGAACTGAAGATTCCTGAATGGCCAAACAGGGTTATTGTGTAAGATTTCACAGAGCGTTGTGGCTTGCTGGGGTTGCCCACCTAATGAAAGGAAATAGCCCCGGACATGCAGGGCGCTATCAATTATCGCCTCACGCATCAAATAGGCCGGTTTTGTTAACATTTAAATCCCATATTCTTTTATCTTCTATGATAACTTCTTTATCCAGATTACGCCACTTTCACCCGCGGGGGTGATGAATAGAGTGCAGCTGTTTTAAGCGTTCCCTTGCCACATGAGTATAGATCTGGGTTGTCGAGATATCAGCGTGACCTAGCAACATCTGTACGACCCGTAAATCAGCTCCGTGGTTGATTAGGTGGGTGGCAAATGCGTGACGTAAGGTGTGAGGCGAAATTTGATTATTCTGAATAGATAGTGCAGCATATTTTTTAATCAAATGCCAAAAAGTCTGGCGTGTCATCATGTTCGAGCGCAGTGTCACAAACAGCCCATTAGTAGAGCGACCACCAAGCAACGCCGGCCTTGCATGAATCAAATAATTCTGAAGCCAATCCATAGCAACCTCTCCTAATGGTACAAGACGCTCTTTGCTACCTTTTCCCAAAACCTTAATTATGCCCATGTCAAGATGCAGCATAGGGAGAGTCAAGCCTACAAGTTCAGAAACTCGTATGCCAGTAGCATATAGTGTTTCTAGCATGGCCTTATCTCGAAGACCGAGCGCAATTTTTATGTCAGGGGCATTTAAAAGGCGTTCGACATCATCTTCAGAAAGACTTTTTGGCATTGGACGGAGGAGTTTGGGTGTCGCAACATCTCCAGTCGGATCAGATCCTACATAATTTTGACGCAGACAAAATTGATAAAATCTACGTAAACTGGCAAGCCGTCTCCCAGAAGTTGCAGCGGTAAGTTTTAAAGTATATGTATGGCTAAAAAAGTCATGTAAATCACTACGTGTTGCATTTAACAGCGCGCCTTCCCTTTTAGCGAGCCACTCTGAAAAATTATAAATATCACTACGGTAAGCTTGAATACTAGCTTTGGACAGGCCATCCTCAAGCCATAAAGCATCAGAAAACTGATCAAGCAAAAATTCTGTATTCATATAAGTTTAGTAGCCAGGCCGCATCCATGAAATTAGCATCGACAGTTTCTGCGAGACTATCTATTTGAAATAATAACGTTTCATAAAACATGTAAATTATGCAGTAATTAGTGATTCATTATACGTCAGTATCTGAGACTCAGATTTTAAATACAATAATTAAAAAAGATGCATGGTTTCATCTTGACAAAAATACCCATTTAACAAAAAAATGAATACGTTTCACTTCTATAACTTCTTCCGGAAAATCAGGCATGACCAAAATCCAAAATGACGAGATGCTCATCAGTCACGCCCTGAACAAGTTAAATGAATTATGCAAAAAATTTCAAATCCGGCTTCCAGAATTATATTTTGATTTAAAGGGGAAATGTGCAGGTAAAGCCTACTGGCCACAAAATTATATCCGGATTAATTTCGATCTTTTACGAGAGCATCCTGAAGCTTTTTTAAACCAAATCATCCCCCATGAGCTCTGCCATATCTGGAAAGCTCAACTTAACCTTCCAGGAAACCCCCATGACAACCATTGGAAAAATCTTATGCATAAAATGGGGGCAAAGGCCACTAGTACACATAATTTCGCCACTGAGCACCTGATAACTCGTCACCTTATTCATTACCCTTATTCATGTGCCTGTCGTGAACATGAAATATCAAGCATTAGACACAACAGAATTATGGCCGGACGAGAATATCGCTGCCGCATTTGCGGTAGCAAACTTCGACACAAAACAAATAATCCATAATATTATTGCATCCAGAATTCATACAAAAATCCAAATACATTCAAGTATAAAATGCTGCAACTGGGCCAAAGGATTTGCGATGAATTGGAGAAGGGCCATATTCCTGCAATAATTCAAGGTGTAATTTTGTCCCATAAGATTTATGTAAATCAAAACGGTACCATGGCATGGTTTCATGATAACCAAGAATAATCCGATCCCTTTCAACTTTTGCTAAAATTGAGGCTGCGCTAATAACCGGTTCATGCACATCACCCTTAATTATTGCTTTTGCCGGCATGGAAAGCTGAGGGGTCATATTTCCATCAATCAACGCAAGACTGGGTATAATTCCAAGTCCATTTACGGCACGTTGCATGGCTAAAAAAGTAGCCCTGAGAATATTAAGGGTATCAATCTCATCTACACTTGCTTGTGCAATGGCAAAAGCCAAAGCATTTATCCTGATCACCTCACTTAAATGCTCCCGTTTTTTTGCATGCAGTTTTTTGGAGTCAGCAAGTCCTTCAATTGGATGCTTTGAGTCCAAAATAACTGCCGCTGCTACCAATGGCCCTGCTAGACACCCCCTACCACTTTCATCCACACCACAGACCAATTCCATATCTTTCCCCTTTTTTGTTTTATTTTTGGAACAAGCTGTAACTATGAAATCCCCCCCGCTAAAACCCTTACGATCTTATAGTGGGGGTTCATGAATCAACGCAGAACGCAGGAGAGCCGCCCGAAGACTTACCACGGGTCTCCACCAGGCGTAAGCTGAAATTCCTCACAACCGGTTTGAGAGCCTTCCGCCCCTACCTTTATACGGGTGAACCTGCACCGCTTCTTTTCTTTCTGAACACGCTTCCCGTCCAGTAACTGCCGGACACCCCGCATGACAATAACCTTTGCCGCATTGTGATCCGCATGGTCGGTGTTCCCGCAGCCTGGGCAGACGAAGTTGGATTGCAATACCCGGTTGTCCTGGTGAACGTGGCCACACGCGGCACATTCGTGCGGAGAGTAAAACGGTGTCACGTCGGTAACCAGTTTGCCTTGACGGCGAGCCTCGTACTGCAAATACGTTTTCATCTGTCCCCGGATTGAAGGCAGGATGGATTTA
Organism: Pseudomonadota bacterium; assembly: GCA_028873515.1. GTDB lineage: Bacteria > Pseudomonadota > Gammaproteobacteria > Burkholderiales > REEB80 > REEB80. The sequence goes on along the minus strand of JAGWIG010000018.1, from coordinate 23,987 downwards.
TTGAGGCCGGATTTCGTGGTCGCGCCATTCTTGACCCAGCGGCCTTGCCCATCACTCTATGCGCCTCAAAGACGAACAACTTGTACATGGGGCGTGGCCAGCGTACAACTGGTCTAGCGGGCCACATCCCGGCGCACGTGTGCACCGTACGTTGATACCCTGCCACACAACATCTGGCCTTGCCCCATCCAGCGAAACCTTTCCTAAGAAGGGGAATGCGCAGACAAATGTTCGATGTTTCAGAATTCTGAAACCATTCATTCATATTTTTGATTAAACATAAACTTCACTTACCTCAGGAGACATTCATGAAGCATGTTATAATTGCAACCCTACTCACCTTGGGGATTATTTCTGGAACCCAAGCTTATCCCTTATTACCAGTACATAGCATACAGACACTTCATGCAGAGTTAAACCTGAATGCGGCTCAGGAGACAAAATGGCAATCGCTGCAAACACAAATGCACCAATTTCACATACTGGCTAAAAAAGATCATAAAGCCATACACCATGCACTTCAGAATGAGCTAGAAAAACTCCAGCCTGATTTTAATAAAATTATCCGTCTTAAAAATATAACAGCAAGCCAACTCAGGCCACTTAAAATGCAGCTTCAGCAAGATGCACTTGCATTTTACGATAGTTTAAATCCACACCAAAAAACTCTAGTACGTGACGCTATCCGTACCCGTATGGCAAAATGGAAGAGGCTTCATGCCCCAAGATATTTTAATTAGTTCATTTAGCTCATTTCATTAATGAAACACTCTATTCTTATTGTCGATGATGATCCACGGCTCACGGAACTCGTGAGCCGCTATTTCACTGAACAAGGCTTTATTGTTCACTCAGTAGCAAATGGCCGTGAAATGGATTCTGCCATTACCGAAAAAAAACCGGACTGCATCATACTGGATTTAATGCTTCCAGGCGAAGATGGACTGGCGATTGTCAGAAGGTTAAGATCTGGCGAAAATCGGTTACCCATTATTATGCTGACTGCCCGTGGAGATGATAATGATCGTGTTCTTGGCCTGGACAATGGCGCAGACGATTATCTTCCAAAACCTTTCAATCCAAGAGAACTTCTCGCTCGTGTCAATGCACTTATCCGTCGTAACCTTTCTCCTGAAAATAGTTCCAAAGATGGAAATATCCAATTCGGTGAATTCAGTCTTAATTTAGATAGAAGAATGCTTTTCAGAAATAATTCACCCATAGAACTTACTAATGGTGAATATACACTTCTCTATGCCCTAGCAAGCCATCCAAACCGACCTATGGCGCGTGAGCAGCTGATGGCGCTTAGCAGTTCTGAGAAATCAGAAGCGTACGATCGAAGTATTGATGTTCGAATTTCACGCCTGCGCAGACTTATCGAAATATCACCAGGAAAACCCCATCATATTCAAACAGTATGGGGGTATGGATATGTATTCGTACCTTGAAAAGCTCATACCCCATACATTATTCCGTCGTATGGCACTCTTATTCGCATTGCTCCTGGTTTGCGCACAAATCATTACTGCCGCCCTTTTTCATGCAATTCAAGTAGAACCACATGCAGAGCATGCGGCTTTTCTGATCAGAACCTATGCTATTGCACTTGATTTATCACTTGCCAACACTCCTCCCAACCGTATTTCTGGAACCTTGGCCACATTCAGCCAACATTCGGGTCTTCAGATCCTTAAAAACACTCAAGGAATGCTACCCGGCCAGGCTGCAGAAGGGCCCTTTGCTCAACGACTTCAAATATATCTAAGATCTCACTATGGATTAACTGTTGCTTTGCGACGAGAATTCAAGCCTTATCCTGCATTCTGGGTATTAATGCCTACAAAGCACGGCAGATACTGGCTTCAGATTCCTGCAGATCGGTTAACCCCTCCCCGCATAGCCTATAAATGGATGTTCAGAATCGGGTTTGTCGGCTTTGTATCATTGCTTGCCGCACTTTTTATAGTCTGGATCATTAACCGGCCACTCAAGCGGCTAGCAGATTCAGCAGGTGCAATTAATCCGTCCGATCCAGATGCCCGGATCCAGATCCAGGGCCCTGATGAAATCAAGCGCCTCGCAGAAACCCTCAATGCCATGCTCAATAATATTCGTCACCACGAACGTGAAAAAACCCTGATGTTAGCTGGCATTTCTCATGATCTGCGCACCCCCCTTGCCCGCATCCGGCTGGAAGCAGAACTACTCAACAATAGAAACGTAGAAAATACACGCATTGGCATTATTAAAGATACTGAGGAAATGAATGCCATTATCGGTCAGTTTCTTGACTATGCACGCGCCGAGCAGGCAGAAGCAAAAATTCAGATTGATCTCAATACGATTGTCAGTGAGCTTTCCGACCGTTATGGCGAAACCGATCACCCTATTTCCCAGGATTTGGCACCTTTACCCAAAACCTGTCTTCAGCCCCTGTCCATGAAAAGACTCATAACAAACCTGATTGATAATGCTATCCAGCATGGCGGCAATAAAATTCAGATTCTTACTCGCCATATTAATGATGAGATTCACTTTTGTATAATTGATAACGGGCCGGGAATCGATCCATCAATTACCTCCACAATTTTCGAACCTTTTGTAAGAGGCAATTCAGCACGAAGTGGAAAAGGAGGTGCCGGGCTCGGACTCGCAATTGCTGCACGTATTGCCAGTTTGCATCAAGGGCGTATAACATTACAAAACCGTCAGCCACATGGGCTTGAGGTTAACGTCTACCTACCCGTCCTAACCAACTGTGAAATTTGCTCCACATATTCTGGTAGACAATTTTCCAACATCTCATGATTTTTTGTGAAAGATAGGCAATAATGCGAGAATTTGGAAAACGAGTACCGGCCGCATGCGCGATGATGACAACTAATGGCGTTTTTTAATCTTCATCATCTATTACAGACTGCATCTCACCAGCACTGGATTCTCCCGCTGGTATTTTTACTATCCCTACTTGAATCTCTGGCTGTAATCGGCACTTTTATCCCGGGTGCCACTGCGCTTTTTATTGCAGGAACCCTAGTAGGCGCAGGTGCCCTTAACTTCTGGCAAACCATTATTTATTCAGTTTGTGGTGCAATAATCGGCGATGGCCTAAGTTACTGGCTTGGTCATCACTATCAAGAAACCATAATCTGTTACTGGCCTTTCAGACGCTATCCTGGACTTTTACAAAAAAGTGAGGCTTTTTTTGCAAAACATGGTGGAAAAAGTGTAGTAATTGGACGTTTCTTTGGGCCAGTCCGAGCCATGGTACCTGTTGTAGCCGGAATGGTGCGGATGCCACCTATAAAATTCTACACACTAAACATCCTTTCAGCTTTGATTTGGGCTCCAGCACATATCCTCCCGGGTGCTCTGCTTGGTGCATCTCTTGTCCTTGCAGAAGCCATTACCATGAGGCTTGTCATTGTCATTGTCATTATTGTCGCAATCATTTTAGTGTCGCTCTGGTCTACTGAGTTTCTTTTAAGAGTTGTAATCGTTCGATTTAAAAAACTCCGCAAACGAGCCCTTATGTGGAGCCGGACCCGCGACAACATATGGTCGCAAGCCCTACAAAATTTACTGGAACCTACCCATCCCTCCTTTAACATCCTTTTGTCATCATTAATTTTGCTGATTATAGGAATTATTGGGTTCTTCGAAGCTCTTCAAGCCATTGTCATGCAAACAGCTTTGGTAAATGCAGATACTGCCGTCTACCATTTTCTGCAGAATCTTCGCTCCCCATGGATGGATCACTTCATGTTTGCAGTTTCAACTCTTGCCGGATCCATAACCATTCTGCCACTTTTGATAGTAATGTTAGGCTGGCTTTCATGGAAAAGGAATTTGTCTGTTATTCTGTACTGGGTAGCAGCCCTTGGTTTTGCCCTTGTACTAGTACCTACATTAAAACTAGTATCAAGTTACCCGCGACCCCTTGCACCTCTTGGTTTTGACATTTATTCATTTCCAAGCACCCAAGCCACGCTGGCCGCAACAGTTTATGGTTTTATGGCCTACCTTATCGCTCGTGAACTAAAACCAATATGGCGTATGCCTGTTGTACTGATTGCTGCATGTTTTATTCTTATAATTAATTTTTCTACACTCTATCTCGGCGAGCACTGGCTTTCTGACGTACTGGGCGGTTTATGCCTTGGACTTGCATGGGTAGCTTTTCTCGCAATTATTCATACCTGGCATGATCCTCACCCTGTTAGAGCCAAACCTCTTGCCTACCTGCTTCTGGTAACGCTCACTACAAGCCAAATTTTATTTCATCTTTCCAAGCTCAACATACCCTTAAGCAACTCTTCACAGGCTGATGAGACAAGATTTATATCCATTTCAGGCTGGCAATCCGGAAAATGGAATCTTTTACCAACCAGAAGATCTGATTTCGGAGGAGCCCAGGAGGAACCTTTTGTGATCCAATGGGCAGGAACCAAAACCAGTATCGCTAATCGACTAACTAAACTCGGCTGGAAACGGGCCCCGGTAACTACCTATAGAACACTAACCAATTGGCTTATGCCCAACAACTCCATAGAACAATTACCTGTGCTCCCTTCTCTTAATGACGGGATCGCTGCAAAACTCACATTTATCCGTCAGGTAACTCCCGGACAATCGCGTCTTGTACTTCGATTCTGGAAAACCAGTATCTATGTCGGCATAGGAGTTAACGCGACACCTATATGGCTAGGTAGCCTGCGTTGTGAAAAAATACATCATCTGCTGTCCTATGTAACCTTTGCCCGTGCTTCTACTACCTGCACCCCAGACTCGAGTTATCTATATGAAAATTTAACTAATTTTCCTCAACAAGCTGAAGTGCTTCAGCGTGTGTCTACAGGTCTGACTCTTGTTATGGACATGCCTCGCAATTCGATTAATTCCGCTTTGACACCTGTTCCCACTTCATCAGGGAGGTAATATGGGTAGCTTAATTTTTCTGTATAAATTTAAAAGGATATTTTCTGGCGAACAACTGCATAGGCACGAAGACAAACCAAAAAATAAAGCCAAGTAGCTGGAATTACTGCTATCTGCACACTCCAGAACACAACGAATATTTTATCGAATTTGTTATGTGAGTAATGCTGTCAAAAATCTTATGATTTTACATAGATGACTAACTTTCAAAGCCCTCAATCCTCACCTTACAGACTTCAGTTCTATCATACCCGATTTACGAGGTGTTGGTTATACGCAACGTATCCAGATAACAAAGAGCACATGATCTTGTTAAGCGAAGCTTCACTCTTAAAACTTTTTGGAGCAAGTGCAAATGCTTGGCATTCTGTCTAGACTGCCTAAACGATGGAGGAATTTATGTTCTTTTCGCACTAAATCGTGATTTGAAAGCCCTAAATTTTATATACCAGAATGCGCCTCACTGGATCGTGTCGATCCGATCAGGAACAACTCATGGCCTACCTTTTCAACCAGGGAATGCCACTGAATTTATTCTGCAGGCGTTGAAATATCCTGATTCATCAGAAATAAGGGCTATAGCAGTAGACTACATAGATCAGCCTTGGAGCGACAGTGATCAATCAAATTGTACAAAAGTTCGAGCGCTTCTTAACCGAATGCAATACAATAATCAACTAATTGATATAGGTAGACCCGATTTATCGGGCATGGCAAAGCATTATTGGCCATATCATATTGACATAAAACAACTAATCCATAGCGCTGAATGAGCACAATAAGGCCTTCATCCATAGAATCCAGTGCCTTTGACATCAAAGGGTCGTCCTTTACATTATTAATCTTTTGTCTAAGAACGACACAACTGCCAGAACTGGAAAAACAGCTCTACGATCATCTTTCCAAAACACCTGATTATTTTAATTTTGATCCAATTGTTATTGATCTATCAAACATAAACCAGACAGATGTGAAACTTGACTTCAAATCGCTCATCAACATCCTAAGACGGCACAGGCTTACTCCTGTCGGTATTTGTAACGGGAGTGAAATACAAGCTCAAATAGCCAATAAATATGGGCTAGGAGTATTTATTGGATTATCAGGTAAGATAAAACCCAAGGATACGTCAACAAACTCACAGCCCTTGAATTCAGATAAAACCATAGAGCTTCCTTCGCACCTCGAGAAAAAAAAGAAGGAGACTTTAAGCCAGCCAACCAAAATCATCACCCGCCCAGTAAGGACAGGGCAACAGATTTATGCCCAAGGCTGTGATCTGGTGGTCCTGGCTTCAGTCAATGCTGGGGCTGAAATTATCAGTGATGGCAATATTCATGTCTACGCCCCTTTACGGGGGCGGGCGCTTGCAGGGGTGAAAGGTGACACGACTGCTCGAATTTTTTGCCAATGCATGGAAGCAGAGTTAGTCTCGATAGCAGGGTGCTATCGTGTACTAGAAGAAAACCTACCTCAGAATTTACAGGGTGAGGCCGTCCAAATCTCCCTGAACGGAGAAAAACTTATTATCGAACCACTCCTATCCCGCACTACCGACAACAAAAGGACAGCAAATTGGCAAAAGTAATTGTGGTTACTTCCGGCAAAGGTGGAGTCGGCAAGACGACTACCAGTGCAAATTTTGCAACAGGGCTCGCACTCAATGGACATCGTACTGCAGTACTGGATTTTGATGTCGGGTTACGCAACCTGGATCTCATTATGGGATGTGAACGTCGTGTTGTTTACGATTTCGTCAATGTCATCAATCGAGAAGCAACGCTCAAGCAAGCGCTTATCAAAGATAAACAATGCCCAAACCTGTTTGTCTTACCAGCTTCGCAAACACGTGACAAGGATGCTTTGCACGTCGAAGGTGTTGAAGCGGTAATAGAAGAACTCAAAAAGGATTTTGAATATATTGTATGCGATTCGCCGGCCGGAATTGAAAAGGGTGCCATGATGGCCTTATATTTCGCCGACGAAGCATTGATCGTCACCAACCCGGAAATATCAAGTGTGAGAGATTCAGATCGAATTCTTGGCATATTAGCTGCAAAATCCAGACGTGCTGAAATGGGAATTGAGCCAGTAAAGGAGCATTTACTTATCACACGCTATTCACCCAAGCGTGCTGAAAGTGGAGAAATGCTTACCGTTCAGGATATCAAGGAAATCTTAAATATCCCCCTTATTGGAGTCATCCCAGAATCTGAAGCCATCCTTCAAGCCAGTAACTCAGGAATTCCGGCAATACATAAAGGTGAAAGTGACGTTGCCCAAGCCTACTCAGATATCGTAAGACGTTTCCTAGGCGAAGAACTTCCCTTACGTTTTGTCCATCGGCAAAAGGGTGGGCTTTTCAAGCGATTATTTGGAGGCGCCTGATGTCGATACTCGATTACCTTTTCAGCGGGCACCGTAAAAGCGCCAAAATTGCTCGAGAAAGATTGCAAATCATCTTAGCTCATGAACATTCAGGACGTTCACGTACCCCCGATTACTTACCTGCAATGAAACAAGAAATCATGGCAGTCATTGCAAAATATATTGAAATCGATCAGGATCAGATACGGGTTAATCTAGACAGACAGGAAAACTACGAGGTTTTGGAACTTAATATCATCCTGCCTGAACCGAAAAGCTAGGAAACATGAACTCACGAATTGACCATAACACCATAGATCCAGCGAGCTATTTTCATTCCATGGTGAAAATAATACGCTTAAACCTAGACCACATAGTCAGGATTCAAATTGCATTTACCTGCCATTAGGCAGAATTAATGCTCCTTTTGGGCTGTTTTATTATAAATTAATATCCGATGAAACAGCCCTTACCCCATCAGGTATTAGAGAAAACGATATTCCAATGTAAAAGTCGCTTATGATTATGTTAATTGATTCTTTAGCATCCTTTTCATTGTCTTGATTATAAATTACCTCTTGACGATAGCTTCCAGTCTAGCAAACTTGTTGCAAGGAATGGGCAGTCAAGATATAAATGTAGATAATATCAGAACACTGCCTTCAAAATACCAGGACTTTCCTGATATCTTTAACACTGTATTAACATGAAATATCAAAAAACCGGAATAAATATTATCCTTCTTTCTTTTGCATTAACAGGCTGCTCCAGCATTCCATCTACACAATCCCAAACAGAAAGAAAAACGCAACAAATTATTGTTCGCACTTCTAATATTCATGATCAATTTCCTGTGTCGCCTAAAAATGCAGCCCATAAAATAAGCTCAAAGCCCAAGGAATTCGTCAAAAAAAATATCAAGGCAGTCAGAACTGCCAGCAATAATAAACACCGCTCCACAAAGAATAACTCAAGAAAAAAAATTAAAAATCAGGATATTGTCAATTACAGCCACTGTCTTCAAATTAGTGCAGACCTTTATTCTAGAAAAAATTATTCAGAACATGTCATAGTAAGAAAATCCCTTGCAGCATGTAAAAACCAGCTTCAGAAGTTCAAAACTGACATGTACAAATACAGCCTAATAGATCTTTCACCATATCTCGCCAAAATTGCAGCCTCTGACTCCAGCCTATATCTTTCTGAAAGTGCGCCCGCTTATATAAAGCATCAAGTTAAACTAACAAAGATAAAGAAGCCAAATTTATATACTGAATCTTATCATCATCAGTAATTTTCTAAATGATGGGGTAATCCCCCCTGAAATTAGTTGCTGTTAGAAGTAGAATTTTCTCACTTAGAAATTGGAGGAAGTTTTACATGAAGACGTCACGATTTTCAGACAGCCAGATCATTGCGGTACTCAAACAAGCCGAGGGCGGCAGCCCTGTCCCGGAGCTTTGCCGGGAGCACGGCATTAGTTCCGCTACGTTTTACAAATGGCGGAGCAAATTCGGCGGCATGGATGCCTCTCTGATGTCCCGACTCAAGGAGCTCGAAGAAGAAAATCGGCGACTCAAGAAGATGTATGCCGAAGAACGCCTGAAGGCAGAGATCGTTCAGGAGGCCCTGCAAAAAAAGTGGTGAAGCCATCTTGCCGACGCGAGATGGCTCAACAGACCGTAGAACATCAAGGCACCAGTGTCCGATTGGCCTGTCTGGCGTTCGGCATCAGCCAGGCCTGTTATCGCTACCAGGCAAAACAGTCGGGAGAGAATGTTGAAATCGCCGACCACCTGATCCGCCTCACACATAATCAGCGGAACTGGGGATTCGGGCTGTGTTTTTTGTATCTGCGCAATGTGAAGGGCTACCCATGGAATCACAAACGGGTCTATCGGATTTACCGCGAGCTGGAGCTGAACCTGCGGATCAAACCAAGGAAGCGGATTGTTCGCGAGAAACCGGAGCCGTTGGCGGTGCCCGAGGCCATCAATCAATGCTGGTCGATGGATTTCATGCATGATCAGTTGTCCGATGGTCGGAGTATCCGTCTGTTCAACGTGATTGATGACTTTAACCGCGAAGCATTGGCGATTGATATTGATTTTTCGCTGCCGGCAGATCGGGTGGTGAGGTCGCTGGATCAGGTCATCGAATGGCGCGGCAAGCCAGTGTCCATTCGTAGCGACAACGGCCCCGAGTACATCAGTGGCACGCTGAAGAACTGGGCCAAACAGCACGGTATTCGGCTGGAATATATTCAGCCCAGCAACCCGCAGCAGAACGCCTATATTGAACGCTATAACCGCACGGTGCGTTACGACTGGCTAAGCCATTACCTGTTTGAGTCGATTGGCGAGGTGCAGGACTATGCAACCCAGTGGATGTGGACCTACAATTACGAACGCCCACACATGGCGCTCGGCGGCATCACCCCGAAACAGAAGCTAGCTTTTTTAACCGACTCTACTTCTGACCCCAACTAAAAATGGGGGGATTACCATGGAAATTAAAGTTTGCGTAATAATAAATTGATAAAATCTGTTTAGATCTGCAGCTAATTTCCCTCCATTTTTTCTTAAAATCAAATAATTATTATTAATAAAGAATTTTTTTCAAACAGCTAGCAATCCAATACAATAATCAATCAACAATTTTGATAATTACTGTCTATGGAAAAAGGTCCCAGTTTCAAGTGCAAGGCTGGCTTGAAAGAGCAAATAGTTCTTTTGAAAAAAATAAATATTCAACTTTTATCAATGATGCTTGGGAGCAGAACACTCTTAATGTAAACTGATTAATAACTTTGGTAATCCTGTAACTACAATATAAACAGGATAGCAACGGCTATGGGCAATTTAAAATTCCGTTAGGGGGCCCGATCATGTTAGGGATTGATGCAATGAATGCGATTCGCGAATGTGAACTCCAGGCAACCAAAATATATCCATCTGTGACACAAGTTGAGTTAGTAGGCAAAATTGGACGGGATTTTATTGTCAGGGCAAGAGTTAACGGCAAAATACGTACTTACAAAGTATGCCCAAGCTCAGGAGGAAAATATGTAGCGAAGAAACTTCAGCAGCAACCTGCCTAATCATGCTGCGGTTAAATCCGTCTTGGCTTTGCTCTATACCTGACAGTTGTTTCCGAAATATTTATTCATATTGGACAACTTCCTTTGATCCCACTTGAATTTGACAAATCCTTGGCCTTTTTAAAAAAAATATTAAATGAATTTTGCTCATGATAAATTAATTAAACTCACATTGTCTTGCCACAAAACCTTTACTGCTTTTAAGAACAGTTCAATCCATATCTTCCCCCTGGAGGAATAATGAAGCAATTAGCTTTCCTTATTAAAGCCACATTAATCGTTACCTGCACAAGTTTTATCCCCCTCATCGCAGTGCCCGCCTATGCAAGTAATATGCCTCTGGCAACCTCCCCTTATTTCATTCCCGTAAGTGTTAATGGAGGTCTGCTTATCAATCAAGGGGGAATCATTGGAAAGCCTTTTTTCCCAATGGGAGACAACATTACAGGTGGGCGGGGTCAAACAATCGATGGCATAAAAGCTAATTCGATGGAAGCGCTAGCCTACCATATACATGCTCACCTATCGATCATTGATAAAGGGCATGAGATAGCAATACCCGCGGGTATTGGCATCACTCCTCCATTACAAATTCAAAATGGTTTTGTGTCAAATGGTGCTGCCTATTACTGGCTCCATACTCATGATGCTACCGGTATCATTCATATTGAATCCCCAGTTCACAAGATTTTTACGCTTGGCCAATTTTTCGATATCTGGGGCATGCCACTAAGCAAGAATAATATTGCTGGATTTAAAGGGAAAGTTTTGGCCTATATAAATGGAAAGCCCGACTATGAACCTCTTCGAATGATTACCCTGACAGCACACAAACAAATTACTTTGGAAATTGGCAAACCCTATATCAAGCCTCCAAAATATATTTTTCCACAAGGACTTTAATACACGCGATACCAAAATCAAAATCACAAGGGTGTAAACATTTCACTTGCAATCCATTCATAACTATTCTATTCCCTTCAGAGCGGAATGGTGGGTAGTCCCTGGCAGACCACTTCCACCCCAGCTGCAAGGCGTGCTCGTACTGCGGGAACAAGCCGGACGAACTTCTACTGTCGGTGCGTGAATGAACATGTTCTACTTGTGGCAGCGCCCATGACCGTGACGCGAATGCAACAATCACCCTGAAGTATGGCCGTGAGTTCCTCGGTCGCTGCCGGTGGGGAGGAAGGCTCTGGCCTTCGTCGCAAGACGAAGACAAAACCGGTCTCGACAAAACAGGAAGTCAGCGGCAGATTTGTTCAGCGATAAGCAAGTTTGCATTGGTCTTACGGAACGGTTTATCCAAGCTTTATCCTTACTATATCAACTTAATTAGATGCTGCTGGCCTCTACACTATTAAGGAGGTGGTAAAAAGTATTTTTTCATTATTTATCCCCATGAAAGATGTAATAAATAGAAACAGCCGTCCAATAGACCTTCTATTTCCTTGACATTTTCCCTTTCTCGAATATTGCCAGGCTTCAAATTCAAACCTTAAGCCACCCAAACCAATACAAACAATCCATTCGTGCAAGGATATTCAATATGCAAGCACTATATGTTTCAGGCCTTATTCATAAACGCAGTAAATCTAACTAATAACTCAAGTCAAATATAAAATGGTCGATATAACTACATAGTTCTGGGCCACATCCCTGTTATTGACAAAAGTAAATGTTTATCTTGAGCATTGGCATTTAGACTCTTGCGTTTAGAGGTCAGTTAACCCTATTCAAGGTGTTCTAAATAGACAGATCGCAATCGAGTCAGGATGAAGGTAAAAACGGAAGCACGTTATTGCGGTACTTATAGGCTGGATTAACTCAAAAAAATAAGTACCAAATTAATGCATGAGGGTAAAAATGGAACTTGATTTAAGCCGACAGGAACTCATAGACCTGATTGACGCTTATGACGAATATATACAAGAAGCAGTGATGCTTGATCGATTTGCATCTGGCTGGCGCCCAGTCAACGTCACAGAATTCCATAACGAAGTATATTTAATGGACACCTCTGGTGAACCAGAAGATTATGAAGATATTTAAAATGAAATCAAAGATTGGCTCTGGGATTATATCCAGAAATTTTAGCTAATTCTTGATATAGCTTACGTTCTGCTTCAGTCAATGTTGTGGGTGTAACAATTTTGAGAACAACATAAAGATCTCCATGACCACTTCCGGGTTTAGGCATCCCTTTTCCTGGCAATCTCATCTTCTGGCCACTAGTAGCGTGCTCCCTTATGCGGAGATTAACCCTCCCAGTCAATGTAGGCACCTCAATTTTTGCACCGAGAACGGATTCGGAAGGTGTAATCGGTAATTCAAGAAACAAATCGTGGCCTTCAAGATGAAAAAGATGGTGTTGGGCAATATGCACAACAATATAAAGATCTCCTGAACCTCCCCCGTGCATTCCTCTCCCCCCCCTACCGGGAACACGCAATCTTTGGCCTTCGGTTACACCCTTTGGAATGCGCACAAGACTGGAATAATTCTGAGTTCCCTGCCTTGATCTAACTGGGAATGAAATTTCACGTTCAACACCATTCGCAGCCTCTTCAAGTGAAATAGTGATCGAGACTTCAAAATCCTGGCCTCTCTCACCCTCACGCATTCCTGCGTGCCTACCCCCAATATCCTGACCAAACAAAGTTGAAAAAAAGTCGGAAAAGCCTGCTCCAGATTGGCCATTAAATGAAGAATCTGATGTTCCAAAGTCAAAATGCCATCCTGGAGGTGGACTAAATTCCTGTCCTGCCCGATGAGACCCAAGAGAATCATAGGCTGTTCGTTTTTCTGGATCTTTCAAAACATCATAAGCCTCACCTACTTCCTTGAATTTTTCTTCCGCATTCAGCTCTTTTGATACATCTGGATGATATTTCCGGGCAAGACGTTTGTATGCCTTGCGAATCTCTTCATCCGTAGCAGTCCTAGAAACTCCAAGTATTTTATAATAGTCATGATATTGCATAGGTTATCTCTTCCTGCAGGATAAAATCATATATGGTGAGTAATTTCTATGTATCAAGTTTTAGCCTTGCGTAAAAACCCATCCAGCAGTAATCCAACTACCAAACCTATACCAACATTCCAAATTGTCAACGTTCCAGTCAGCAAAAGCACAGCAAGAGCTTGGGTGGTTTTATTCTGTATGCTTTTAAGTATTGGAAATACTAGCTCGCCCCCTGCAACAAACAAAATTACACCCAGGACCGGTTTAGGAAAATCCAGTACCAGACGTGCTAGCGTGTCTCCGAAAAAAAGCCCTAAAAACAAAAGGATCAAACCTAAGATAATAGGAGCCCCACCACCACGAGCACCGAATCGAACCTGGCCTGCAAATCCCCCTACTCCATGACAAACTGGCATACCTCCAAAAAATGGCGAAACTAGATTCATACCCGCTAAAGACCAAGCAATTTTATTCACTGAAACCGGTCTGTCAGGGAATACTCGGTTATTCTCGGCTGCCAATGCAAGGCAGGAATTTCCTATAGTTAGAGGTAACTGGGGCAATGCAAGAATAAACACAACTTGCCAGAGATGATTCAAAGACAGAAACCCTGTCTTAAAAACCGGAAAATGAAATGAGGGGTGAAAAATAGTCTCTAGTAAATGGGCATCAAGTGAACCAAACAGCATCCAGATAAAACCAACGAGCAAAAGACCAAACATAACAGGAAATTGGGTTTTAACAAAGCTAAAGTAGGTTAATACTAGCAGCATCAAACCAACAGTCAAGCTTTCAGCCATCCAACGTAAGCCTTCGCCCATAAAGGACAAACCAACTCCGAGAATAATCCCGGCCACGACCTCAAGACTTATATGAAGCGCGACCCAGCCTATCAAACCTGTCATGGCTAGAAATAACCAAATTACTCCACTTACCAAACCAGCTTCCAGAACCATATTCTGTGAAATTAACTGAGATTGTGAAGCGGCAACTATGCCAATCGCTTTCATGGGTTGCACTGGTATAGGTGTTCGAAAAACGAGCCCTGTAACCAAAAGCAGAATCCCTAGCATCACAAATAAGCCTACAGGATTAAAATGAACCAAAGCAGTATAAGCCGTAATAAAAGGAATCAGCGTCCCAAGATCACCGAAAGCACCCGCCCATTCCATATGATTAAACTTGAAATGCTTCATTGCTGCCTCAATATCATTTATAGCATTATTACATGAACGATATTTTTTATTAGATAGTTTTAAATATTTTTTGGTTTTTTTCCCAAAGTAAAGTGTAGTTTTTCATCCACATAAAATCTTACCCTAGCCTTACGATATCCTTACGGATATCAGGTTATCAGAACATTCACAAGTTATTCATTCATCATGAATTTATTAGATTAATGCCTATATGAACCAAATAACGACAATAAAGCTGTAAGAATCTCATAAAATCTCTAAACATATTGTATTTTAAATAATAAAATATTACTTGTTTAATATTCTGTATTACATGCATCAATGTTATATTTGCCATATTAGGATTGAATCGAAATAGCTTACAGCGAAACAATTCGATCAAGCTTAAATTAAAATCTGCTTGGCCTGATTAAACACCTACTTAATATCGGGTCATAGAAGTTCAATATGTTTTAAATTGAAGGATTAAATCAAGATGAAAACTGTAATGAAATCAATTTCAGCTCTAATTTTAGGTACGTTTTTGCTGGGTAGCATACCCTCTTATGCTGCTGACGCCGCCCCGGGCCAAACTGCTTCATCTCCTGCTCCTGGAAGTGGCATGAATGGCACTACTTCCGTGCCTCATGAAAAAAAGGCAACAAAAAAAGCCCACAAGAAAGTTACTAAAAAAGCCCACAAGAAAGTAACCCGCAAAGCCCACAAGAAAGTAACCCGCAAAGCCCACAAGAAAGTTACTAAAAAAGCCCACAAGAAAGTAACCCGCAAAGCCCACAAGAAAGTTACTAAAAAAGCTTACAAGAAGCATGAAAAGAAGATAGAGAAAAAAGGCAGCAAAGCCTCCCCTGCAACCTATTAATCCGTAATAATAGTACATTTGGGCCAGTTCAGCTGGCCCAAGTTTTCTTTCAATTGCAAATTAAATTTTCATTCTGCGATACTGGCCAGTATGTCTTAATTATTTGAGAATTTCCTCTACAACCCCTTTACTTCTTCTAAAAGTTCATCATCCTTTATAAGGCGATATTTTAAAAAATTTAAAATCTGTTAATAATTTCAGAATAGTTATTCATTAACCAGAATAAATCACGTTCTTGGCATTAAAATGTTGCTATGAAGCCTGATATATGAGCAGTATACTCATTCCAGAAGGTTTATTTATTATAAAAATAAGTTAATCTCTAAACTTGGTGGTTCTTCCTGATCAATACGATATGTACAATTTTTCTGACTATGCGATTGGTTTATTTAATCCGTTCTTGAAATACAGACATCCTACCCAAAATCAGGCCCCAACTTTACCAGCTATCAATAATCAAAAAGAAAGCAATTTACCTAATGAAAATTATGGAGCTAACTCTATTCCCATCCCAAAAGTGAATTATTCGCCACTGTCGAACATAAAATTCTGCAGACTTTTCTGCCCTCTACAGAAAAAATATCTGTTCAAGCCCTGCAGGCTTCAACTACGCATTACTGCGAACAAAACCTATATTGTCAATATGCTAATACGAATGATAATTACCGCCGTATTACTTTGCAGCAGCCTTACGTGTCTTGCAAGTGATGTCCCTCTTATTGCTGCAAGTTCCGATCTGCAGAATGTTTTACCTAAACTTGTTTCGCTGTTCACACTACAAACTGGCGAGGCAATCGACTTCAAATTTGCTTCCAGTAAAAGTCTTAGCATACAAATTAATCACGGCACACCCTATCAGTTATTTCTTGCCGATGATAAAAACTCAATCGTCAAAGTCTTACGTTCTGGTAAAGCACTAGATAATGGAAAAATTTACGCTACGGGCTATCTAGCCTTATATGCTCCAAAAGGTTCAATCTTATCGCCTCCGCTATCCTTTTCAAAACTTGCTCTTCTGAGCAGGCAAAACCGGATAAACCGTTTTGCCGTACCAAATACTGAACAATGTGCATATGGTCGTGCAGCACGCCAAGCCCTTATGCGCCTTAGACTCTGGGTCAGGCTGCAACCTGAAATTATTCCCGCCTTAAGCAGTTATACTACGGCACATGCAGCATTAAATGCTGACGGCGGGATCATTCCTTACTCCTTGGCAATAGCTCCTGAATTTGCTAGTAAGGGGTATTTCACCCTGATCTCGCAAAGCCTCTATGATCCTATTAAACAATATATGGTTCTTCTAAAAAATGCAGGCAAGACTGCCACCGATTTCTATACATGGATGCAAACCCCTCAAGCGCGTACCATCATTGCCCATAACGGCTATGATTTACCTTGAAAGACTCTGAATCGGAATTCTGCAAATATCAGGTATCCTAATATTGATTTGAACAGGAAAAGTAGTTTTTTTCGGCTTATTTCTACTAGCAGACCGGATTGAGATAAACAAATATCAATAACCCATCCATATTCCACTACCATAAAATTCATCGCCAAAACCCAAATGCGGCGAACAGCATCCATATCCCTCAAAACGCCCCTGCAACCGTTGTTCCCTTAAATAGGTCTGTTGCATATAGTTAATGACCATATTGTCCACACCCTGTGAACGCAGATCTGCAAGCTGAGAAGCAGAAAGTCGATAAACATCACCTGCCTTCTGCATACGATGGACAATCTCGGAAGGCGGCATTCCTGCCTGGCTCCAGACTTCGATTTCAGCAACAGTAACCGGAGGGGTAGAGCGACCAATTGTTGCGCACCCGCCCAAAAAAGCCATAATAACGAATACCGCACCTAACCGGATAAAAATAAAGGACTTTGCATGCACCATCATTAACTCCTTACCCTGCTTCAGCGCTGAACCCCTGCACAATCTTGATTACTGTTTAATAACGGTTTTGTCCTGCCACACAAAAAAGCATAGCCAATACGATACAGGAACAGTATCCCAAGCAGAATTGCATAAATCAAGGGCTCCCGAATATCGCGCTTTACTTCGAGCCAAAAATGCAAAACAGCTAAAAATGCTGATGGATAAATCAGCCAGTGAATCCTACGCCACCATCTTACTCCTAATCGCCGGACCCATCTGTTGGTAGAGGTTACCGACATCGGCACAAGAAAAAAAAGGCTTATGAAACCAACAAGGATAAATGGGCGAGACATGATGTCACGCCATATACCTTGCCATTCAAAATACTGGTCAAACCATGCATAGATCAAGAAATGAAGCAAGCCATAAAAGAAGGCATACTGTCCAAACATGCGTCGCAGCCTTAAAATCTGCGAAACTTCAAAAAGTCTCCTCAATGGAGTAATGCTCAAAGTAACCAGCAATAATACCAGTGACCAAACACCTGTCGAATGAATGAGATGAGATACCGGGTTCGGGCCTAATCCATCGAATAGACCCAGAAGCACAAGCCGTAGCAGTGGAAGGAGACAAATCAAAAAAACTAGAAATTTAATCCATTTCACATTCATGCCTACTCTAAAAATTCTTGCGAAGATTCATTCCAGTATATAAACTTGCCACCTCGTTTGCATAACCATTAAATAATAGCGTTTTACGTAAATCCCATTCACCAATCCGCCGCTCAGTGGCCTGACTCCATCGTGGATGATTAACTGAAGGATTAACATTGGAATAAAAACCATATTCATTAGGTGCAGCCAATTCCCATGATGTTCTAGGCATATGATCAATAAGACGTATTTTTACAATAGACTTTATACTTTTAAAGCCATATTTCCAGGGTATCACGAGTCGCACCGGTGCCCCATCCTGATTAGGTAAAGATTTACCGTAGAGCCCGGTAGCTAATATCGTTAATGGATGCATGGCTTCATCCAGGCGTAATCCTTCACGATATGGCCACTCAAGTACAGGAATATTCTGGCCCGGCATCTGCTGCGGATCATGCAACGTCCAAAATTCAACAAAGCGTGCATTTCCCAATGGATCTGCCTTCTTAAGAAGATGCGCTAAAGAAAAACCCCGCCAAGGTATTACCATAGACCAGGCTTCAACGCACCTCAGACGATAGATACGATCCTCTTGAGGATATGTTTTAAACAAGTCATCAATTGAGTAAGTTCTTGGATAGCGGACCAGACCCTCGACCTTAACTTCCCAAGGGGAAGTTTTAAGCATACCTGCATACTTTGCTGGATCACTCTTACTGGTTCCAAATTCATAAAAATTATTGTAATGGGTAATATTCTGAAATGAAGTCAACTTATCATCAGGTAATGCAGACGGTTTTATAGGTGAAAAAAGATTCAGGAATCCCGCAGCCTCAGCCGTTCCAAATTTGAGGCCGGGAACAATGAATCCAAGTTTAGCCGCCTTACAAAAAAACTCCCGGCGACCAAGGTAAATGTTTTCGTCGGTAATTTCAGAAGAAAGAATATCATCGCGCTTATGAATGGACATCTATCAACCCAAAATAAATGAGTTACTGAATAAAAAGTCTCTTCTCTAAAGTAACGCTTTATATTACCTATTGACTGATCAAAATCGCTCAACAAATCCCTTTACCTGGATCCGGGTTATTTCAACACGATAAAAAACACCGTATTAAGTCCTAGCATATTCCTGCGTGCAGTACTTGCCATAACTGTCCAGACCCATTATCGTTTTACCATGACCAAAAACAAAAACAAATCACAAAACCATTCCATTCAGTCCCTAACCAAAATCTTGAATTCCGGCATTGAAGCCCATAAAAAGAACAGGGTTGGTGAAGCGCTTGTACAATACACCCGTGTCCTTAAACTCAGCCCGGGGCATTTCGATGCCTTGCATCTATCAGGACTTGCATTCTACCAGCTAGGGCAATTTCAAAAAGCACGCACTTTTCTCGAACAAGCAATATCGATCAACAATCAGGTAGGCAATACCTATAACACCTATGCAAGCATCCTTTTATCAATGAACCTGAAAGAAAAGGCTATCCAGGCATTAGAACGTGCTGTTTCCTTAAGTCCTGACCATATCCTGGCCTGGAATAACCTTGGAAGTGCCTTACGGGACATACAGGACTATTCAGCAGCGAAAACAGCTTATGATAACGCTTTAAAACTCAAACCTGATGACCCTGAAACTCTAGCCTTATCCTGTTTCATCAGACAACATCTATGCGATTGGGAGCTACTTGACAAGCTCCGCCAGAGATTTAGCCTAATTACCCCCCAACCTTCCCATGAGCGGGTAGCTCCTTTTACGGTTCTGAGTTTTATTGCCGATGCATCGGTTCAGCAAAAATGGGCGCGACATTTTGCGTCCGAAATCTCAAAAGGGCTTACACCTCTCATTAAAGAAAAACAACCACCTGACAGTCATAATGATCCACGAATTCACATTGGCTACGTTTCTGCCGACTTCTATGCGCATGCAACCAGTTTCCTTCTTGCTGAAGTGATAGAACTACACGATCGCAGCAGGTTTAAAATCACAGGCTACTCGATTGGACCTGTCATAAAGGATGATATGCATGACAGAATGATGTCAGCATTTGATCATTTTGAAGAACTTTTTGATTATAGCGCTTTTGATATCGCAACAAAAATCCGCGCTGATGGCATCAATCTTCTAATCGACCTAAAAGGCTATACAACTGGCGCCCGCCCGGAGATTTTCTGTCTGAAGCCAGCGCCTGTCCAGATTTCATGGCTAGGTTACCCAGGAACTCTCGGTATGCCCAGCATGGATTACCTTATTACAGATCATGTTATAACGCCGCCAGAGAGCGAACCTTTTTTTGACGAGAGGATCATTCGCCTGCCTGACACCTATCAATGTAACGACAGATTTCGTGTCATGGGGAAACCGCCACATCGGTCAGAGCTTGACATACCAGATCAGGCTTTTGTCTTCTGTGCCTTCAATAATGCCTACAAGATTACGCCGGAGATTTTCACCCTCTGGATGCGGCTGCTTCATAAAATTCCACATTCACTACTCTGGCTTCTGAATACACACCCGCAAACCAAATCCAATCTTCTGAACGAAGCAGATAAAGCCGGGATCAGTCCGGAAAGGGTAGTGTTCGCGCCCAAACTATCCCAGGCTGAACATCTTGCGCGTATCGCTCTTGCTGATCTTTTTCTCGATACGGCTCCCATCAACGCCCATACGACTGCAAGTGATGCACTATGGGCTGGAGTTCCAATCATTACCTTGACAGGACAAAGCTTTGCTTCACGCGTAGCAGCAAGCCTGCTTCATGCATCCGGTTTACCTCAACTCATAACCCACTCACCCGAAGAGTATGAGTTACTCGCTGAAAATCTTGCAAGGGATTCCAAAAAACTAGCAGAAATTCGCACATATCTACGGGAGCAACGCTCCAGTCTTACACTTTTTGATACGCCAAAGTTTACCCGCAACCTTGAGCATGCCTACATAATGGCTTGGGAAGGATATAAAAACGGATTAAAACCGACGTCATTTAATGTCTATGGAAATAAAAAGCTTTTACATCTATATGCAGAAGGGCATGCCGAACCTGATTCTTACGGGATACCAGTTGATGCTGGCAACCTGAACAACCCCTTTTCATCTGTTCCACGACCAGAATCCGGATTTGACCGGGTTCTGATTACACATGTTCTAGAAAAGATTTACGATATTTCGAGTTTCCTCACCGATTGCTGGCACTTGCTGTCATTTTCAGGAACCCTTGAACTTCTAGTGACAAATGATCTGTCATTTATTGCCTGGAGCCATCCACTAAACCGACGCACCTTCAATGTCCAAAGCCTTAAATACCTCATTGAGGCTTTACCTAATGAAATCCAGCAACAGATTGAGAGCACCTCAACACAAATCCATTTGAGCGAAAACGGTGAAAAACTAAAAAAGGATAAGAACCTGTCTCTGGAAATATTAATGAATACTCCCCGTGCGGTAGCAAAGATAACCTTCTTACTGGTGAAGCAATCCATCTAGTCACATTTTAATGGTAACTCTGCATTCATCATAATTTTCATTTTTTATGACAGATAAATTGACAATAATCAATAACAAACCCTTAACTTTCAATTACAATAAACTCCAGTGATAGCTAGCTATCTAACTTATTTATATCTGGTTTTTTTATAACTGGTCCCATGACCTGAAATTTATATTGACATTGGTAATTATCATTAATATATTAAAATCATTATTGTTAGTCTGATGAATTTTAAATTAATGTTACAAATAAATTAAAAAATACAATATTTTATTAAAAAACTCATTATCACTGAACACTAAGTGTTTCTACAAAACCATATTATTGATGACTGGTAGTTAGATCAAAATGACAATAGGCACTAAGCGGCGCCAAGTATACACCAAGGTTAAACGAGCTTATGCTTATAAGAACTGATAGAAAGTTGATAATATGAATTCAAGAGACTTGTTGCTTGTCCCCTTGCTTAATGTTCCCCTGACCTTCCTTGATAACAATCAAATTACCCATGATTGGAATACCACCATTTGTCAAGGTCTTGATGACGCAATTGATCATGGGAGCAGCGGTCGTTTTTTAGTAGGGCTTTTAAGCCTCGATCAGGCCCCAGAACGAATTGAGGCAGTACACCGTCTGATAGACAGTACTCCTGCCATGGAATGGATTGCGCTGATTCCAGAAACTGCAAACCCTTCGAACCAGTTCAGTTTTCTTTTAGGCAATCACTTTAACGATTTTCATACTTTACCCGCAAACCCCACTTTACTGTTCCAAACACTTGGACATGCCTGGGGTAAAGCGCAGATCAAGCGTTCACAAATTGAAGAACAGACCGACCTTCCCTCCAACCAGGAAATGGTTGGATCCAGCCCTGCCATGCTGGCGGTATTTAAAAACATACGAAAGATCGCAGGGGTAGATGCTCCCTTGCTTATTGACGGCGAATCCGGAACAGGAAAAGAACTTGCTGCTTTAGCCATCCATGAACGCTCAACAAGAAAAAAAGGGCCCTTTGTCGCAGTTAACTGCGGATCCATTCCTGCAAACCTTATTCAGTCAGAACTTTTTGGCCACGAAAAAGGTGCTTTTACCGGAGCCCATCAACGAAAGGCTGGATATATCGAATCCGCAGAGGGAGGAACCATTTTCCTCGATGAAATTGGTGATTTGCCTTTGGATCAGCAAACAAGCCTCTTGCGTTTTCTCCAGGAAAAAACCATTACTCCTGTTGGATCAAGCAAATCCATTACCACTGATGCTCGTGTCATCGCTGCAAGCCATATCAATCTTGAAGAAGCAGTCAAAGCAGGAAAATTCAGGGAAGATCTTTATTACAGACTTAATGTCCTGTATCTCAAAATGCCTGCATTACGTGAACGTCTTGGTGACGTAGAACTACTCAGCAGATATTTTTTCAAACATTTCCAGAATGAAAAACGAGAACAGATTACCGGATTCTCAAAGCGTGCTCTTGCCGTCATGGGCGCCTATTCCTGGCCGGGGAATGTGCGGGAGCTAATCAATCGGATCCGAAGGGCCATGGTCATGTGTGAAACACGGCTCATTGAGGCAAAAGATTTAGGACTCGACCGCAGAGGAGAACTGCGTAATATCCAAAGTCTGGATGAAATTCGAGACAAGGCTGAAAAACTGGCCATAACCTCGGCACTGGCCAGAAGCCGTTTTAACGTCTCATTAGCTGCCCGTGACCTGAAAATTTCACGTATCACCCTCTACCGACTCATAGAGAAATACCAGATTAACAACAATCTGTCCTCCTAATACCTAAAGCAAGAAAAATATGGAGAAAAGTACCGGATAAAAACATTCAAATAAAACAGGTAAACGGATGGGTTAATCCAGATATATCTGGCTTTCTATCCCTGTAGAACCGCTGGTTTTCAAGCCGGTGCCGTTTGGTGCCGTTTACATGAAAACCTGCAGGTTAAGCTGCACAATTCTCAGCTATACCTTTCCCAGTCCAGAAACGACTGCCACAATACTGGTGACAATCTGATCTGGCAATTACATAAAAGACAGAATTGCAGAACCCCATCAAACATCAGCTTATTCTAACGAATAAGCTTCTGATCCTGGTCAAAGTGGAAACAGGTTAGCCAAGACAGAAAAAAATAAACCCGGGCTAGACCCTGAATCACGCGGGCATAAATCCGGAACAGGAAAAACCTTAGACCTCGCAACTTTCCAAAGCTACGATGGCCCTTAAAAAACTAAAACCCTAAAAGCCCCCTACAAGCTGCTAAATAGCAAACCCTCTTCATGCCTTACCCTAAACTGACTAAAAATTTAGTGCATGATATAGAAACAGAAGCGGTCCAAGAAATTTGAACAATCTGCTAAGTGGATGAGCTGCTGACATACAATGCCCGAAAGGGCAAAGAATGGAGCAGGCAATGGCAAAGAGAACGAGACGAACACATTCACCGGCATTCAAGGCCAAAGTGGCGTTGGCCGCATTGGCAGGCGATAAGACGCTGGCCGAACTGGCGCAGCAATTTGAAGTGCATCCCAATCAGAT
>JAGWIG010000191.1 GCA_028873515.1 Pseudomonadota bacterium | reverse complement strand
TGTTTGGTGCCCAACTTCAACCTGATCAAGAGTGTTACGGGGAGAGAGATGTTCAGAGGTTAGCAGCCAAATGCTCATCTAGAGACTTGGATCTAACAGAATATGTGCCTCATACCCCTCCCTGCAAGCCTTCCAGGTGCCAGGAGCCCACTCTACGGTGGCCTCGGACACCAAGGTTGGTTTGGACTCTGGTTTGGACTTTTTTCCAACTTCTTTCCCTTGCTTCCTAGAGACTGGCTTTCCTCATAGAAAGTGTCTGGAAATGTTCTTCTGGTATCCATGCCACTGGCTATCTGGGAAATGAATGCTCAGGTGTGCACCTGAAGGCACCTGAACTCACTCAGGCGGGTTTGGACTATGGTTTGGACTTTTTTCCACTTCTTTCCCTTGCTCCCTAGAGACTTGCTCTCCTTATCAAAAGTGTCTGGAAAGGTTCCTCTGGTACTTATGGCACTGGCTGTGCAAGAAATGAATGCAGTTGGCAATGCCAATGCAGTCAGATGGGCTCTGGAGGCTGTGTCTTGGTCAGAGGCCAAGTCAGGGTGCCACTTCTGGCCCCAGCCCTTCCAGAAGGCCTCCAGGAGGGCCACAGCTTCTCCAGCAAGGCTCTCTTTGCCCCTTGGCCAGGTCCAGTTTGTGGCTTTCTCACTTCAGATCATTGAGTTGGTCCATTTTCGCCGATTGGTTGCACTTGCAAATCACTCGACTGTGCCCAAACCAGTGGTCCCACGACCAAATGTCATAAAACCGCGATCCAAGTGCTTGTCCTGCCCTTTCCAAAATGGTCAGACACTTGTCTGTACCACCAAAACTGACCGACTTAGAAAGTGGCAGAGTTTGACCATTTTTCAACTTTTTTTCCAATTGTTTTGCAACTTTCACCCACCTGTGCTCCCAGACCAGGCACTGGATGCTTGAAAGTGTCCCAGGACTGCCTTCAGATGGTCAACCTGATTCCAAAACTGTCTCAACCATGTCTGTGAGTCAAAAACTGACTGACTTGTCAGAGATGTAGCCCCTGTACCCCACGGAGGTGGCCAAGTCCAAGGTGTGGGCGGCAAAACAGCCAGACACCTCTAACCAGCCTCCCAGAGGTGTTTGCCACTCAAAAAGTTCAAAACCCAACCAGCTGGATCTTGTCAGAAAATGTCTTGTCACATCCTAAGACCCCAACTAGGCAAAAAAGTCCAGTGAACCTAGGATTTTGGATTCTTGATAACCAACATGCATTTAAGAGCCATTTCGAACTTTTCTCCCGAAATAATGGTCACACAGGAATGTTTGTTACAGTTTTGGAATCTGCAGGATGCCAGCTTTCCAAAACATACAATAACTTTGAAATCGGTCCATGGGAAGTGGGTCAAATTGCGGGCCAAAGTTGGCGCCCCCTGACAAGGTGTCACTCGGCCGCAAGTTGTGAGGAACAGCTGAGTGTTTTGCTCCTCTTTTCAATCTTGTTACTCCACTTCCTGAAAGAGAACATTGTGTAGGTACTTTTTGGACTTCATAAGCTTTCTTCTAGGACAATGGCAAATGGGTGCTACGGGTGTGTGTGCAGCAAGTCCCAGAGGGTGTAAAGTTTAGAGTGTTGCCGTGGTCTTGTTTCTCATTCTAGAGTTTGAGTTTTGAAGACAGAAAAGTTAGATTGGAGCACTCTCTCTGCAACTGTGCCCTAAAACCCTTCACGAGTGCAAGCCTTACATCAGGAGCTCCCTCAGGGCCGGGGAAGACTCTGGGCTCTTGCGCCGTGGGTTTGTAAGGTACAAAAATTCAAGGTGTGCCAAACAATCCCAAGTACTACAAGCTTTCAGAATCAGTGTCAAACTTTGTGCTACCTTCTGTACTAAGGAAGTTAAAAATACTTTGTCCACTTTGTCTCCCTGTTTGGTGCCCAACTTCAACCTGATCAAGAGTGTTACGGGGAGAGAGATGTTCAGAGGTTAGCAGCCAAATGCTCATCTAGAGACTTGGATCTAACAGAATATGTGCCTCATACCCCTCCCTGCAAGCCTTCCAGGTGCCAGGAGCCC
>JAGWIG010000190.1 GCA_028873515.1 Pseudomonadota bacterium | reverse complement strand
ATAACTAATTCATGAATATTATTTTTTTCTTGGAATTTTAAAAATTCCTTTTTATCAAAAAGGTGTGGCATATTTCTTCTTTTTGATTCATTCTTTGGACAGGGGAAACCAGGAATTCTTTTTCTAAACTTTGATAGCCTTTTATGATTAAATCCACATAATTTTGAACATTGTATGATTGTTATAAGTTCGTTTTGCTTGATATTTTTCATTTTATGCTAACCCTATATCCATTGGATTCAATACGTGCGCCAGGGCAGCCATTAGCTGACTTAATAGCCGTTTTATCGATTGATTTAGATTCAACAACACGCCAGTATTTAGATGGTATCAATGCCTCATCTTCAATCTGCACGGAAGGCGGAAGTTTTGCTAAACTAAGGGCTATATCCGATGATTTGATTTTGTCATTGCCAGTCGCAACCATTTGTGATTTTAGATATTCACGCAACCGTATAGCACTATTTTCAAGCGATTTTCTGCGCTGTTCTTGGCGCTTTTCAACTTCTTTTATAGCCTGAGCCTCGGCCTCTATGCTCGCTATATAACGCGCCACATTAAGAGCTTTATCCGTAAATTCACCAGTTAAAGATTCCATTGTGTCAGCTATCGTTTGGTTATCTATCTCATTATCTGGATCGGATAAAAAATTCATGGCATCTAAAAAATTAGTGCTTATTTCATATAATGTGATCATGCTGCTGCTCCTTGTTTTTTAGCTTCGATAGCGGCTTTTTTATCCGCCTTCTCTTGTGCGAAAATGATTTTTATATGTTCTGGAACGGTAGCCCAGGCAGAGGCCTTGTCTTCTTTAGATTTAGCCTCGTTCATTATTTTGCGATAGTCATCAATTGTAAGCTGTGGAGGCGCGTCTGCTCCTTGTTCAAGCCATACCAAAAGGTCTTTTCCGGTCTGCTCGGTTATCTTGAAATAAGTCCCGTCTAGAATGCTTGTACGATCCTTTGTTGCAGTGGCAATGTGCATGCTGTCAATGTCCATAAAGATTGTAAATTCAAACTCCATGCCATCACGCTGGATAGGGGCTAGTCCTACTTTTTTAGGCGTTTGCTTGCCGTTGCTGCCGGTTTCCAAAACATATTCGGTCTTGGCTCTCATAGTCGCTATGATATGGCAAGGACTTTGCAGCATCGCTTCTACAAGTGAATTATGCTCCGGTGTTATTGATCTCCAAGCGGTATAAGAATTGCCCTTACCAGAATCGGCAATCTTACCTTGCTTATCAAGCAATCCGCCTTCACCGCTCCAGGCGTGGGTGAGTGAATCAATGATTATGGTTGTGTACCCTTCTTTTTCGAATTCCTTAATTGCGGCAAGGTACTTGCTGATGGTATAGGGGGATTGCAAGCCTATAATGTCATAATCGCCAAGGTGTGCGTATAAATCAGCGCTTCCATTCTCAGTATCGATAACGCCAACTTTGCCGCCTAAACCGAACGCAAGCAGCAATGAAGAATAAGATTTACCAGCGCCGCTTGGCGCCGATATTCCAAGCCTTAATTTGGCTTTTTGTCTCTGTGCTTTTCTAATTTGCATTTGATTCACCCTGTGACATTTGTGTTTGAGCGTCTTTTATTTGATCAAATTGATATTGCTCAGCATAGCCGCGCATGTATTCAGGGTCTTTAGATACCGGACGAATACCTATCCTGCAATCATCAGCGCCTTGCTCATACATTGACTTTGGTTTTAATACTGCGTTCATTTCATTCCCCTATAATTCCAAATCGACTTTAAATTCTTGCTTACATAAAGGGCATCGCACGTCTAAACCACTGCTTCTTTCGGTATCGTGTTCGCCTACATCAAGATCAATGCAAAAATCCGGATCGTCTGTTAAATCGACCATGTTTTCGCAACCAGGGCATCTTGTATTAACCCTTATGTCCCAAACGGCTTTTCTATTTTTTGTCATAATTTTTTACCTTAATTTGTCGAATATTCTTCAAGAAGCGATTCTAGCTTTTCTATACGCAGCTTTAGTTCTTCTGCCTCTTCTTCGGCTTCTAAACGACACTGT
>JAGWIG010000189.1 GCA_028873515.1 Pseudomonadota bacterium | reverse complement strand
GCCATCAAAAAGTGTGACCGTGCATTCGGCAAGCCACGCTGGCATTAGCTCGGCCGGGCATTCCTTCGTGGCGCTATAGCCACCAGCAGCGCCCAACAGGCATGCCATCTTTTTACCGTCACGTTCTGCGTGCCAGCTCTTCTGGATCAGCCGCCCTTCGTCTAAAAACGTAAGGATGTTTCGGCTGGCGGTTTCGTGGATGGTGCTCATGGTGCGTCCTCATCGAGTGATGAGGGTAGTATATGCGGAAGTAATACCGCGTCAAGTTATTTTTGCGGAAATAATACCGCTTTATTTGCCTTGCCGCTACGGTGCCTTTATAAACAAAAAACCCTGCTCCGGCGGGGCTTCATGTGTTTTAATAGTGCATTGATTGCGGGTTATTGCTGCGGCGTAACTGGTAGGGGGAGATATGCCAGAGACGAGCCGATCTGATCAACAATCACATGTACTGGGCCATCCATTTGAGCGTGTGCCGGTTTTACGGCATTTTGTAGGACAATCACGGAAAGAGCGCCAGCGATCACTGTAAGTATAAATTTAGTGTAGATATCGGCGGACATTGATGCCTCGTTATGTTTAAAAATTATTTTGTGGGAGAGGGCGGTTAGTTTAGTAAGGTGGTGGCGACGGAAGCATATAAGTTGGTGTTTGTTGATTTTGCAGATGTGATAAATATGCAGACTCTACCTGCATCCTTTGTGCGCTTTTCTGCTCCATGCATTGAGCATAAGCAGAGGTTCCAAACGAAAGGCCGTAGGATTCGCAGACCTGCTGATCATTAGGTGTGGGTGTGCACGCTCCTAATATTAATAAGGATAAAAGTGCAAGTCGCTTCATAATTTCCTCGCATACCAGACGATACGACCGATGATGTTTGCTTCCTCGGCCAGGATTTCATAGGGCTGAAACACCTTGTTTTCCGAGGCGATGCGCAGGGAGGGTGGGTTGGAGTTGGCCACACGCTCGACCCATTTGACAACGATCCCGAAGCCGTCCCACAGCGCGAACAAGCCGCCATTGCTGGGGTTTTTCTTGCGCCTGTCCACAAGTACCTGATCGCCGCTTTCCAGGGTCGGCTGCATCGACTGCCCCTCGACTTCCATCACCACAAAATCGGTAGGCTCGCCGCGTAATTCAGTGCGGATTAGACGCTCTGGCAACATTGTGGGGCCATTGAGCATGTCTTCATCCCCGAAGCCCCCGCCGCCCATACCAGCGCGGGTTTCAAGGGTAGGGACACTTACATAACCTAGAATTTGATCGGCTGGATCGTCTGCGCCCTCTTCGGCAAAATCTATTCCGCTGGTAAAATATGAAACAGGAACCTCCAAGGCTTTGCTGAGCGCCAGCAAAGTCGCCACCTTCGGTGCAAAACCCCTTCTAATTTGCCGCACGGAATCAACTTTCAGCCCGGCAAGAAGGCAGGCTTTACGCTCTGAAATTCCAAGCTCAGTGATGCGCGCCTCAAGCCGACCCAGTATAATCTCAGTATCTTTTTTCATGCGCGGAAATTATGCCGCAAAATATAATGCGGCGCACGCGGAAGTAATGCCTTGACATATGCGGATGTAATGCCGCATATAATCCGCGTTATGGATCACAGAGAAAAACTCCTTCGCATCTTTAATGCCTACTGTGGCGCCACCCGGACATCGGAGGCGAGGGTATCGACAATTGTGTTGAATGGAGGCCACCGCATCGGCTCCATTCAGGCTGGCGCATCATTCACTGTTCGCACCTACGAACGAGCTTTGGAGTGGTTTTCGGCCAACTGGCCTGAGAACGCAGTGTGGCCTGATGGCGTAGAGCGCCCCATTCACACGGAGGATGCAGCATGATCCGCCTCTGCACCCGTTGCGGCTGGCGGCACCCAGCCGCGCAGCGCCATGAGTGCCGGGAATGCTTGTGGGAGGCCGCGTGATTAACCCGCGCACCCTTTGCAGTGTACCCGCCAAAAACAACCCCGCCAGGATGTTTTTCTGGTGCGTGGCCGCTGTAATCGTAGCTATCGATGTTTTCGCGCTTCTAATCCTTGCGGTGCGCTCA
>JAGWIG010000003.1 GCA_028873515.1 Pseudomonadota bacterium | reverse complement strand
TTTGGTCGGAGCGAGAGGATTCGAACCTCCGACCCCTTGCACCCCATGCAAGTGCGCTACCAGACTGCGCCACGCTCCGTTTTACTGATTATAGTCCATTGCCAAGGTTTGTGGCTAGATTGAAAGCAGCTCAATAATGGCTTTTAATTCACTACGCCATCCGGAAGTTCCCCTTTCAGTAACATTTTCAAAAAGGGAATGCTGCCCATCAGATGGGGGTTGAATCAAGACAGGGTGCTCCAACTGACTTCGTGCCCCACTAATTGTGAAGCCCTGTTCATACAAAAGCTCACGGATGCGTCGCACCAGCAGCACTTCATGAAACTGATAATAGCGCCGGTTACCGCGCCGTTTAACGGGTTTTAGCTGATTGAATTCCTGTTCCCAGTAACGTAAGACATGAGGTTTGACACCACATAAATCCGCAACTTCACCAATCGTAAAATACCTCTTGGCTGGAATGGATTGCAACTCCACCTTATTGGTGGTTTCCGTCATAGCTCTCTTCAACCAGACCCTTCAATTTCTGACTGGCGTGAAAGGTTACAACCCGTCTAGCAGTAATGGGGATTTCCTCACCCGTTTTGGGATTACGGCCAGGGCGCTGTGGTTTATCCCTCAGCTCGAAGTTGCCAAACCCAGAAAGTTTCACGCCATCACCCGCTTCCAGCGCTTGCCTTATCTCCTCGAAGAACGCCTCTACCATGTCCTTCGCCTCACGTTTGTTAAGTCCGACCTTTTCAAACAGCAAATCGGCTAGTTCAGCTTTAGTTAATGTCATATTACCTCTACGCAAGATCACGGCATTACAGGCCCGGACTATACGTTTCCTCCTTGCTTAAAGTTGAAATCTGCCCCCTTTAGGAGCTAATAAAATACATGTGCAAAAATATGCATTACCCAAATTGTACGATCATGCCCTTAGCACGGCACCAAAACGTTTAGCAAGAAAACCGGTCAGCCCAAGCATAATCCCATCTACCTCGCTATCGGTTAAAGTTTTCTGAGTATCTTGCATCATCACCTTGAATGCAAGACTTTTTTTACCAGTATCAATACCTTTCCCCCGATATTCATCAAACAGGGAAATTTCTACAACCTGTTCAGGTAGCATTGTGTGGATTTCATCCAGCACCTCCTGCCAGCTCAACCCCACATCCACGATTATGGCCAGATCCCTTCTTACCAGTGGTTGTTTCGACAAAGGTCTGGCCCTGGGCACGAAATGCACTCTTACAGACTGCAAATCCATTTCAAACAGGACCGGAGCATGAGTCAATTCATATTGCTGGCACCACTTCGGATGCAGAACACCCAACCAGCCTACAGCCATGCCATTCAGCTCTATCCGTGCCGTTTGGGTTGGATGTAACGCAGGGTGTCGATCGGAAACAAACCGAAACAGGGGATTCAGTTTTTCAATATCCGCCTTCACATCAAAAAAATCAGTTTTACGGGCGGTAGATGCCCATTGCTGCGGCAACGCATCACCATAACATAGCCCTCCGATACGCATCGGCTGTTCCAGTTCCTTTTCACCCTGTACAAAAACACGTCCAACCTCAAATATCCGCACTCTTTCCTGCTTATAGTTTAAATTGCTTCTTAAACAATCGACAAGCCCGCCAAATAAAGTGGAGCGCATGACACTCATCTGACTTGATATCGGATTTTTTAGTTTCAGCGGAGTCGAATCCCTGCCAAAAGTATGTTCCCATGCAGCATCAACAAAGCTGTATGTAATGATTTCCTGATAATCTCTCGCAACAAACCACGAATGCAGTTGTGAAACAGGAATAACTGATTCCGTAGAAGGAAGCATGCCAAAACGACCCATTGGCATACGGGGCTCAATCCGGTCATAGCCAAAAAGCCTTGCAACCTCTTCGACGAGATCAGCTTCATTACTCAAATCAAAACGGAATCCCGGGGGAGTAACCCACCAGCCGTCTTCAGTTGCCTTAGGATCAAAACCGAGCCTGGTAAAAATACCGTTCACTTCGTCTGCCGCAATGTCCATCCCCAGCATACGGTGGAGCCTGGCTAGCCTCATCAACAGAGGCTGGCGCAAAACTGGAGGTTTACCCACCATGGTTACAGGACCACAACTGCCACCCCCGTACTGAAGTATTAAATGAGCTGCCCGATCCAGGGCACGGTGGGCAAGAGCAGGATCAACACCTCGTTCAAAACGATATGCGGCTTCCGAAACCAGATTGAACATTCGCGCACGCCCTGCAATCTTTTCCGGAGAAAACCAGGCGCTTTCAAGAAAAACATCCTGTGTCTTTTCGCTCACTGCGCTGTCCAGGCCTCCCATGACACCTGCAATGGCCAAAGGGTGTTCATAATCTGCAATCACCAAGGCATCATCAAGTGCGACTACCTGCCCATCAAGCAGCGTCAGTTGCTCGCCAGGCACAGCCTGGCGCACGACAATTCCACCCCGGACACGGGATAAATCAAAAGCATGAAGCGGTTGACCCAGTTCAAGCATCACATAATTAGTCACATCCACAACCAGGTTTTTGGGTCGCATGCCACAGCGTTCAAGCCGTCTCCTAATCCATAAAGGTGTTTCTGCCAGAAGTTTAATCCCCCGGATTACCTGTCCATAATAGCGTGGGCAATATACAGGCTCTTCTAGCCTGACCGGCAATACATCCGCCAGATCAGCTTTCTTTGCAGTTATCGGGAGCGGCCTGAAACTGACCCCGGTTATGGCTGCAACTTCCCTTGCAATCCCTTCAATACCAAGACAGTCACTCCGGTTTGGAGTCAGTTTAAGTACAAGGATATGATCATCAAGATCGTAAAGCCTGCGTATATCTTCTCCTGGAATTGCATCTTCAGGAAGCGACAGCAGGCCTTCCGAAGTATCCTTAAGCCCCAGTTCCTTTGCCGAACAAAGCATTCCTTGCGATTCGATTCCCCGCAGCTTTCCAAGACCAATAACCAGTTTTGGCAACCGGGCTCCGACCAGTGCGCAGGGTACCATCATTCCAGCCTCAACATTCGGCGCTCCGCAAACAATCTGCAACGGTTCCCCAGAACCGACCTCAACCCTGCACACAGAAAGCCTGTCAGCATTTGGATGCCTGGAGACTGAAACAACTTTTCCAGCCACAACACCCGAAAATTCCTCACCAGCAGTCTCGATGGCCTCCACCTCCACACCTGCCATGGTCAGCGCATGTGCCAGCGCGGCCGTACCTATATCCGGATTGACATACTCGCGCAGCCAGTTTTCGGAAACCCTCATAACCTTATCCTTCGCTCATGCAAACTGCTTCAAAAAACGGAGATCGTTTTCAAAAAACAACCTCAGGTCATCCACACCATAACGCAGCATGGCCAACCGTTCAACACCCATACCAAAGGCAAAACCAAGCCATCGCTCAGAATCAATTCCTACATGTTCAAACACATTCCTGTGCACCATACCGCAGCCAAGTACCTCTAGCCAGCCTGTCTGGCTGCATATCCTGCACCCTTCGCCCTTACAGCCTACACAGGCAATATCCATTTCTGCAGAAGGTTCCGTAAAAGGAAAAAAAGAAGGTCGGAAACGCACCTTTAGATCGTCGCGCTCAAAAAAACGCTGCATGAATTCGGCAAGCAATCCCTTTAGATCGGCAAAACTCGCATTCTCGTCAACCCAAAGTCCTTCCACCTGATGAAACATCGGCGTGTGGGTAACATCAGAATCACAGCGAAATACCCTTCCGGGAGCAATAATTCGGACTGGAGGACGGTTATTGAGCATGTACCTCACCTGTACTGGTGAGGTATGAGTTCTCAAAACATGCGTGCTATCGAAATAAAAGGTATCGTGCATTGCCCTGGCGGGATGCTTCTCAGGAATATTGAGTGCAGTAAAATTATAATAATCCGTTTCGATTTCCAGTCCTTCGGCCACAGCAAATCCAAGACTTGCAAACAAGTCCCCGATACGGTTTACTGTTGCTGTAACCGGATGTGTTCCACCACGGCCAACACCTCTCCCGGGCAAGGTAACATCAAGGGCTTCCCGGGCAAGCTGGGCACCCAGTTCCGCATCAGCCAATTCCTGGCGACGGGAGTCAAACCCCATCTCTATATTTTTTTTGGCTTCATTAATCAGCACACCCACTTCCCGGCGTTCATTCGCAGGCAGATTTCCGAGACTGCGCAACCGTTCAGTCAGGCTCCCACTCCTGCCAAGAATACGTGCCTTGGCCAATTCCAGATCCTGCAAGGATTTAGCTTCCGCCATTTGCCGGATAGCATCTTGGACAAGTTCATTGATGTTGATCATGCGTTTCTCCTGACACCAGTATCAGTCTTGTCAGACAAATCCCTGAGTACGGGCTCATATAATCACCGGCATAATCCCGTTCAGGCAACAAAAAAGGAGGCATCAAGCCTCCTTTTTTACAGTTGGTGCTCAGGCAGAAAGGCTGGCCCTGGCCTGCTCGACTATCTTGGCGAATGCCGGCTTGTCAAAGACCGCCAAATCGGCAAGGACCTTCCGATCCACTTCTATGGCTGCCTTTTTCAATCCATTCATGAATGCACTGTATGTCATTCCGCACTCTCTGGAAGCCGCATTGATCCGGGCAATCCACAATGCCCGGAACTGTCTTTTGCGTTGACGGCGATCGCGGTACTGATACTGACCCGCTTTCATCACTGCCTGCTTGGCTATCCGATAGACATTTTTACGCCGGCCGCGATATCCCTTGGCCAGATCCAGTACCTTCTTGTGCCGTGCATGGGCGGTCACACCGCGTTTAACTCTTGGCATGATTCCT
Source organism: Pseudomonadota bacterium (assembly GCA_028873515.1). Lineage (GTDB taxonomy): Bacteria > Pseudomonadota > Gammaproteobacteria > Burkholderiales > REEB80 > REEB80. The sequence goes on along the minus strand of JAGWIG010000003.1, from coordinate 123,731 downwards.
CCTTATGCGTAAGGCAGCATGGCGCGGATTTGACGTTCGTTGCTTTTTGCAACCATGGTCGTTCCACGCAAATGGCGCTTATTCTTGGTCGTTTTCTTCGTCAGGATATGACGAAGATTCGCATGTGAGCGTTTAAGCCCACCGTTTCCCAGGGCCTTGAAACGTTTTGCAGCCCCACTTTTGGTTTTCATTTTTGGCATTGCCTGTTACTCCGCATTGGTTAATATTTAGCGCCAACTCTCATTGATGAAACAAACCGTCTCATCAGGGCGCCTTCTTCTTGGGACTTATCACCATAACCATCTGCCTGCCTTCAAGTCTTGGGAACTGCTCCACGACACCTACTTCTGTCAGGTCTTCCTCAACCCGTTTCAGCAGGCGCATGCCTATTTCCTGATGAGTCATTTCCCTTCCTCTAAAACGCAGGGTAACTTTGGTTTTGTCCCCTTCCTGCAGGAAACGTATCAGGTTGCGTAGCTTGACCTGATAATCCCCTTCGTCCGTACCTGGACGAAACTTCACTTCCTTAACCTGAATCTGTTTCTGCTTAATCTTGGCTTCATGCTGCCGCTTGCTTTGCTGATATTTGAACTTACCATAATCCATCAATCGGCAGACAGGGGGTTCAGCCTGGGGCGCAATTTCTACCAGATCCACTTGCGCTTCTTCAGCGAGATCCAGTGCCTGTGCAAGACTAACAATTCCAAGCTGCTCATTGTCAACACCAATCAAGCGGATCTGCAGCGCATTGATTTCGCCATTAATCCGCGATTCTTTTTCCTGAGCGATAGTAAACCTCCAAATCAAAAAAATTAGGCCGTGCGACCCAGTCTGGCCCGCTCTGATTCAAAACGTTCCATGAACGCCTCCAGAGACATTTGGCCAAGATCTTCGCCATTTCGGGTTCGCACGGCGATCTTGCCAGCCGCCTTTTCACGATCGCCAACAATCAGTAAATAAGGCAGCCGCTGCATACTATGTTCTCGAATTTTAAAGTTTATTTTTTCATTTCTCAAGTCTTTTACAAGACGTAACCCTTTAGAGGACAGTCTTTGCGCCACTTCTTGAGCATAATCAGCCTGGGCATCCGTAATATTCATGACAGCCAGTTGAACCGGCGCAAGCCATACCGGAAACATTCCCGCATGATGTTCAATCAAAATGCCAATAAACCGCTCCAGAGATCCTAGAATCGCCCGGTGAAGCATCACTGGCACCTGCTTTTCACCTTGCTCATCAATATATATTGCCTCCAGACGATGGGGCATCGAAAAATCAACCTGGATAGTGCCACATTGCCAAACCCTATCGAGACAATCTTTCAGGGCAAATTCAATTTTAGGGCCATAAAATGCACCTTCTCCAGGCTGAAGTTCCCAGTTCAGGCCTTTACTATCCAGAGCCTTTGCCAATGCAGCTTCTGCCTTGTCCCACAATGCGTCATCTCCAACCCGTTTTTCAGGGCGGGTAGAAAGCTTGACCAATATCTCGTCAAATCCAAAGTCATGATAGACCCGGTGAAGCAAATCAATAAAAACCGAAACCTCATCCTGTATCTGCTCTTCCCTGCAGAAAATATGGGCATCATCCTGGGTAAAGTTCCGGACACGCATAAGGCCATGCAAAGTGCCAGATGGTTCATTCCGGTGACAGGAACCAAATTCTGCAAGCCTTATGGGCAAATCACGATAACTCTTGGTTCCCTGCCGGAAAATCTGGACATGGCAGGGGCAGTTCATCGGTTTAATCGCGTAATCCCGGTTCTCGGAAGAGGTCGTGAACATCATCTCGGAAAACTGTTCCCAGTGACCTGATTTTTCCCACAAAACCCTGTCAACAACCTGAGGTGTATGAATTTCCTGATATCCATTTTCATTGAATATCCCACGCATATACTGCTCAACAACCTGATATAACGCCCATCCTTTTGGATGCCAGAAAACCATTCCAGGAGCTTCTTCCTGGGAATGGAACAAATCCAGCTGCCGGGCAATCTTGCGATGATCCCGTTTTTCCGCTTCTTCCAGACGATGAAGATAGGTATCCAGTTCCTCTTTCTTTGCCCAGGCCGTACCATAAATACGGGTCAGCATTTCATTATCTGAGTTACCCCGCCAGAATGCCCCGGCCACTTTCATCAATTTAAATACCTTAAGCTTACCGGTAGAAGGGACGTGTGGGCCCCGGCACAGATCGGTAAATTCGCCCTGGCTATAAAGAGAAAGTTCCTCACCGGAAGGAATATCTTCAATGATCTCCGCTTTATAGTCCTCGCCGATATTGCGGAAAAAACGGATAGCCTCGTCACGGGCCATAACCCGTCTGAAAACAGGAATATCCTGGTTTGCCAGCTCGCTCATGCGTTGTTCAATGGCCTCAAGATCTTCCGGAGTAAAACCACGCTTATATGAAAAATCATAGTAAAAGCCATTTTCAATGACCGGTCCAATTGTCACCTGGGCATCCGGATAGAGCTGCTTGACTGCCTGAGCCAGTAAATGGGCAGTCGAATGCCGTATTATCTCAAGGCCCTCTTCATCCCGATCTGTCACAATGATGACATCACAGTCATGATCTACCTGATAAGACAGATCCACGAGCCTGCCATCAACCTTCCCGGCAAGTGCGGCACGTGCCAGACCGGAACCAATGCCAGAAGCAATGGCGCCAACTGTAACCGGTGCTTCAAAATGTCGCACCAAACCATCAGGTAACCGGATTTGTGGCAATCTAACCTCCAGGACCAATACTGGCAACAGGTCCACAGTCCCTAAAACAGCAGAAGCCAGACACACCGGGGTCGAGCCCGCAATGGATCTGACTTCGCGTGATGTTTGGTAGGCACGATTGGACTCGAACCAACGACCCCTACCATGTCAAGGTAGTGCTCTAACCAGCTGAGCTACGCGCCTAAGCCCGAGCATTATATCCCTGTTTCAGTTGCCAGACAACGCTCACTGGGAAACTGCACAGGACTAAGGTGCCCCTCATCAAGTTCCATAACCCTTCCTAGCCTGCCTGCAAGCTGGGGATCATGTGTCACGACCACCATGCTTGTCCCAAGTTCCAGATTCAGATCAAGCATCAGATTGAACACTTTTTCAGCAGTATGTCGATCCAGATTCCCCGTTGGCTCATCGGCAAGCACACAGGCTGGTCTGGTAACAAGTGCCCTGGCAATCGCCACGCGCTGGCGCTCCCCCCCGGATAGCTCACCGGGTTGATGTGAAAGCCGGTGCGACAGGTCGACCCTGGCCAGCATTTCGGCTGCTATAGTTTCAGCCTCATCTTTTTTCATGCGCCGGATCAACAAGGGCATTGCCACATTCTCAAGGGCCGTAAATTCAGGAAGCAGATGGTGAAACTGGTAAACAAAACCCATTGACTGGTTTCGCATCAGGCCACGGGCCTTCTCATTTAGTTTCATCAATGATTTACCCTGCACCAGAATCTCTCCGGAACTAGGTGCATCCAGCCCGCCCAGCAGATGCATGAGCGTGCTTTTCCCCGATCCAGAAGCACCAACAATCGCAACTGATTCACCTCGGATGAGAGTTAGATTAATTCCCTTCAGTACCGGAATCTGGGTGCGACCCTGCCTGTATACCTTTGTCACCTCTTTGGCCTGGATAACTATTTCTTCACTCATAACGCAACGCTTCGGCAGGATTGGTTCGAGACGCCCGTCTGCTAGGGTAAAGCGTGGCCAGAAAACACAGCAGCATGGAAACCAGTCCCGTCGTATAAACGTCCGTCCATTCCAGCTTGGAGGGAACCTCGCTAATGTAATAAACCTTTCTGCTCAAGAAATGCACTCCGGTTACATGTTCTATAAAAGGCACAATCACGTCTATATTTTTCGCCACAAGAATACCGAAACCCACTCCAATGAGTGTTCCTATTACCCCAATCAAAACACCCTGCACGATAAAGATGACCATTATACTGGTCGGAGAGGCTCCCAGTGTCCGCAAAATCGCAATATCACTTTGCTTGTCCGTTACCATCATGATAAGCGTCGAGACAATGTTAAATGCCGCAACTGCAACAATCAGCAGCAAAATAATAAACATCACGTTCTTTTCAATTCCGATGGCCCGAAAAAAACTGGCATGCTGCTGGGTCCAGTCAATGACGCTGACAGAAGGGGGCAGTTGATTCGAGAGCGCAGCCGAAACCTGGGGCGCCTTGTAAAGATCATGAAGCTTAAGGCGAACTCCGGTGACCCCCTGTATCCTGTATAGGGTGGCAGCATCTTTCAGGGCTATCAGCGCAAAACCATAATCATACTCATACATGCCGATATCAAAAATGCCTCCTACCGTAAACTGCCTTAACCGGGGCAACATTCCAGCAGGGGTAACCTGACCTTCAGGAGCTACAAGCATAATCCTGTCCCCCACCCTGACACCCAGCGCCCGGGCGAGTTCAGTGCCTATAACGATATGATAGCTCCCAGGTGTCAATGAAGTCAGGCTTCCCGATTCCATATGTGAAGAAATGTCTGCGACCTTATCAAAACTTCCGGGCTCGATGCCTTCTACCATGACCCCCTGTACCGCTGAGTCATGGGTTAAAAGTCCCTGCGCCTCGATATAGGGAGTGCTGGCCATCACTCGCGGATCACGATTCGCCACAGCAGCAATATGCTGCCAGTGCCGAACTGGCGCAGCATTTCCAACAATTTCAACATGGGCTGCCACTCCCAGAATACGTGTACGGAGTTCGCTCTGGAATCCATTCATGACCGATAAGACAATAATCAGTGCAGCAACGCCCAAAGCAATGCCACACATTGAAGTCATGGAAATGAAAGAGATGAAGTGGTTTCGTCGTTTTGCGCGGGTATAGCGTAGACCGATAAACAGTTCAAAAAATCGCACAATGATAAGACTCTAGAATAAAATGAAAGTGTGCCACAATGCGGCCAAACGCGCCAACAAAGGATTCAAGCCATGTCAAACTGCCACATCCTGTTACCTGGCCTTATAGGTGAGGGGGACAGATCACCATCACTACCAGAGGCCCTTACCCTTCTTTGCACGCGGGGCCGCCGCTCACCTCCACTACCCATTCAGGGCATGGATGCATTTCTTCTTTCAAGTTTTGGCCTTCCTGCCAATACCGGAATAGGCGCCATCACCGGACTTGCTGACCAGCTTGACACTAGAAAAGGCTACTGGATAAGAATCGATCCTGTCCATCTTCATCTTAACCGGAATCAGCTCATCCTGCTTGATACCGAAGCATTAAGGCTTGAACAGGATGAAGCCAATGAACTGGCACACACCATAAATAAATATTTCAAGGACCAAAACCTCCACGTTTTCACCCCCAATCCTACCCGATGGTATCTGCACCTCGATACTGAAGAGAATCTTGTTTTCCATCCAAAAGACCAGGTTGCAGGTCAGGACATTAACGCCTATCTGCCATCAGGTGAAAAAGGGATGTACTGGAAAACCCTGCTTAATGAAATCCAGATGCTGCTCTTCGAGCATCCCGTCAATGAAGCCAGGGAGGCCAGAGGTGAACTAGCAGTCAACAGCCTCTGGCCATGGGGTCAGGGATCATTGCCTGTCACAAGGATTCGCCCATGGGAACGGATCCTGAGCAACAATCCGCTTGCAGCGGGACTTGCAACCCTGGGTAATCTGGATCACATGATATTGCCCCCGTCTGCAGATTTATGGCTTTCCAACATAAGGTCCGGAGATCTCGTTATCCTTGAAGACCTGCTCGTTACAGAAAAATTTGGTGACGAAGCCGCCTGGAACAAGGAGATCAAAAATATCGAAGACAACTGGTTTGCCCCCCTTCTTGCTTCTCTTAAATCGAATCAACTCAACTGCATCGACATTCATCTCATGACACCATTGCATGCCCACCACATCGAGACCAGGAAATCAGACTTGTGGAAAATATGGCGGCGTAGCCTGCCAGGCTAAGAACTTCGCAAAATGCCGACCCCAAGGTATAATTTCCTTTTACTCTGGCTATGATTCGAAATATGGAAGCTGAACAATTAAATGCCCTCAACGCACGCATGGCAGATCTTGCAAATCGCGGCCAGCAATTACGGGGGTATCTTTGACTTCGATCGCAAACAGGAACGGTTGACTGAAGTCAATGCCCTGCTAGAGGATCCCGAAATATGGAAAGATGCCCAGCAGGCACAGGCACTAGGCCGGGAAAGAAGCACACTTAGCGGAATCGTGAACACATTGGGTCAAATTGACACCAGTCTTTCCGATTTGCAGGAACTTTTCATGCTTGCCCGTGCCGAGGAAGACGACCGGACCCTGTCGGATATCAGCCATGAACTGGATAAAATAGAAAGCCGGACTGCAGAGCTTGAATTTCAGCGCATGTTCAATAACCCAATGGATCCAAACAACTGTTTTCTTGATATCCAGTCAGGCTCAGGCGGAACAGAGGCACAGGACTGGGCCTCAATGTTGTTGCGGATGTATATCCGTTATGCTGAAAGACACGGGTTCCAGGTTGAGGTGCTTGAAGAATCCGAAGGTGAGGTTGCTGGCATCAAAAGTGCCACCCTGAAAATTATTGGAGAATATGCATTCGGATATTTACGCACGGAAACCGGAATACACCGCCTTGTCAGAAAATCCCCTTTCGACTCAGGCAACCGCAGACACACCTCCTTTGCCAGTATTTTCGTTTATCCTGAAGTGAATGATTCCATTGAAATCGAGATCAACCCAACTGATCTACGGGTTGACACCTTTCGTGCTTCCGGAGCAGGCGGGCAACACATCAACAAAACCGATTCTGCTATCCGGATCACACATCTTCCTACCGGCATTGTCGTTCAGTGCCAGAATGATCGCTCTCAGCACAAGAACCGCTCTGAAGCGATGAGCATGCTCAAGGCCAGGCTTTATGAACTTGAACTGCGCAAACGAAACGAACAAAAACAGGCCATGGAAGACTCCAAATCTGATATTGGCTGGGGCCACCAGATACGCTCGTATGTTCTGGATCAATCCCGGATAAAGGATTTACGGACTAACGTTGAAGTCGGTAATACTCAAGCCGTTCTGGATGGTGATCTGGATCCATTTATCAATGAAAGCCTCAAGCAGGCCGTATAATTACAGGTAAATATGACTGACAAGAACACAATACCCGATTCAAACGCCATCATCGACGAACGACGGCAGAAACTCCAGAAACTCCGGGAAAGCGGCTGGTCCCACCCCAACCAATTCAGGAGAACGCATCTTGCTGCAGAACTGCATGCTATACATGATGGCCAGGATAATGCCGGACTTGAACCTGCCAGTATAAATGTAGCCATTGCGGGGCGCATGATGCTCAAACGGGCCATGGGAAAAGCAAGTTTTGCCACCTTGCAGGACATGAGCGGACGCATCCAGATCTATGTTACAAAAGATGCCGTGGGAGAAGACATGCTGGAGACATTCAACCAGTATGATTTAGGTGATATCCTGGGTGCAGAGGGCACGCTTTTCAGAACCCGGACGGGGGAACTGACCGTCAGGGTAAACCACGTCTACCTTCTGACGAAATCACTTCGTCCCCTTCCTGAAAAATTTCATGGTCTGACTGACCAGGAACTCAAATACCGCCAGCGCTACCTTGATCTTATTACAAATGAAATGACCCGGAAGGTATTTACGGTTCGATCAAAGGTCGTACAGGGCATCCGGAATTTCCTGACCGAACGTGGATTCATGGAGGTGGAAACACCCATGATGCACCCCATACCAGGAGGGGCAACAGCCCGCCCGTTCATCACTCATCACAATGCACTGGACATGCAGCTCTTCCTTCGTATTGCTCCGGAACTGTACCTGAAACGACTGGTGGTAGGAGGAATAGAAAAAGTATTTGAGATAAACAGGAATTTTAGAAATGAAGGCCTGTCAACCCGGCATAATCCAGAATTTACCATGCTTGAATTTTACGAAGCCTATGCAGACTACAACGACCTGATGAACCTCACTGAGTCCATGTTGCGTAAAATTGCAGTGGAAACCACAGGTAGCGCAAGATTAGTCTACCAGGGGCGTGAAGTCGATCTGGAAAGTCCGTTTGACAAATTGACCATTTGCGATGCAATGTCCCGTTACCACCCTGCCTATACAGCAGAAAAGCTGAATGACAGGGTCTTCGTGGGTGCGGAACTGGACAAGCTTGGAATCGGATTCCAGAAAGATGATGGGTTGGGAAAACTCCAACTGATGCTGTTTGAAGAAACTACCGAACAGCTGCTTTTCAAACCAACATTCATTATCAACTATCCCGCGGAAGTTTCCCCGCTTGCTCGACGCAATGATAGAAATCCTGAAATCACGGATCGTTTCGAGCTCTATATTGTCGGCCGTGAACTGGCCAATGGATTTTCAGAACTCAATGATGCAGAGGATCAGGCTGCCCGGTTCAGCGAGCAGGCACTCCAGAAAAATGCCGGGGATAAAGAAGCCATGCATTATGACGCTGATTATATCCGTGCGCTGGAATTCGGCCTCCCACCAACAGCAGGTGAAGGGATAGGCATAGATCGGCTCATCATGCTTCTGACCGATAGCCCAAGCATCCGGGATGTCATTCTTTTCCCACAGATGCGGCCTGAATAATAAAGCGGATGCTTTCCCAAAAGGATGTTCAGAATGGCGAAAGCCCCCTTCTCCAGGCTTACCCCTGACCGGATTCTCGATGCTGTCGAAACCCTCGGTTTTACAACGGATGGCCGGCTGCTTGCGCTTAACAGCTTTGAAAACCGGGTATACAGGGTTGGCATTGGAGAAGGAAGATCAATCATAGCCAAATTCTATCGGCCCGATCGATGGGATAACGACCAGATTCTGGAAGAACATGCTTTTATAGAGGAACTCTCATTGGCCCAGCTTCCAGTTATCGCTCCTCTCAAAAGCAGGGAAGGTCTCACACTGCATGCCCTTCCCGATTTCCGCTTCAGCCTATGGCCCATGCAACCCGGCAGGACTCCGGATCTTGAAGATTCAGCCATACTAAAGCGTATTGGACTTCTGATAGGACGCATTCATGCAATTGGAGCAATCCGGGCCTTTAAATACCGGATAACCATCAATGCCAGAAATTATGGATATGATGCGGCCCAATGGCTAGTCCAAAACCGCTTTATTCCAGTCGATCTCATCCCGGTTTATACCAGCATTACAAAAGAAGTTCTCTCCAAGGTTGAAGCGCTATTCAACCTCCATCCTGCCCGGATTTTCATCCGTCTACATGGCGATTGCCACCCTGGGAACCTTTTATGGACAGAGGCAGGTTGCCACTTTGTGGATCTGGACGACTGCCTGATGGGACCGGCAATCCAGGATTTATGGATGCTGCTTTCCGGGGATCGTGATATTCAGGCCCAACAACTGCAAACACTTGTCTCGGGCTATAATACCTTTCACCGCTTCGACCCTTCAGAAACACTCCTCATCGAACCATTGCGCACACTACGCATGATTCATTATGCCGCCTGGCTGGGTAGCCGCTGGACAGACCCGGCATTTCACTCAAATTTCCCATGGTTCAATACACAACGCTACTGGCAGGAACAGATTCTTGCCCTGCGTGAACAGTCAGCCCTCCTGGATGAACCACCCCTCTTGATCTGAAACCAAACCGTCACTAAACCAGATCTGCCATCAAATCATATTCGCTGCAATCCTTCACAACAACACAAACCCTGTCTCCCGATGCAAGGTTCCGTCCAGCTGAAACATACACCAAGCCATCTATTTCCGGTGCGTCAGCCATGGAACGGGCTATGGCACCCTCCTCAGTGACCTCATCAATGATCACCATGATTTTCTGGCCGATTTTCTTTTCCAGTCGCTGGGTACTGATTTGGGATGCCAATACCATAAAACGTTCCCTGCGCTCTTCCTTTATTTCTTCAGGCAAGGCAGAAGGAAGTTCATTGGCTGCTGCGCCTGGTACAGGCGAATACGCAAAACAGCCTACCCGGTCAAGCTGGGATTCCTCCAGGAAATCCAGCAGTTCTTCAAACTCTGCCTCGGTTTCCCCTGGGAAGCCAACAATAAAGGTTGAACGCAAGGTTATGTCCGGACAGATTTCGCGCCAGCGTTTAATGCGGACCAGATTATCCTCAGCACTTGCTGGTCGCTTCATGAGTTTGAGTATCCTCTTCGATGCATGCTGAAACGGGACATCCAGATAGGGCAGAATCCGCCCCTTAGCCATCAGGGGAATAACGTCATCGACATGCGGATAAGGATAGACATAATGCAGGCGAATCCAGACACCCAAATCACCCAATGCATCGGCCAGTTCCTTCATTCGTGTCCTGACCGGCCGCCCCTGCCAGAACCCCATCCGGAATTTCATATCCACACCATAGGCCGAAGTATCCTGAGAAATGACCAGGATCTCTTTTACACCGGATTCAACAAGATTTTCAGCTTCCCGCATGACATCCGAAACAGATCGTGATACCAGGTTTCCACGCATGGAGGGAATGATGCAAAAGCTGCAGCGGTGATTACAGCCCTCTGAAATTTTCAGATAGGCATAATGTCTTGGCGTTAACCTGATCCCGGCAGGGGGCACAAGATCCATAAAAGGATCATGCGGTCGTGGTAAATTGGAATGAACGGCTGCCATGACTTCAGGCAATGAATGAGGTCCTGTTACGGCAAGAACACGGGGATGCGCATTACGCACCAGTTCTTCCCTTGCCCCAAGGCAACCCGTCACAATCACCCGCCCGTTTTCATTCAGGGCTTCTCCAATAGCCTCCAAAGACTCATCAATTGCGGCATCAATAAATCCACAAGTATTCACAACCACCAGATCGGCATCGGCATAATCTGGTGCAATACCATACCCTTCAGCACGGAGCTGCGTAAGAATATGCTCGGAATCCACCAATGCCTTGGGACAACCGAGCGATACGAACCCGATTTTCGGACTGGATAAAGACATTAAATATTCCTTGCCAAAGCAAATGCCTGAAAAAAGGTATAATTCTACCCTAAACCCTGAAACCCGATAGCCCTCAAAATAAAGGCATCCAATGTACATTGTTGCTATAGGCTGGATATATGTCACCTTAATGATGGCGCTGGTCTCTCCTACCCTGATTTCAGGAGTATCCCTTTTCCTCTTTTATGGCCTTTTCCCTTCAGCCCTGCTGCTCTGGATTGTCGGGGCTCCTGCCAGGGGTCGGGTAAAAAAACGCGACAGGAAAAATCCGCCCCCGAAAAATCAGGAAAGCTAAAGAATTTAGCCATTAATCCCAATTGCCTTTTCGACTTCCACCCGAGTCAGGTGGGGAGCGAAAAGCTCTATGAAAAAAAAGGCGAAACCCCGCAGATAAGCACCGCGGCGCAAGGTAATATGGGTAGTGCTAGGCTCAAAAAGATGAGAAGCGTCAACTTCCCGCAACCCCTTGTCACGAAGCGGATCAAAAGCCATGGATGCGACCAGGCCAATTCCGAGGCCAAGCTCGACGTAGGTTTTGATGACATCTGAATCTATCGCTGTCAATACAACATTCGGTATCAACCCCTGCGCTTCAAAAGCCTTGTTCATCAAGGTCCGCCCGGTAAAGGCGAAATCATAGGTAACAATGGGATAACATGCAACCCGTTCAAGCGTCAGCCTGCCTTCAAGTATAGGGTGGCCAGGAGGCGCAATGACACTGCGATTCCAGCTATAGCAGGGAAGCATGACCAATTCGTCAAACCCTTCCATGGCTTCTGTTGCGATTGCTATATCCGCGTCACCTGAAGCGACCTGTTCAGCTATCTGCACAGGATTACCCTGATGAAGGCCCAAACGGACATTCGGATACTGCTCGCGAAAAGCCTGGACAATTTTAGGCAAGGCATACCGGGCCTGAGTATGAGTAGTTGCAATAACGAGGCTTCCATTGCTCTCCTGGGTAAATTCCTCTGCAACCCGCTTTACGTTCTGGGCCTCCCTAAGTATTCTTTCTGCTATACGGCAAATGAGCTGCCCGGGTTCAGTCAATCCCGTCAACCGTTTGCCACTTCGTACAAAAATGTCCACATTCAGTTCGTCTTCAAGCATACTGATCTGCTTGCTCACTCCTGGCTGTGAAGTATTGAGAATCACGGCTGCATCAGAGACATTCATGCCCTGACGTGCCACCGTCGTCACGTAACGCAGTTGCTGGAGCTTCATAACCTGTCCCCATATAATAAACACGCATAAAAGTATAATATCATATTCTTTTTCAGAATAGACTTCTCTTGCTATATTTCACACTCTGCCGGATTAAAGGATGTTCCGGTATCACAACAGGAATAGCATGTTCTTTTTGTACACACTGACTGGCCTTCTGGTTGGCACAATCATCGGGATGACTGGCGTCGGCGGGGGATCGCTGATGACGCCTGTTCTCATTTTTGGTTTCGGAATCCCACCCGCTATCGCGATTGGCACCGATCTGCTTTTTGCCGGGATTACCAAGGCTGGCGGAAGCCTGACCTATGCCATTCAAGGCCAGGTAGACTGGCCCGTTTGCCTGGCACTGACGGCGGGCAGCATTCCTTCTGCCCTCATAACGCTCCTAGCTGAAACATATCTTGGCAGGCCGGACAGCCATGTTCTGGCTCTTGTTTTAGGATTTGCCTTATTACTGACTGGAATCGCCCTGTTATTCAAGGAAAAACTCCTTGCCGGAAAAATCCGGGCAGGCTGCACTCCTGCCTCAGCGATACGGCTTACTGTCCTGGCTGGTATAGCAATCGGTGCCCTGGTCACCATAACCTCTGTCGGTGCAGGTGCCATCGGACTTGCCCTGCTGCTTGCCCTATATCCAGACCGTCCGACAAAGAAACTTATTGCCAGTGACGTCATGCACACAGTGCCACTCACTTTAATAGCCGGATTCGGGCAGCTGAAACTGGGCGCCATCGATCTGCATCTTCTTGCCGGCTTACTGATCGGCTCACTCCCAGGCATATGGCTTGGCAAAAAAATAGGTGACCAGATACCTGAACGCCTGATGCAAAAACTCCTTGCAGTCCTGCTTACAGGTATTGGACTTAAATTCATTAGTTAGTACAAACCATTTCAGGAAACCACTATGTTAGATGCACCAGACATCATAGATTTTGAAGAACTTGATCGCTATGAATCAGCGGTCAATGCCTATCTTAACCTGCAAATGGATGCCGACAGGTTTATGTCCATGCGTCTTCAGCAGGGTGTGTATGGGCAACGGCAGGAAGGACTGCATATGATACGCTGCAAGATTCCTGGTGGAGAACTGACCGGAATGCAGCTTGCAGCCCTTGCAGACACCATGGAAGCCGTTACTGACCACCCCCTGGCACATGTTACGACACGACAGGATATCCAACTTCATTACGTTCCCGTAGCGCACACGCCCAGGGCGCTGAAATTGCTGGCCCAGGCAGGTATTACTACCCGTGAAGCCTGCAACAATACAATCCGCAACATCACCATGGCTCCCTTATCAGGCTTATGTCCAGGGGAGATTGTTGATATCACGCCATTCAAGGATGCAACGGTCCATTATCTATTACGCCACCCCCTGACCCAATACATGCCACGCAAGTACAAAATCAGCTTTTCAAGCTGTGCAAATGATGCAGCGCAGGGAATGATGCATGACATCGGAGTCGTTCCAGTTACAAAAAATGCTCATTTCGGATTCAAGGTGCTTGCGGGAGGAGGATTGGGCCACAAACCCTACGAAGCTATCATTGTCGAGGATTTCCTCGAAGAACAGCTCCTGCTGCCGACTATTGAGGCACTCATATCACTCCACCACAAATATTCAGACCGGACGAAACGGGCCAAATCCCGTTCAAAATTCCTGGTTGCCCGTTTCGGTATCGACGGTTTTCTAGAAAAATACCGGGAAGAAGTCGCAAGGATCAGGGAGTCCTATGCAGGACCGGTACCACGCGGAAACTGGAATCATCACCCTGGCACCTGCATTTGCGGAACCGGCGCGCCAAGAAAAATCACCCGGCAAAAACAGGAAGGGCTTTGCATTTTGCCGGTAAGTTTACCTATTGGCGACATGACTGCCGAACAGATGCGCGGTATTGCCAGCCTGCTTGAAAAATATGGGCTTTCGCGGATACGCACAACCCAGGATCAGAACCTGATTATTCCCGACGTTCCCAATGCCACGGTTGATGCCCTGGTCGCAGGCCTCGAAAAACTTAAGCTGGGGCTTCCCAGAACCGGGGATGATGTTGTCGCCTGCCCGGGAACAACTACCTGTCGACTCGGTATCACGGGAAGCCGGAAAGCCGCAACAAGACTCCATGGAGGCCCTGCAGATCTGAAGATCAGGATTTCTGGCTGCCAGAATGGATGTGCCCAGCCTGAAATGGCGGATATCGGAATTTATGGTCAGGGAAAACGCCTTTTTGGCAAACTGGTACCTCACTACCAGATGTATTTTGGCGGAGATGGCCGAACTGGCTACGGTATTGCCATCAAGGGACCTGAAGTGCCTGTTGCACGAATTGAGGGTGCGGTCAAAAAAGTTGAAGAAAATTACCTCTCGACCCGGGACCCAGAGGAAACATTTTTCCTCTGGGCAAGACGTAAGGGACAAGGCTACTTCAGTGAACTGTTAGCCGATCTGGTAGCCGTAAATCAGGAGGATCTCCCATTCGTTCTACGGGATCTCGATGATGAGACTGACTTCAGGGTCCTGCAGCTTGGTGGAGGGGAATGTGCGGGTTCTGCACACAACCCTGCAACAGCAAATTTTTCAGAAGCCGCATATGAGCGCACATGCCGTAACTCGCTTATTTATCAGCGTCAGTTTGACAGCGCCCTTGAATGTAGCCAATCCCTGACACGGCTAGTTGGCCAGGCCATGCTTTCCGTTCTTGGGCATAAACAGATACAGGTTCAGGATCTGGATGAAATTGCCAGACTCATTGCCGAAAGCCAGCCTGATCTGGCCAAACAGCTGGACCAGATATCCTCCAGACAGAAAATACTGGCCCAGACTTTTGACGCACCCTCTTTTACGCTTCTATGTTCCGAAGTCGACAAATGGATGGACGATGCTGCGCGACTGGCCATGAAAATGGATCCCCAGCTTGACCTGACCATGTCGATGACTGAAAAGGTACTGACTACAGCATGGGTCGAGGCACGCGTTGTTCCCCTCGAAGGCTCTACGATTTCCAATATGGAGCAGGCCCGAGAGGAACTTGGACATCTGGCCAAAGGAGATGAGCTACACCTGCTTGTCAAGGAAAGTGAACACGCCCAAACCTTGGCTGCAACCTTGCGTGATGAGGGACAAACCGTTCTGGGAACCGAAATTCACGACCAGGGTTTTCTGGTCAAGGTACAAAAAAAAGCAGTTCTTGAATCCATTTGAGGAAAACCTCATGAACCATAGCCAGAAAACAATGAACACGGTCTCCTTGCTGAAACATATCTCTGCACACCATACACCAGCGGTATTTGCGAACAGTTTTGGTGCGGAGGACGTTGTTCTCATCGATCTCATTTCACGCCATGCTCCTGGAATCGGGATTTTTAGCCTGGATACCGGACGCCTGCCCCAGGAAACCTACGCGCTCATGCAGACCATTCGGCAGCGTTATCCTGAAACGGAATTCCGAATCTTTTTTCCTGCTGCAGCAGAAATCGAGGATTATGTGCAAAAAAACGGCCCTGATGCCTTTTATAACAGTATAGAGCTTCGAAAACAATGCTGCCATATCCGTAAGGTTGAGCCACTTAACAGGGCGCTCGCCGGAAAAAAAGCCTGGGTTACAGGTTTGCGCCGGGATCAAAGCACAACAAGGCAAAACCTTCTGGATACCGAGTGGGATGAGTTGCATGGATTGCAAAAATTCAACCCCCTGGCCAACTGGACGGAGAAAGAGATATGGGATTTTATCCAGGAACAGGATCTCCCCTACAATTCCTTGCATGACAAGGGATATCCATCCATTGGCTGCGCACCCTGCACACGCGCCATTACCCGGGGAGAAGACATTCGCGCCGGACGCTGGTGGTGGGAAAACCCAGACAGCAAGGAATGCGGCCTGCACCCGGCAACTCCACTTAGCGCCTGATGGGATGAGAAAATGATGACCTTTAATCGACTGACCCATCTTGAGGCACTGGAAAGCGAAGCCATCCACATCATGCGTGAGGTGGCCGCAGAATGCAGAAATCCGGTCCTGCTTTTTTCCGGGGGGAAGGACTCCATTGTCATGTTACGGCTTGCTGAAAAGGCCTTCCTGCCTGGAAGAATTCCTTTTCCGCTCCTACATATTGATACCGAGCACAACTTTCCAGAAGTTATTAAATTCCGGGATAAGCTAGCAAACAAATTAAAGGTAAAACTGATTGTGCGATCAGTCCAGGATTCTATTGATGCCGGCCGGATCATCGAAAAACCCAATCAGTCCAGAAACACCCTTCAAACGACCACCTTGCTTGATGCCATTGAAGAGTTTGGGTTTGATGCCTGTTTTGGAGGCGCAAGACGGGATGAAGAAAAAGCCCGTGCAAAAGAACGCATTTTTTCCTTTCGGGATGAATTTGGCCAATGGGATCCCAGAAACCAGCGTCCAGAACTCTGGGATCTGTACAATACACGGGTCCACCCAGGGGAGCATATGCGTGTCTTCCCCATCAGTAACTGGACCGAACTTGATGTCTGGCAGTATATCCACAATGAACAACTTGAAGTTCCAGCACTTTACTACGCCCATGAGCGGGAAGTCATTGAACGCAATGGCTCGCTGTTACCCGTTTCCCATCTGGTCAGACCCAAACCAGGTGAACTGACACAGCGCATCACAGTCCGCTTCCGCACGGTAGGGGATATGAGCTGTACCTGCCCGGTCATCTCGGAAGCAGAAAATGCCAATGAGATCATTCTTGAAACCGCAATGACCCGGATTACAGAACGGGGAGCAACCCGCATGGATGACAAAACATCTGATGCATCAATGGAACTACGCAAGAAAGAAGGATATTTCTGATGACCGCACTCAACACCCCTCCTCTGAAAACCATGGAGCTTCTGCGGTTCTCAACCGCAGGCAGTGTAGATGACGGTAAAAGCACCCTTATTGGCAGATTGCTCTACGACGCGAAATCAATTTTTGAAGATACGCTGGATGCCATTGCCCGCACCACCATGAAAAAAGGACAGGAAGGACTTAACCTGGCCCTGTTGACAGATGGGCTGCAGGCAGAACGTGAGCAAGGCATTACGATAGATGTGGCCTATCGCTATTTTGCCACGCCACGACGCAAATTCATCATTACAGATACACCCGGTCATGAGCAATATACACGTAACATGGTTACCGGTGCATCCACATCGGATCTTGCCATCATACTGGTCGATGCGCGCAAGGGCCCTCTCATACAATCCAGACGCCATGCATACCTTTCAAGCCTGCTGGGTATCCGGCACCTTGTAATTGCAGTCAACAAGATGGACACTGCCAATTACTCTGACAAACGCTTCAAGGAAATCCAGCACGATTTCGAGCCCTTCCTTAAGCGGCTGGGAATCCCCCACCTCTATTTCATTCCCATGTCCGCACTTCATGGCGACATGGTGGTTGAGCGGGGTGAAAATCTTGACTGGTACAAAGGGCCTACCCTGCTTGACCTGCTGGAAACGGTTCCTGTCAGCTTGAGCACGACCCATCTGCCTGCCCGCCTGCCTGTCCAGCTTGTCTGCCGCCCACAGACCCCTGAACTGCCCGATTTTCGCGGATATATGGGCCGTATTGAATCCGGAACCCTGAAAACCGGAGAAGCCGTCACCATTCTCCCATCAGGCCAGCGGAGTCGAATCCGCAACCTCTATCTTGGAGAAAAGGAACTGGGCGAAGCCATTGCACCTCAATCCATACAGGTAACCCTTGAAGACGAAATTGACATATCGAGGGGCGACATGATTGTTTCAAGCCAGGACTCTCTTCCAAAAACCGTTCGGAAATTTGAGGCCAAGATTTGCTGGCTGTCTGAAACCCCTTTGGATCTGCGGCGGAAATACCTGCTTAAACATGCAAACCGTACCGTAAAAGCCATAGTGGAAAGCCTGGACTATCTTGTGGATATTAATTCACTTGAGCAAAAACCTGCATTGACGGTCGAAGTCAATGACATCGCGCACATTCATCTGAAAGTCCTGCAACCTGTCATGGCCGAACCCTACCATGAAAACCGGAAACTCGGTTCCTTCATCCTCATTGATGAATCAAGCAACATGACCGTTGCAGGCGGCATGATTGAAAAAGCCTGATATAATATTGCTCATTATAGACCGAACCTGCCAGTTGTTAGACTGAATATAGCAAGGAGTAGCCATGACTTATGTCGTGACCGAAAACTGTATCAAATGCAAGTACACCGACTGTGTTGATGTCTGCCCGGTGGACTGTTTTGTTGAAGGTCCGAATTTTCTTGCAATCAATCCTGAAGAATGCATTGATTGCACACTCTGCGTGGCTGAATGCCCTGCAGAAGCGATATTCGCTGATGTCGATTTACCCGAAGATCAACAGGATTTTATCGGAATCAACGCCGAACTATCCAAAATCTGGCCAATGATCAGTGCGCGGAAGGAACCGCCCCCGGATGCGGATGAATGGGTTAAGGTCAAGGACAAGCGTCATCTGCTGGAAAAATGAAATCAGGATGATTTCCAGAGTAGTGTAGCCATCCGGCCGGTCTGACCATCACGACGGTAGGAAAAAAAACGGGAAGCTTCACGATAGGTGCAAAACTCCCCGCCGAAAACATTGCTGACACCAGCCAGGGCAAGCCGCTGCCGCGCCAGCTCGTACAGATTCCCCAGCCATCTTCCCGATTCTGCCGGTACAAAAGCCTGGGCAGCACGCTCGCCTGATTGCATGAAGGCATCCCGGACTTCAGAACCCACTTCAAAAAACTCTGGCCCGATTGCAGGTCCAAGATAGGCAATAATCATTCCAGGCTCAACACACATCTTCGCCAGCGTACTTTCAATCACTCCAGCACATAATCCGCGCCAGCCAGCGTGGGCCACCCCTAAAACACTTCCGTCCGAGGCACACAAAAGAACAGGAAGGCAATCTGCAGTCATAACCACCAGCACTTTTCCAGCGGTTCGGCATATAGCAGCATCCGCATTGGCCTGAAATACGGAAGTGTCTATTTCGGCCACCTCTCTTCCATGCACCTGGTTCAGCCAGTAAGGCTCTGAAGGCAATACCTTGCATAGCTGGGCACGATTCATGGCTACTGCATCCGCATCATCACCGACATGGTTGCCAAGGTTGAATGATTCATAAGGAGGCAGGCTTACTCCGCCTGAACGGGTTGTAACCAATGCATGCACATTGGAAGGTGCCGGCCAGTCCGGGATGATGAAATCAGGCTCCATCGCCGTTTTTTTTCAATCCGGAAAGCAGATCCAGCATATCTGCAGGCATAGGGGTTTCAAAGAAAATCTGTTCTCCACTTCCAGGGTGAGTAAAGGATAATCGATAGGCATGAAGGGCCTGGCGCCTGAATTCATTAAATCCAGAAGTCCGGCTGCCATAAACCGGATCCCCGACCAGCGGGTGGCCAATGGACTGCATATGTACCCGAATCTGATGAGTACGGCCCGTATCCAGCTTGCAACGTACCAGGGCGCAACCCGCAAACGACTCAAGCACTTCATAAAATGTGCGGGAAGGGCGACCACCCTGCGAAACTGTCATTCTGGTCCGATGGACAGGATGGCGTCCAATGGGAGCATCAACAATTCCCTGTGCTTCAGGTTTTCCTTCCACCAGGGCCAGATATTCACGTGACATACTACGCGCCTTGATCTGGCGAACCAGACTGGTTTGGGAAAGCAATGTTCTGGCAATGACCATAAGTCCACTCGTATCCTTGTCCAGCCTATGCACTATTCCCGCACGGGGGAGTTTCGCAAGATCAGGATCGTAATGCAGCAAGGCATTCAAAAGTGTTCCATCCCAATTGCCACTGCCGGGGTGCACAACAAGTCCTGCCCTTTTATTGACAATAAAAAAACCCGTATCCTGATGAACAATATCAACAGGTAAAGCCTCAGGTTCAAAAGCGGTCTGCTCAGGTAAAGGCAAGGGCAGGACTTCAATAAGGTCATCTTCCCAAACTTTATTGCTTGAACCCAACGTTGCACCATTGACTTTTACCCTGTCCGCGCGTATCCATGACTGCAGACGGTTTCGTGAATAGTCTGGCATCAGGCGCTGAAGGGCCACGTCCAGACGGCACCCTGAAAGGATTTGTGGTACTCTCAGGGTCTGTAGCTGATATTGCCCTTCAGTTAAGTTATAATGGATAAAATTTTGATCAGGTTCTCTCATGCGTCTTATTCTAGCTTTTTTTCTTGCACTTCTGTTAACAAGCTGTGCTAGCGTACCTACCGACAACAATCCGAACGCTTCTGCTTCGGAACTCTACAATAATGCCGTCAAGCTCCTGCAGGACGGCAGTTACACAGCTGCCATCACAGAATTCCAGACTCTTCAGGCAAGATATCCATATGGTATCTATGCCACCCAGGCACAGCTCGATATTGCATATGCATACTACAAGCAAGACGATGAACAATCTGCCAGTGACGCCTGTGACAACTTCATCAAACTCCATCCAAACAACAAGAATGTTGACTATGCCTATTACCTCAAGGGACTGGCCAACTTCAACTACCATCGTAGCCTCGTCGATCGTCTGACAAACCAGGATATGGCCTTGAGGGACCCCAAGGAAACAAAGGCATCCTTTTTTGCTTTCAAGACCCTGGTTACGCAGTTTCCTCAAAGCCGGTATGCTCCGGACGCAAAAAAACGTCTCATATTCCTGGTTAATTCCCTGGCCAGATACGACATCAGTGTAGGCCGGTACTACCTGCGCCGTGGGGCATGTGTTGCTGCTGCAAACCGGGCCAAATACGTCCTGCTCAACTACCCTGAAACCTCCCAGACTGAAAATGCAATGATCCTGCTTGCCCAGGCCTATCGAAAGCTCGGATTGACCCATCTTGCCTCGGACAGTCTCAAAGTTTTAAACCAGAATTTTCCAGATAACAAGGCTATCGACCAGTCCAAAGTATTATCAAGCAAACACTGGTGGAAATTCTGGTAAACGTCAGGAACAGGTTCACTCAGCCAATGATAGAACCCTGTGTTGTACAGCTACCCTATCCTGAAGACTCTGCTGAATTGTTTGACCGCATTTCAGCCGAGCCATGGTCCGTATTTCTGGACAGCGGACAGCCAAAAAGCCATTTTGGATTCAGCCGATACGACATCATGTCCGCATTTCCATGGGCAACCATCACATGTCATGGACCCATTACCCGGATTGAACAGAATGGTCACCGTGTAGAAACCCGGGATGATCCATTCGAAGTGCTGCGCGGATTGATTCCACACAGCCAGTACCGTTTTCCCAATCTGCCTTTTCTAGGGGGGGCCATCGGTTATTTTGGATATGATTTATGCAGACGGATAGAAAACCTGCCCAGTCTAGCCATCGATGCTGAACAGATACCTGACATGGCAATTGGAATCTATGACTGGGCTGTCGTCATAGATCATGAAACCCGTAGTGCCAAAGCTATCCTGCATGGCCAGGACCCCGGAACAGTAAACCGCTGGCCACATATCCTCGAAAAACTCCACAGCCCTGCTTCCAGCAGGATTAACCCGTTTCGTACCACATCAGCTGTTGCTTCAAACATGGATTCTGAAAGTTATGCGTCTGCTTTCAGAAAAATCAAGCACTACATCAATGAAGGGGACTGTTATCAGGTCAATCTCGCCCAACGGTTCTGTGCCAGGGCCGAAGGCGACGGGTTCAATGCGTACAGGAAACTGAGATCACTCAATACTGCCCCTTTTTGTGCCTACCTTCACCTGCCCCAACTGGAAGTATTGAGTTCATCTCCAGAACGGCTTCTGAAAGTCCGGGATCGACAGGTCGAAACCAAACCCATCAAGGGTACGCGTCCCCGGTCCCCGAATCCAGTCCTGGATGAAGACAGCGCCAGAATCCTTGCCGAAAGCCAGAAAGACCGTGCTGAAAACCTAATGATCGTCGATTTGCTTCGTAACGATCTGAATAAGAACTGCCTGCCAGGCAGTGTAAAAGTACCCCTGCTCTTTGGTATTGAATCTTTTGTCAACGTACATCATCTGGTCAGCACGGTAACTGGGACCCTGGCATCAGGGAAAGATGCCCTTCATCTTCTCCGCGGCTGCTTTCCAGGTGGTTCCATAACGGGTGCGCCCAAGCATAGGGCCATGCAAATCATTGAAGAACTGGAGCCTCACCGAAGAGGAGTATATTGCGGTGCAATAGGTTATATTGATTACAATGGCGACATGGATACCAGTATCGCAATCCGGACGCTCACCTATAGCAGGGGGGTCATACGCTGTTTTGCCGGGGGAGGAATCGTCAGTGATTCAACACTGGAAGAAGAATACCAGGAAACCCTGATCAAGGCACGTGCCATGCTCACGCTACTCTCAGAGTCAGGTTCCGGCAATGGCATTCATCCCCCATCCTGATTATCAGGCCCCCTCCTGGCTGCCTGGGGGTCATCTGCAGACGCTCTACCCGGCCCTGTTTGCCCGAAACGAACCGTTAACATTCACCTGGGAACGGATACCCACCCCTGATGGAGATTTTATCGACATCGCCTGGCATCACCATCCACATCCTCAAGCGCTGTATATTCTTTTCCATGGACTGGAAGGAAATTCCGAATCACATTATGCCTTGAGCCTGATGCAGGCCGTTCACGCTAGCGGAGCAAGTGGGGCTGTCGTGCATTTTCGTGGGTGCTCCGGTAAAGCCAACATCAAGGCAAGGGCTTACCATAGTGGGGACAGCGAGGAAGTAAACTGGATACTGTCCTGGTTCGCCCACCAGGCCGCCAGCCTCCCCCGCTTTGCAATAGGTGTTTCACTTGGTGGAAACGTATTGTTAAAATGGCTTGGTGAAGCAAAGAACCATGCGTGCACATTCATTCAGAAAGCCATAGCCGTTTCAGCACCCATGGCACTTGAAACCGCAGCACGAACCATAGATACTGGATTAAACCGTTACCTTTATGCCCGCCATTTTCTGGCCACACTCAAACCTAAAGCCATCCAGAAGATTACAGCCCATCAACTCCTGATTAGCCCGAAAGCGATTCTGAATGCCACCACACTTGCCACGTATGACGATCTTTTCACAGCCCCTGTTCATGGATTTCGGAATGCGACAGACTATTGGCGGCAATCAGCCAGCCTGCCATTACTGCCCTACATTACCCTTCCAACCCTGATTATCAATGCGCGCAACGATCCCTTTATGCCGGCTGCTTCCCTTCCAACCCAAAACCAGGTGTCGCCATTCATTACCCTTTACTATCCTGAGGAAGGAGGTCATGCAGGCTTCATATGCGGGCCTTTCCCCGGTAAACTTGACTGGTTATCGCAGTGCATCATCAACTTTTGCAATACAAAGACCTAACACCTAAAAGGAATCGCATGAGCGGACTGCCAAAATCCATTTTTAAGGCTTACGACATCCGGGGCATAGTCCAAACCGAACTGACCCCCGAAAATGTCAGGGACATAGGCCAGGCAATCGGTTCTGAAGCCATGGAGCTCGGCATCAACAGTATTGTCATCGCAAGGGATGGGCGCCTGTCCGGGCCTGTACTTTCAGAATCATTAACAAACGGGATCCTTGCTAGTGGAGTCAATGTCATTGACATCGGCATGGTCCCAACCCCCATGCTCTATTTTGCTACGCACCTGCTTCAGACAGGAAGCGGCATCATGGTTACGGGCAGTCACAATCCTCCTGAATACAATGGGCTCAAAATGATGCTCGCAGGGGACACCCTGTCAGGAGATCGTATTCAGGGCCTCTATCGACGAATCGCTGCAAACAGCCTAACCCAGGGTGCAGGCACACTCTACCACCAGGAGATCAATGATGCCTACGAAAACAGGATCAGTCAGGATATCCGTCTTGCCCGCCCTTTACACATCATCATCGACTGTGGAAATGGTGTAGCCGGTGCCTTTGCCGGAAATCTGTACCGGAGCCTGGGTGCAGAGGTCACTGAGATTTTCTGTGAAGTAGATGGCCATTTTCCTAACCATCATCCTGATCCATCCAAACCTGAGAACCTCCGGGATCTGGCTGAGGCTGTCACTGAATCCGGCGCAGACATCGGACTGGCCTTCGATGGAGACGGTGACAGGCTGGGTGTAGTCACCTCGACAGGAAAAATTATCTATGCCGACAGGCTACTCATGCTGTTTGCCAAAGACCTGCTCTCCCGAAAACCCGGAGCAACTATCCTTTTTGATGTAAAATCGACTCGAAACCTTTCTCCCTGGATCAGGCATCATGGCGGTAATTCCGAGATGTGCAAAACTGGCCATTCCTTTATCAAGGCCCGAATGAAAGAAACCGGAGCCGAACTCGCTGGAGAAATGAGCGGGCATTTCTTTTTTAAGGAACGGTGGTACGGTTTTGATGATGGTCTATATGCCGGATGCAGACTGCTTGAAATCCTGTCGCTGTCTAACGACGCCGAGACCATTTTCAATACCCTGCCCGACGCTGTCAGTACTCCTGAAATCAACATTCCGATGCTTGAGGGGGAACCATCGAAATTCATCAGGAAACTCCAGGATAAAGCCGTATTCCCCGGTGCGGACGACATCTGTAGGCTGGATGGTTTAAGAGTGGAATATCCAGATGGCTTCGGGCTTATCCGCGCATCAAATACGACACCGGTACTGGTTCTGCGTTTTGAGGCAGACAGCCTTTCTGCCCTGACAGAAATTCAGGATTCATTCCGTGCCGTCATGGCACAGTTTTCTCCGGATAAAGAGCTGGTCTTTTAACATCATGTACAGTCTGCTTCGGAACCTTCTCTTTATTCTGCGGCCTGAGATGGCACATAAGGTCAGCCTTAGGTCACTCGCACTCGCTGAACGTAGTGGATTAGGCCGGCTTATCCTGAAACAGCCCCCCGAGAATCCAGTGGAATGCATGGGATTACGCTTTCCCAATCGCGTTGGACTTGCTGCCGGGTTTGACAAGAATGGAGCCTATATCGATGCCCTTGCCCTTCTAGGTTTTGGTTTTATCGAGATAGGCACGGTCACCCCCAGAAAACAGCCCGGCAATCCAAAACCGAGACTTTTCAGGATTCCCGATCAACAGGCACTGATCAACCGCATGGGCTTCAATAATGAGGGGGTAGATAACCTGGTCACCAATGTCTCTCGATCCCATTACTCCGGAATATTAGGAATCAACATTGGCAAAAACATGGATACACCCATTGAAAATGCCCTTGATGACTACCTGACCTGTCTTGACAGGGTCTATTCCGTCGCTGATTACATTGCCATTAATATCTCTTCTCCCAATACACAGGATCTGAGGAGTCTTCAGCATGGCCAAAAACTTGACTCATTGCTGGACGGAATATGTAGGCGTGCTGAAATCCTATCAAAAACATGGATGAAAAAAGTACCCCTCGCAGTAAAAATTTCTCCCGATCTCGACAGCATGGCCATAGAATACCTGGCCAAAAGCCTACTTAACCATCCTGTTTCAGCGGTCATTGCGACCAATACCACCCTGGATCACTCCAGCATTAAAAACTCGCGCCTTGCCAAGGAAAATGGAGGATTGAGCGGTACCCCATTAAAGGAAAAAGCACAGGCCACCCTCATCAGGCTCAATGAAATGCTTCAGGGCAGTTTGCCCATCATCGCAGCTGGAGGGATTGCCTCAGGGTCGGATGCAAAGACAAGAATAAGTGCCGGGGCCACACTGGTACAGGTTTATACCGGGCTGATATATAAAGGCCCTTGCCTGATAAACCAGATATCATGCTGCCTGGCCCATTCCTCCACTTGTGCTGGAAATACATGCCAGCCATAATAATCATCTGGGCATGAAGAAATAGTATAATGCTCTTTCAGTTACCCTTTATGATTAGTGATCATGTCCGCCTTTTTCTGGAACCGACTCCGACAAAACCGGCAGAATTCACTTGCCGATCGAATTGATGGGATATTGCCACAGACGCAATGCGGCCAGTGCAGCTTCCCCGGCTGTCGACCTTATGCCGAAGCGATTGCCGAAGGCAGGGCCGATATCAACCAGTGCCCTCCAGGTGGGCAGCAGGGAGTAGTCCGGCTTGCCCATCTCCTGCAAAGAAAGGTCAAACCACTTGATCCGTCTCATGGGGTACCCAAACCTCCAGCCAAAGCGAAAATCGATGAATTGACATGTATCGGATGTACATTGTGCATAAAGGCTTGCCCGGTTGATGCAATAATCGGGGCAGCAAAACAGATGCACACCATCATTAGCCAGGAATGTACGGGGTGTGAATTATGTCTTGCGCCCTGTCCGGTCGACTGCATCAGCATGTATCCTGTAGAAACCCTCATATATGACCGGGATCTGGCGAGAAGACGCCATCTTGCCCACAGTCTTAGATTTCAGAAAATTGAGGCGGAAAAACGACAACGCATGGAATCCCGACAGGAAAAATCCCTGCCGGACCAGAAAACAGCCCATGCAGACTTGATTAAGACCGCTATTGAAAGAGCAAAAACGCGTCAATCCCAACTCGAATGCCGGACAGAACCTGACGAAGCAAACGGGAAAAAAATCAAATCATGAATACTACCATGCGTCTTGAGATCTTCTCCCGTCTTGCCCAAGCCACCCCAAATCCTACCACTGAACTGATCCATGGCAACCCCTTCGAGCTCCTGATTGCAGTCATGCTCTCCGCACAGGCTTCTGACAGGAGTGTCAACAAGGTCACCAGTGTGCTGTTCAGTATTGCAAATACCCCTCAGGGTTTACTTGAGTTAGGCCTGGAGAAGCTGGAAGAGTACCTCCGATCCCTTAATTATTATCGCACCAAAGCACGCCACATCCTGGCTACCTGCAAAATTATCCAGTCTCAGTATCATGGATCGGTACCAACCACAAGAAAAGAACTGGAGGCCCTCCCCGGGGTCGGTCGTAAAACAGCCAATGTGGTTCTTAACACAGCTTTCGGAGAAGCGACCATCGGTGTGGACACCCATATTTTCCGTGTCGCAAATCGAACTGGTCTTGCCCGGGGGAAAACAGTCAGGGAAGTTGAGGACAAGCTTGCAAAGGTTACACCCAGGGAATATATCCATGACGCACATCATCTACTCATTCTTCATGGCCGTTATGTCTGCAAGGCACGCCTTCCTGACTGCCTCCACTGTATCATAAATGATCTATGTGAATATCCGGCGAAATCATTCCTCAACAGGCAATCAACAGGACAAGATTGATGTTCAACCCCGAACGAGCTGACACACGACGATACTTCTGTGAAACATGGCAAAAGGCACGTGAAAATCAACCTCTTGATGGAATGGAGTCAATGATTGCCACCATTATTCAGGAACACCCTGAATATCAGGCATGGCTGGAAAACCCTGAAAGCAACATTGAGCGCGAATGGCTACCGGAAAATGGGGAAACCAACCCCTTCCTGCACCTGTCCATGCACCTTGCAATCGAGGAACAACTCGCAATAAACCAGCCAGATGGAATTCGTTCCATCTATGAACAACTGGTTTCAAAACTGGGTGACGAACATCTGGCCCAGCATGAAATACTGGACTGTCTTGGAGAAATGATATGGCAGGCACAAAAAAACCGGACATCACCCGATGCCTTAATCTATCTGTCCTGCCTTGATAAAAAAACCGGAACACCCCGTTCCTGACCGGTTAGTATTTTGTTACAAGTTCAGTTTGTCCTGAAAGATAGGCCGCAATATTCAGAATGTCCTGGTCAGAAAGTCCTGCAGCCATGCCACGCATGATGGGATTATGCCGTGTACCGGCTTGATAGGCATGTAAAGCATGAACAATATAGCTTGCATGCTGACCAGCCAGAACCGGGAACATGTCATTGGTGCTATGGCCACCGCTACCATGACACGCCGCACAGGTTGCCTCGAATTTGGCCTTGCCTGCCTCTGCATTTCCTGATGCAAGAGCCTGGCCAGCAAAAGCAGCAAGAGCAACAATCCACAGCAACTTAATAAATTTAGTCATTGTCATTCCTTCCCCGTTTTTATTTAGCCTGAGCATAATAAGCTGCCAAATCAGCCATATCCTGATCAGACAGACTTGATGCAATGGCATGCATGGTCGGAAAAACACGCTGACCTGATTTATACTCCTGCAACGCCTTGATGATATATGCAGCATGCTGACCACCAAGCTTTGGCACATTATAGACTTCAGGATAGGCTACACGGTAGCCGGGGATGCCATGACAACCAGCGCACATGGATTTTTTCATCTGGCCAGCAACGGGGTCGCCTGCGGCATAAGCCAGATTAGCCGCGATCGTCAGCAGACCACAAAGCAGCACGCAAAAAAAAGCAGGTTTTTTCATGTGTCTCTCTTAATTTATTTTGATTTAATTGAGTCTTATAATAATAACCAAACTGCCAGCGAAAAGAACAGATACACTTCCCACAGCAGCCAAAATTAGGCTGTACTCTAATGCATAGTGCTATCTCGGTCAATGGCCAGTACCTGTTGCCTATATCTTGCTGGGTAAAAGTGGTGATTTTAACGGCCAAGGAATCCAAAATGGCAATAGGATTGGCTAGCCCCTGCATCAGGGTACCAGGATATAGTCTACACTAGCCATGAATACAGAAATGAATACAGAATATGAGGAAAACGACCGAAATGAACAGACGATCAAAAATATACACCAAAACCGGCGATAAAGGCACAACAGGACTTGCCAATGGCACCAGGGTAGAAAAAGATAACGAACGGATCATTGCCCTGGGGGCCGTAGATGAATTAAACTGCGCCATTGGATGCATACTGGCACAGCCGCTACCAGACACCATCAAAAAAACGCTTCTTGAAATCCAGAAGGAACTTTTCGAACTTGGCGCAAGCCTGAGTCTTGCAAAGCGGCCTTCTCCCGATATTAAACGGCTTGAAACCGCCATTGATCTGCTCGATAGCAACCTCACCCCACTTCGGTCTTTTATCCTTCCTGGCGGCACTTCTGGAGGGTCTGCGGCACATCTTGCGCGGGGAATCTGCCGCAGAGCGGAAATCAGCCTGTGGCATCTAAACCATAGCTCCCCTGTTGAGCCTAAAAATCTAATTTACCTGAACCGGCTTTCAGACTACCTGTTTGTTGTAGCCAGAAGCATCAATCAGGAGCAAGGTATCAGTGAAACCCCCTGGCTACCTGAAGATCATTAACCTAGAAAACAGCAGTAGCCAGGTGCTGGATTTTCTTTTTAATATCAACAACCGTTAAATTTTCGGCGATCATGAGACCATTCCGATCATACATCCGATATCGACCAATGCGATCACTTGCAGTCATGAACTCAAGAAAATATCGCCAGTCAGCTTCATCATCGAGATAAACAAACCTGTCAGCGTCTCTGTATACCCGGCGGGTCGTACCAACAGGACGAAAGCTTTTCATCCATACCTTCATGAGGGCTCCTGGTAACCTATTTACATCTGGATGATCATACCATACGCTCTACCAAATTGACTGAGAAACATGATGATGCGTTATGACCTTTTAATCCTTCTGCTTATATGCCTGACCATGGGAAAAGTTGCTGATGCCCATGATTTGCCTGCCAAACGGATAATCACTCTCGCACCCAACCTTGCCCGACTGGTATTGGTCGCCGGCGCAGGAAACCGTCTGGTTGGAGTTAGTGCCTGGTCTGAACTACCTCAAAACAATACGGCCCGAATCATAGGAGACAGTGAGCACATCGATGCAGAAAGAATTCTGGCACTAAGGCCGGATCTGATTCTCGCTTGGTCTGGCGGAACTCCCACAAACACCATAAAGAGACTTAAAAAACTTGGACTGAATATCGTCAGCATCCATACACAAAAACTAGAGGATATCGGACCAGCCATAAGAGAAATTGGCAAACTTGCTGGTACAGAAGTCACCGCCAACAAGGCCGCGGAACAATTCGAAAGCCATTTGAACAGGCTACGTAAAATGCAGGCAACACGGAAACCAGTTACGGTATTTATTGATATCTGGGATGACCCGCTCATGACTGTAAATGGTGCAAGCTTCATGAGTGAAGCTCTCGAAGTCTGCAATGGGCACAATATTTACGGGAACAGTCGACTTTCTACTCCTCAGGTATCCCTTGAATCCCTGATTGACATGGATCCTGATGTTATTGTCACCTTTTCATCACAAAGCAAATTGGTTTGGCTGAACAGGCAGCTGCCTGAAGCAGCCCGTCAAGGAAAAATTTTCGTTCTGAATGCAAATGATTTTACCCAGGCAACACCGAGCATTATCCATGGGATTGAAACGCTCTGTAAGGATCTTGATACGGCAAGGAAAGCGACGGGTAAATGAATTCCGGCAAACAGGATTCCAAACCTATTGCGGGGGGAAAAGATGGGCTCTATAATGCATGAGCTTCTGAACCAGTTTTAGTTTCTCCCAACTTTATTTTTTCTCAGAACAAGATGCCAATTCAATCCTTTCAACCACCGGTTCGCACTCTGCTTGGTCCTGGACCTGCAGAAGTTCATCCACGTGTCCTTGCCGCCATGTCAAGGCCAACTATTGGCCATCTTGATCCTGCTTTCGTGCAGATGATGGATGAGCTAAAAACGCTGCTTCAATATGCCTTCATGACCGAAAATGGCATGACAATGGCTGTGTCGGCCCCAGGCTCAGCGGGAATGGAAGCGTGTTTCACCAATCTTGTTGAACCCGGAAACAAGGTAATCATATGTGACAATGGGGTATTCGCCGGGCGCATGCGAGAGAATGTCGAGCGCGTCGGTGGAACGGCCATCATGGTCAAGGATGACTGGGGCAGACCCATCGATCCAAACAAGCTCAATGAAACTCTCAAAGCCAACCCAGATACGCAGCTGGTTGCATTTGTTCATGCTGAAACCTCTACAGGTGCGCTTTCAGATGCCCGCACACTGATTGAAATCGCCCATGAATTTGGAGCCCTGACCATTGTTGATGCCGTAACCTCTGCCGGAGGCTCCGAACTTCGTGTGGATGAATGGGAAATTGATGCAATTTACTCAGGCTCACAAAAATGCCTGTCAAGTGCTGCCGGGCTATCCCCGCTAAGCATGAACAATTTGGCAATGGAGCGCATCAGCAAACGTCGCAGCAAAGTTCCAAGCTGGTTTCTGGATGTAAACCTTGTAACCGCATACTGGCATGGAGGCAAACGGCGGAGCTATCACCACACGGCCCCTATCAACAATCTTTATGGACTCCATGAAGCCTTGGTCATGCTCCATCAAGAAGGTCTGGAAAACTCGTGGGCTCGCCACAGACAACATCACCTGGCACTCAAGGCCGGACTTGAAGCCATGAATTTAAGATTTCTGGTTGAGGAGCCCTACCGCCTGCCCCAGTTGAATGCAATCATCGTTCCTGAAGGCATAGACGAAGCCATGGTTCGCCAACGTCTGCTAAATGAATACAGTATTGAAATTGGTGCAGGGCTAGGTGATTTATCAGGGAAAATATGGCGTATAGGTCTAATGGGCTACAGCAGTAACGAAAAAAATGTCCTGTTTGTCCTGACCGCACTTGATGAGATTCTTGGAAGCATGAAAGCTCCCATACTGAAAGGACTCGCTGTAGAGGCTGCTGCTGCAGCTTATTCCTGAGTACCTCCCGCTTTACAAGGCGGGCAGGCACAGAATCAGCCATAGAACCAGTAGCTCACAAGAATTGCTGAGACCACCCCGGCAAATTCTGCAAGCAGGGCACACGATATAGCATGTCGCGTATGCCGGATACCGACTGATCCAAAGTAGACGGCAATCACATAGAATGTGGTTTCCGTGCTTCCCTGAATTATACAGACCATTCTCCCAACAAGAGAGTCCGGACCATAACGGTGCATTGCCTCAATCATCAAGGCACGTGCACCACTTCCTGACAGAGGTTTCATCAATGCAGTTGGCAGGGCATCAACAAAGCGGGTATCCAGACCCGTCAAGGCAACTGCGTGACGTATGATAGTCAAGACCGCATCCAGCAAACCGCTTGACTGCAGTATTCCAACAGCAACCAGCATGGCGACAAGATACGGGATCAGCACAACTGTTATCTGGAAGCCTTCTTTGGCACCCTCAATAAAAACATCAAACACATTGATTCGTTTAATCAGGCCAAAAGAAAGAAACAGGCCGACCAGACCCAGCAGCATGAAGTTGCTAAGCAATGAAGACTGATATACCAGTGATCCAGGAGGCAGTTCGCTAAAATAAGCTGCAACCAGCAGAACAAAAACCGTCAGTCCTCCGATCCAGCCTAATACTACCCGGTTGAAAAAGGGTAAACGTTGCACAACCGAAACCGAAACAAGCCCTGTCAGTGCACTAAAATAAGTGCTGATGAGAATAGGCACAAATACATCTGCCGGGTCCTGGGCACCCATCTGGGCCCTGTAGGCAAAAATTGAAATTGGAAATAACGTAACAGCCGACGCATTCAGTACGATGAAAAGAATCTGGGCATTGCTTGCCTCTTCCTTGCTGGAGTTAAGGTCCTGAAGTTCGCGCATGGCCCGCAAACCCATAGGAGTCGCCGCATTATCAAGTCCGAACAAATTGGCAGCCATGTTCAGGCACATGGAGCCCACTGCCGGATGTTCTTCTGGCACCTGTGGAAAAATGCGGGAAAAAAAAGGCTTGATGCAGCGTGTCATGAAGTCAATAATCCCGGCACGTTCACCAATACGCATGAAACCAAGCCAGAGAGCCATAGTTCCGGTTAAACCCAGTGCAATGTGAAAACCCAGTTCGGCATTGGAAAAAAGGGCATGCACCATGGTTTCAAATATACCGGCATGCCTAAATATCAGCCATTCAGCCAAGGAATAAACGAGAGCAATCAGAAAAAACCCAGCCCAGATATAATTAAGCACCTAGCCCCCGATGACTCCACAAATCAGATTCTGACTTCATCCCACCTAAAAAAAAAGAAGATTGCCGCTCCGGCATACCTGACAGCCCAAGAGTATTTTCAGGAAATGTTCAACGCTAACCAAACCCTCCATATCGGATTCAAGCTGTGCCTCTTTACGTTATTCGACTGTTCACCATAAATTCGGATCTATAGACATCGGCCTGAAACCATTTTGCAAGAATGAAAACTCCTGCGTAAGCTTTATAACCGCAAACCCTAACTCAAACTTAAAAATTTACGCAGTACTACTGTACCTTTCAGAGAAAAACCCAAGTAAACCTTACACCACACAGTAAACGAACCAGTCTGACCATCGATAACCTGTTTGTACAGAAATACCATAAACCGCCATTTGACTACTTCCATAACCAGGCTAAGGTGGGATTAATTTGCGATAAAGAAACAGCTGTACAAAAAGTATAGTTTTAAAAAGCATTATTCACTTTTTTCATGGGATAAGACAGCAGCTATCAGGGTTTGGTCAGGCTGAAAAATACCTTGAATTGTCCACCCCTCAGCCACACTCTGATAATTGGGCTATCCTTGCGCCTCTGAAAATTTAACAGCCCGAATTGAAAATGGCAGGCACGTTAACGAGATTGTTTTTTCTAAATCTGGCATTAACAAACCAGATGATAATGATGTAGCCCTGATTTACCCAAGCTATGCCCCCTCGGCCAAGGTAGAACAGAATTTCCTGTCTACGACACATGAAATCAACGATCCATCCAGACTAAAAATTCCCCCATACTTAATCCCTTTTCAGACACTGAAGGGCATCAATTTTGATGTCCCACACTGAAACCTTCATGTCATTAAAAACGAGTTGGCCATTATTTGCTTTCAGCACTTTTTTGTTATTTAGATACTGTTTAGTTTCAATCTATCAATCCCAAGATAGGGCTCCTCCAGATTGATATTCAGTTACTCTCGTTTCAAAAAAGTTTTTCTCCTTTTTAATATCAATCATTTCCGCCATCCACGGAAACGGATTCTCTGCACCCGGAAATAAAGGATCCAATCCAATCTGCTGCATGCGCCGGTTGGATACATAACGTAAATACTCCTTAAACATGGGAGCATTCAATCCCAAAATTCCTCGCGGCATGGTATCTTCTGCATACGCATACTCCAGATCAACCGCCTTTTTCATCAAATCACGCACTTCCTGTCTAAAAACTTCCGTCCAGAGATGTGGGTTCTCAATTTTTATCGTATTAATAAGGTCAATACCGAAATTGCAATGCATTGATTCATCACGCAGGATGTATTGATATTGTTCCGCCGCTCCAGTCATCTTGTTCTGCCGCCCCAACGCCAGAATCTGGACAAAACCAACATAGAAAAACAATCCTTCCATTACACAGGCAAAAACAATCAATGCCTTGAGAAGTTTTTGATCATTCTCGAGTGTTCCTGTATGAAACTCCGGATCTGACAGCGTATCAATATATTCCAGCAAAAAAGCATCTTTATCCCGAATCGAGGCAATTTCATGGTAAGCATTGAATATCTCACCTTCATCCAGTCCTAACGACTCCACAATATATTGATAGGCATGCGTATGGATCGCTTCCTCAAATCCTTGCCGCAAAAGAAACTGGCGGCACTCTGGTGCTGTAATATGTCGATAGGTTCCCAAAACAATATTATTGGCCGCCAAAGAATCTGCCGTCACAAAAAACCCCAGATTACGCTTCACCAGCCTCCGTTCATCCTCACTCAAACTATTAGGATCCTTCCACAAGGCAATATCACGACTCATGTTTACTTCCTGCGGCATCCAATGATTCGCGCAAGTATCAAGATATTTCTGCCAGGCCCATTTATATTTGAAGGGCACCAGTTGATTAACGTCAGCCTTCCCGTTAATGACCCTCTTATCCTCCACACGTACACGCGCCGTCTTGACATCAGTGCCATAGTCATCGACAACAGGAATTACTGGCATTGACTGGATAGCAGGAATTTTTTTTATATCATCTTCAAAAGAAAGCATTATATCGATCTCCTTCAACTACATATATTGCATAAGGTATTACTGCCATTACTGGCAGGCTTCACATTCAGGATTATCAATTGCACAGGCCTTAGGCAGAACCTCAACATTTCCCTGCCCATCTATAGGCACAGCATTGAGGGTTCCCGTTTTTACTGTCGACTTTTCAGCATGCGTTGCACCCAGTGTGCGCAGATAATAGGTGGTTTTCAAGCCACGTAACCAGGCAGTCTTATAGGTTTCGTCCAATAATTTTCCAGAAGGTTCGGCAATATATATGTTGAGGGACTGGGCTTGGTCAATCCATTTTTGTCGTCTGGCCCCTGCCTCAATAATCCACTTGGGTCCAACTTCAAACGCAGTCATGTACAGTTGGCGCACCTCTTGAGGAATGCGATCAATGCGAGCCAGGCTTCCATCAAAATATTTCATATCAGAAATCATGACCTCATCCCAGATTCCGGCAGTCTTGAGATCCTTAACAAGATACTCATTAATGACCGTAAACTCACCTGACAGGTTCGATTTAACGTAAAGATTCTGATAAGTCGGTTCAATTGATGCGGTAACACCCACAATATTGGCTATTGTTGCAGTAGGAGCAATAGCCACACAATTTGAATTACGCATGCCATGAAGTTTGATCTTGGCACGTAAGACATCCCAACCAAATGATGACGATTCATCCACATCAACAAAACCGCCCCGTTCCTCACGTAGCAGGGCAAGGGTGTCCTGTGGAAGCAGGCCTCGATCCCACTTCGAACCGGAATAGCTAGAGTAAGTACCCCGTTCTGCAGCCAGTTCACATGAAGCCTGGTAAGCATAATAACAAACTGCTTCCATGGAGGAATCAGCAAATCTGACTGCTGCTTCAGAAGCATAAGGCAGCTTCAACTCGTACAGGCAATCTTGAAAACCCATGACTCCAAGCCCTACTGGCCGGTGCCTCAAATTCGAGTTACGTGCTTTTGCAACTGGATAAAAATTGATGTCGATAACGTTATCAAGCATACGCATTGCTGTACGAACAGTTTTTTCCAGCCTGGCAACATCCAGCTCAGCATTCCTGAGATGGGCCAGAAGATTTACCGAGCCAAGATTGCACACAGCAATTTCATGGTCATTGGTGTTAAGAGTAATCTCGGTGCACAGATTGGAAGAATGCACCACTCCGACATGATCCTGAGGGCTTCTGATATTGCACGGATCCTTGAATGTTATCCAGGGATGGCCTGTTTCAAATAACATGGAAAGCATCTTGCGCCATAAGGCTACTGCGGGGATTTTTTTGAATGGACTGATTTCCCCCTTCTGTGCCCTTGCTTCATAAGCAACAAAGGCCTTCTCAAAAGCCCGACCAACCAGATCATGTAAATCGGGTACACTGGATGGACTAAAAAGTGTCCATTCCCCATTCTCCATCACCCTTTTCATGAAGAGATCAGGAATCCAGTTTGCAATATTCATATCATGCAGCCGTCGACGCTCATCCCCCGTGTTCTTGCGTGCTTCAAGAAATTCTTCAATATCAAGATGCCAAGTCTCAAGATACGCACAAACCGCACCCTTACGCTTCCCCCCCTGGTTAACTGCAACAGCAGTATCATTTGCCACCTTAAGGAAGGGTACCACCCCCTGGCTTTTGCCATTGGTTCCTTTGATATGGGAACCTAATGCACGTACATTACTCCAGTCATTGCCCAGACCCCCGGCATACTTGGAAAGCAGGGCATTTTCCTTGAATCCTTCGTATATGCTGTCAAGATCATCCGATATTGTTGTCAGATAACATGATGAGAGTTGAGAATGCCGTGTTCCAGAATTGAAAAGGGTCGGCGTCGAACTCATAAAATCGAACGAAGACAGCACCTCATAAAATTCAATCGCACGTGCTTCCCGATCGATTTCATTTAGAGCAAGGCCCATTGCTACTCGCATAAAAAAACTCTGGGGCAATTCCAAGCGACGATCATTAAGATGCAGAAAATAACGATCATACAAAGTTTGCAGACCCAGATACTGGAATTTCAGATCACGGCTTGCATCAAGTGCCTTGGCAAGCCGCGGCAAATCATATTGAAGGAAGCGCTCATCTAGCAGTTCTGCATCTACGCCCTGGCGAATATAGCCAGGAAAATAATCTGTATACCTGGTAGCCATTTCAGCCTGTGAGGTTTTCTCACCCAGAACCTCACGACGAATGCTGTCCAGAAGCAGTCGTGCCGAAACAAAACTATATGCCGGATCTTTCTCAATCATCGCCCGGGCTGAAAGAATAGCGGATTTACCTACTTCTTCATAAGGTACTCCATCATATAGGTTTCTGAGAGTCGACTCGATAAGACGCTCTGGCTCGACACTTCCGTCAAGCCCTTCACAGGCAGCAGCAACAACAGCCCGTAATCTTTCCACATCCAGGGGAACCCTGACCCCATTTTCAATGGTGCTAAAAGCAGGCTCTACTTCCTGTGCCGGTTTTTTTGCAGCCCGCTCACGGGCACGATTCTCACGGTACAGGACATAAGCACGGGCAACATCATGCTCACCCGAACGCATGAGTGCTAGCTCAACCTGATCCTGAACATCTTCAATATGAAAAGTAGCG
This sequence comes from Pseudomonadota bacterium, assembly GCA_028873515.1. Classification (GTDB taxonomy): domain Bacteria; phylum Pseudomonadota; class Gammaproteobacteria; order Burkholderiales; family REEB80; genus REEB80. The sequence continues at coordinate 86,025 of JAGWIG010000003.1, read as the reverse complement.
CCTCCAGGTTGGCGGCGCAACAGGGCCTGAACCACACTGGCAGTCAAATGACTGACCAGTTCCCTAACCCGGGCAGAGGCAGCCCCGTGCCCTCCATTAACAGCAAGGAAAGCCTTCGTAAGCGCAATGGATATCTTTGCCGGCTCAAATCCGACTACGCTCCCATTACGCCTTATTAACTTGTAATCCGCATAGGCATGGGTGTCGTCACCATCCATTGAAGCAGCAGTAAACTGGGTAACGGAAGTAACGGGAGCGGCAGTAACCGTCTGCATTGCAATCTCCTTAGAAGGTAGTTTCCGAATGGAGAACTTATAGTTTGCCAATACCAGAAATACACAATATATGGTGTTTTATTTAATTCTTTAAACTAATTCTAGTATCGCAAACAGGGGTGTGCAAGCAATATTTTAACCTTTTGAAAAGCCTTGCCAATAATGCGTTATTGAATCAGCCGGATAAGTATGTACAGGAACGGGAAAGAGGAAAAAGGCTGGTACCGGAAAAAAACCCCTATTTATTTTATACGATGCCAATCAAAAAAAGGACCGGGATCGGTTTTACGTCCAGGAGCAATATCACTATGTCCCACTATTTCTTCAATAGGATAGACAACCCGGATTGCGCGAACTAGATTTTCAAGCCCTACGTATTGTGATTCCTCAAAAGGACTCTCATCGGTACCTTCCAGTTCAATTCCGATAGAAAAATCATTACAACCGCTTGTTCCACGCCAGAACGACTGGCCGGCGTGCCAGGCCCGGTCATTGCAGGATACAGTCTGAATAATTTCGCCTAAACGGCGAATTAAAAAATGGGCAGATACTTTTAAATCCTTAAGCCCCTCATAAAACGGGTGTGCGCTTAAATCAAGCGTATTGGTAAAAAGTGACAGGATATCATTACTTCCAAAAACTCCAGGAGGAAGGCTGATACAATGAATGACAAGCAGCGAAACCGGGACTCCCGCTGGTCGAACGTCAAAATTTGGCGAAGCAATTCGGTGAACCCCTTCAAGCCAGCCATCCATGCCAATTTTCAAGATTCCTCCTTGGAATAAACATACAGGCATTGAACAGGATATAAAACCAACTGGAAATCAGGAGAAACTGCCCCCTTCTTTCAAAATCCTCCTACATCAAACCTAACCTGCATTCCATTATTATGGGAAAACAGGAATAAAAAATATTCAACCATTACAAATGGGTAACGTATATTAAATCTAAAAGCCATCATAATGAAACCTTAATCCCGCATTCCTGACAAACCAACCCTAGCGGGTAATAAAGGTTTTCCCTTTCATATAACCATACTGTCAGACGCATCAAATAAAACGGGCAGGTTACAAACCTGCCCGTTTAGACAATCCTTAAAATTGTCAGTCAGCTAAAAATCAAGCTCCACGAATATTTGATGCCTGCTCACCCTTAGGGCCAGTTGTAACATCAAATGTTACTTTCTGACCTTCCTGCAGTGATTTAAAACCACCAGCCTGGATTTGTGAGAAGTGAGCAAAAAGATCCTTGCCACCATTATCGGGGGTAATGAAACCAAAACCTTTGGCATCATTAAACCATTTGACTGTACCCGTTGCCATACAAAATACTCCTTTAATAAAAACACTAACATAAAGAAACCGAACGAACCGTGTGCCCGAACAGTTTTGAGAATCAAAGGAGGGAAATGGCGAACTGAAGTACTGACAACCAACCGACTGACAAATTCACACTCACGACCTTAACTCTTCACGCACCACTATACAAAAAATATCACTAATAATCAAATCAATTCTTTTAACCTGTCCCGGATTTATTTATTCTGCATCAAAAAACCGGGATCCTGGTTAGACATGATAAACAAATCCGGCTTTTCTTGAAACCTCATCACAGGACTAATAGCTTGTTTATTGAAATTGAATTCCATTTACCTTTTGTTCACGTGGTATCATCAGGCTAGATTGACAAGCCATGCAGGGAGCATCCATGTCAAAACCAACTTCTCCAGAAACGTTATCTACCCGGCCCGGGCTAGATGCTGAAACATTACGCCATTCCCTTGCTGCCCGTCTTGTTTATTCCGTAGGTAAAGATCCACTGACTGCAACGACCCGGGACTGGTTTTTCAGCCTTGCCTATAGCGTTCGTGAGCAACTTATCGAACGATGGATGCAAACCATGCGCCAATATTATCATCAAGACGTCAAGCGCATTTATTACTTTTCCATGGAATTCCTTACAGGGCGTGCCCTGATTAACAGTCTACTAAACCTGAATCTTGAAACAGCCTGCCATGAGGCTTTGACAAGCCTTGGACTGGAACTCGAGCAAATTTCAAATATCGAGCCAGACGCAGCCCTTGGTAATGGGGGCTTAGGACGCCTTGCTGCCTGTTTTCTTGATTCCATGGCAACTTTGGCCATTCCAGGTTATGGGTATGGCATCCGGTACGAATACGGAATGTTTACCCAGAAAATTGATGATGGTCGCCAGATTGAGCACCCGGATAACTGGTTACGTTATGGTAACCCATGGGAGTTTCCACGTCCCGAAGTACTCTATCCGGTCAGATTTTTCGGAAACTGTGTCAATTACCTGGATGAACATGGAATTAATCGCTGGTCCTGGGTAGACACTGAAGATGTACTGGCGATGGCCTATGACACCCCTATTCCTGGATATGGTGGTGAAACCGTCAATAACATGCGTTTATGGTCCGCAAAAGGAACCAGGGATTTCAATCTGGACCCGTTTAATGAAGGGGATTATGTTGGTGCGGTCGAAAACAAATTCAAATCTGAACTTCTTTCCAAGGTACTCTATCCCTCTGACAAAACCTCTTTGGGTCGAGAATTGCGCCTGAAACAGGAATATTTTTTTGTTTCTGCCTCAATCCAGGACATACTCTATAGATTCAGTAAAATTTTCAGTGATTTAAGGTTATTACCTGACAAGATTGCCATCCAGCTGAATGACACCCACCCATCTTTGGGAATTGCAGAGCTTATGCGCATACTTGTCGATATCCATCGGCTGGAATGGGAAGTGGCCTGGGATATTACCAGCAAGATTTTTTCCTATACCAACCACACTCTCATGCCTGAAGCACTTGAAACCTGGGAAGTCAGGTTATTTGAGTCGATGCTGCCAAGGCACCTTCAAATCATTTATGAAATCAACCGGAAATTCCTTGATCATGTACAGCATCTATTTCCGGGTGATCTCGATTTATTGAACCGGGTGTCCCTCATTGATGAGAACAATGGTAAACGGGTCCGTATGGCTCACCTTGCCATTGTTGGTAGTCACAAGGTAAATGGGGTCGCTGCAATTCATTCAAGTTTACTACGTGAAAGGGTTTTCCCGGATTTAAACCGCCTGTTTCCTAACAAATTCATCAATGTCACTAATGGGATAACGCAACGACTTTGGTTCAATCAGGCAAATCCACACCTCGCCAAGCTGGTCAGTCAGCATATTGGCCAGGGCTGGATTAGAGATCTTGATAAAATCAATGCCATTGAACCCCTTGCCACAAATATGGATTTTCGTGAAGAATTCATGAACATCCGACGGAAAAACAAACTCCAGCTCATCAATCTTTTACGCCATCACACTCCTGCAGCAATTGATCCCAACTCAATGTTTGACGTTCAATGTAAACGGATACACGAATACAAGAGACAGCTTCTAAATCTTCTCCACGTCATTACCCGGTACAATCACCTTCGGCACGGTTTTGTCTCCAATATACCCAGAACTGTCATTTTTTCTGGTAAAGCAGCACCCAGTTATGTAATGGCAAAACTTATCATCCGATTAATTCATGATGTTGGCACAACCATTAATCATGACACCCGTACCCGGGATATGCTCAAAGTCGTGTTCATTCCTAATTATGATGTGTCAATAGCACTCAGTCTCATTCCTGCGGCCGATCTTTCCGAACAGATTTCAACAGCCGGGACAGAAGCTTCTGGAACCGGAAACATGAAACTGGCATTGAATGGTGCGCTCACTATCGGGACTCTGGATGGAGCAAATATTGAAATACAGGAGGCGGTAGGACCTGAAAATATCTTTATTTTCGGACTGGACGCATCTGAAGCCGAGGATCTACGTCTTCAAGGTTATTCCTGCCATGAGTACTATCAGGCTAACGACGATCTCAGGGAGGTTCTGGAAATGATTAATTCGGGTTACTTTTGCCCTCAGGATCCAGACCGATATAAACCCCTGGTTGGCAACCTGTTTTCAAATAATGATCCTTATCTGCTCATGGCTGACTATGCTTCCTATATTGAGTGTCAGAACCAGGTCGACAATTTATTTTCAAAACCCCAGGAATGGGCGATCCGCTCTATCCTGAACATGTCACGCATGGGCCGTTTCAGCAGCGATCGGGCAATTCGTGAATATGCGAAACTCGTCTGGAATATTCAACCCGTGTCCTTAGGTTAATCCAGACCCAATCGTTCAAGCCTGTATCGCAGTGATCGGAATGTGATTCCCAACAGTCTCGCTGCCGCCGTTTTATTCTGCCCGGTGCATTCCAGCGCAGCAAGCAATGCATCTCGCTCAACCTGATCAAGATAGGGCTGAAGTGGCCATTTGCTTCCCGGAACAAAGTGCTGGGGAAGCTCATCCTCAGTAAACAGGTGCAGATCCTCAATATCAACAATTTCCCCACTCGATAGCGCCAGGGCCCTTTCAAGAATGTTCTCAAGCTCACGCACATTACCTGGAAAATCATATCGGCAAAGTGCGCCCAAAGCCCCGGATGTCAGTTTGGGTGGAACCACTGCGGACTGGGCAGCAAGCCGTTCAAGAAGCCTGTTTGCCAGCATCGGGATATCCTCCGGCATTTCACGCAAACTGGGCATCCTGATTTCTATCACATTCAGTCGATAATAAAGATCCTGCCGGAAAAGGCGTCGCTCAACACATTCGCTCAGTTTCTGGTTCGTTGCGCTGATGATTCGTACATCAACAGGCTCTTCCTGAGTCGCACCCACTTTTCTAACCCTTTTTTCCTGAATGACACGTAACAGCTTTACCTGCATGGAAAGGGGCAGATCTGCCACTTCATCAAGAAAAAGCGTCCCTCCATTTGCCACCTGATAAAACCCATCCCTATCATTTTCGGCACCCGTAAAAGCACCTTTTCGGTATCCAAAAAATTCACTTTCCATCAAATTTTCCGGTATTGCCCCGCAGTTGACTGCTATGAAAGGTTTATCACGACGGGCTCCCTGAAAATGAATCAGGCGTGCTGCCAGTTCCTTACCACTTCCTGATTCCCCGGTAACATGAACGGGCGCCTGACTCCGCGCCACCCTGTCTATAAGGGTTCGAGCGTGTTTTATGGATACGGATTCTCCCAATAAATCACGCTCGGCCATTAAACCGCTTGTCGCTGGAAGATTAAGTGCCGTTTTTATCAGAGAACGCAGATGGTCAAGCTTTACCGGTTTTGCAAGATAATCAAAAGCCCCCTCCTTAAGTGCAGAGATAGCATTCTCCATACTCCCATGGGCTGTAATCACTGCTACTGGTGTATCTGGATACTGCCGGGAAAGATGACGGACCAGGTCCAACCCACTTCCATCTGGCAATCGCATATCAGTAAGACAGATAGCATAATTTCGAGCAGATAGAAATTCACGCGCCTCGGCAATAGTTCCAGCGCCATCTGCCTTCAATCCCATGCGAAGCAAGGTCAGCTCCAGCAGTTCCCGAATATCGGCTTCATCATCAACAACAAGAGCACAGGGTTTTGTACTCTCAGCTCCCGTCAACATGCACCCTCCCTGGAACTCAAGCGAAATACACCGCCAGGTTCATTTCCAACATAACGTAAAGTGGCACCGTTTGCCTCACTTATTTCTCTTGCAAGATAAAGCCCAAGGCCTGTACCAGTGGGAACTGTTGTATAAAAAGGTTCAAACAGTTGAGCAGCCTGCGCTTCTGTCACCCCCACCCCATCGTCACGAACCTCAATATGTACCTGATTAAGACTTTCTTGCCTATATACACGCAGACAGACACTTCCTTGCATTCCCCGTCCATGACGCCAGGCATTCTGGCATAAATTCCATAAAATCTGGTGTAGATGATTCTCATCAAAACACAACACCGGAGAACCGTTGATTTCCAGGGTAATGCCCGCGGGGTCAATTTTTTCTATCTGGCAGAATTCGGAACTAAAATGTTTTAACCAATGTATTAGCCATATCGTTTTACGCTGACCCCGATCATGTCGATTCAAATAAAGCACATCCTTGACGATTTTTTCAAGGCGTTGGGTATTGGCATGAATAATCCGCAACAGTCTTTGCAAATCTTCACGTTCGCTCATTTCCTCTCCCAACAACTCTCCGGCATGACTTATCGCACTAAGTGGGTTACGGATTTCGTGAGCAATATTCATTGTCAATCTACCTAATGCGGCAAGCTTGATTTGCTGAGCCTGTGCCTGCAGTTTTGTCAAATCATCAATATAGGCTACTACAACCTGCTGCTCTCCATTACCCGCACGTACAAACCGGGTACGAACCTGCTGATTACCAGGCAAGGCCATCGCTGGAACCACTTCTTCAGGCGATTGCTGCCATAATTGAATACGCTCAATTAATGATTGGGGACATTCGCCCCCCTGGTTCCCGGAATGGGACTGCATCACAGCCAGGAAGTGTGCAGCCTGTTTGTTACATTGTCGAATTTTGTTTTCTGCATCCAGTACCAGCACACCATCCTGCATATCTTCAATAATCAGCTGATTTATTGCCGCAAGACTAGCCAGATCTTCACTCTGCTTACGGGTTAACCATACACTTGCACGAAGGCGAAGGCTAAGGATGCTTGCCAGGCCAGCTATGGCAAAAAAACTTAAGCTGAACAACCCTGTATAGACAAGACTCCCGACTGCGGCATGATAAGCATGAATCTGCCAGAATTGTCCTGCAAGCACAAGGAGAGTGGCAAGTGCGGCATAAAACATGGCGAAACGCTCATTACCCAAAAGGCCTGCAACAGCCAATGAAATAGTCATGAGCACACCCATGCCGGATAAAATTCCCCCGCTTGTTTCCATCAGCAAGAAGATGCAAGCAAGATCCACCAGAATCTGGAGATGCAACTGGATACTGTATGCTGGCCAACGAGAACTGGCAGCAAGGGTTAAAAGCACACCACAAAGAAGATAAAGATCGCTGACTAAAAAAAAATGTTCGGGTTGCTGTGGCCCAAAAGTAAAAATTGAGCCAAAAAAGGTCGACATCACAACCAGTATGATGGCAATCACCAGGCGATATAAATTAAAATACTGTAGAAAATGCCATTGTGAACCCGGATTCATGGAAATCATTACCGGGGAATAGGCTTTTTCCATCCCTTCCCTCGCTATTCTTGTAGTGAACCGAAACATCAGTCTCCAGCCTGACGTCGGTGCTCATCGCAGCAATATCTGTCTAGCGAACCGGCAACACTCTCCGAAGCCTGAACATAAATCTTGCACAAGGCGCATTGCACCATAGGCATAGATCCGTCCTGCCAACTTTCCGGACAAGCCCCTCTGGCATGAATCCGATTGCTTTTCTGTCTAACTATCCGCCCAACCAGCCATATCACAATGATAAATTCGATAAATCTAAGCAAATGGGTAACCTGTTAACATTATTTAATAATTAAATACTTTACATCAGAAAAGCAGAGTAATGCTTTTCACCTCATGACGCAATGTCCTGCAAGTCGCAAGAATGACCATGCTAAGGTATAATCAACAACTGAAACAACCTTTTCTGGTATTAAAATCATGGAAATCCATAAGGAATTCTCATTTGATGCGGCACATATGCTGCCCAATCTGCCTGCCGCTCACAAATGCAGTCGATTGCATGGACATACCTATCGATTCTGTGTACATCTTGAGGGTCCGATTCTTGAGCCGGAGGGCTGGGTTATGGATTTTTCCAATATAAAAACAGCTGTAAAACCCATCCTGGATCAACTGGATCACTACTATCTCAACGAAATCGAAGGCCTGGAGAATCCTACTAGCGAAAACCTGGCACGCTGGATCTGGAAACGCCTCAAGATGGTATTGCCGCAGCTTTCAAAAATCACGGTCTGGGAAACCTGTACCGCCGGATGCACCTACAATGGCGAAGATATTTCAGTATAACCTGTACAATATGTCCAGTATGGGCCATAAATATGGTCGGGGTAGCAGGATTCGAACCTGCGGCCTCTTCGTCCCGAACGAAGCGCGCTACCAGACTGCGCCATACCCCGAAATGATAAACCCGCCGTGCCTCTAAAATAGCTCAAGCGGGTCAATGTTGACGTATTACTGCAAACTCAGCCAATTGTAACAAAGAATCTTTGAAAGTTGAATCTGGCAAATTCAGGATTGTATCGGTAGCCCGTTTTGCATGGATATGGGCTTCAGCAATAGTACGTTTAATAGCCCCTGTTCTTTCAATAGCAGCCAGCACAGCTGGCAAGCCATCCAGCCCTCCGGTTTCAATGGTTCTTTTGATGACAGTAACTTCTTCGGGTGTACCATTTCGTATAGCATGAAGCAAAGGAAATGTTGGCTTGCCTTCCGCAAGATCATCTCCTACATTTTTACCAGTTTTTTCAGACTCTCCTGAATAATCAAGCGCATCGTCTACCAGTTGAAATGCGACACCCAGATAAGTGCCATAGTCACTCAATGCCTTCTCGTACTGCAGTGTCCCCGCAGCAATTGCCCCTAGACGGGCAGAGGCAGAAAAAAGCTTTGCAGTTTTGTATTGGATAACCTGTAAATAACGAGATTCATCCAAATCCGCATCGTGGCAGTTCAAAAGCTGAAGCACTTCCCCTTCGGCAATGATGTTGGTGGTTTCTGCAAGCACTTCCATGACTTTTACTTCACCTGCTGCTACTATCATCTGAAACGCGCGTGAATATAGAAAATCACCAACCAGTACGCTCGCAGCATTACCAAACAGAGAGTTTGCTGTAGCTTTACCCCGCCGCATTTCAGACTCATCAACAACATCATCGTGTAAAAGTGTTGCCGTATGAATGAACTCAACAATGGTGGCAAGACTATGATGCATCTCTCCTTGATAACCACAGGCCCTTGCAGCAAGCAGTACGAGGGCGGGCCTCAATCGCTTTCCACCGTTGCGTATGATGTATTCGGCAACCTGCCTGATCAGAACGACATCGGAATGCAAAGACTCACGAATCAATTTATCAACAGCATGCATATCCGTATCAATGCAGCCCAATATCGTCCGGATAGTCATAATGTCATGAATCCTAAAGTACAGATATTCGTTATCAGAAAGGAAAATCCCGCCAGGATAAATACTCACTCATTATTCTGTGTGACAAGCTGGATGTTCAGTAGCAAATCTTAACCTATTATAACCAATCGGGCCCGGCTCACGAAACGTCAGCATTGATAATTCTATGCATCACCTGATAAGATTTATCTTGATATCACAAGATTTTGACCCTACTCGATATGTCAGCTATAATTATGCTCTTTTTGCAATAGCACTTGGAGCCAAAAATGTATGCGGTCATAAAAACCGGAGGCAAACAATATCGTGTTGCATCTGGCGAAAAACTTAAAATAGAACAGATACCGGCAGACATCGGGAGCGAAATCGTTCTGGATCAAGTATTAATGGTGGCTGATGGTGAGACAATTTCTGTCGGGACACCACTTGTCAATGGCGCAACAGTCAAGGCAACAGTCGTCGCTCATGGTCGTGGTGAAAAAATCCGTATCTTCAAGATGCGTCGTCGTAAACATTACCAGAAACATCAGGGACACCGCCAAAACTATACGCAAATCCATATCGACAGCATTAATTCCTAAGAGTCGGCGTCAAGGAGCAAATCATGGCACATAAAAAAGCAGGTGGCAGTTCCAGAAACGGCCGCGATTCACAATCGAAACGACTGGGTGTAAAACGCTTTGGCGGCGAGAAAGTCAACGCTGGTTCCATCATCATACGCCAGCGAGGCACCCCTGTCCGGGCAGGGGATAATGTAGGCATGGGCAAAGATCATACCCTTTTTGCTAAGGTTGACGGGCATGTTGAGTTCATGATCAAAGGCCCAATGAAACATAAATTTGTTCGTATCGTTCCTGCATAGGAATCGTTCTGAACACTTAAAAACGGCCCTATCTGCGGATAGGGCTTTTTTGTTTTCCAACGGAGATAGCCTTGAAATTCATTGATGAAGCAAATATTCAGGTCATCGCCGGCAATGGTGGAAACGGTGCTGCGAGTTTCCGGCGCGAAAAATACATTCCGAAAGGGGGGCCGGACGGGGGTGATGGAGGTCGTGGTGGAAGTATTTTTATACTAGCCGACCGTAACATTAACACCCTTGTCGAATACCGTTACTTACGAATATTCCGTGCAAAACGTGGTGAAAATGGACGGGGCGCAGACTGCTATGGAAAAAGCGGGGAGGATATTATCCTGCGCGTGCCAGTTGGAACACTTGTCCGTAATCGCATTAATGATAATCTCATTGCCGATCTCGCGCATGACGGCCAGCAAATTCTTCTGGCAAAAGGGGGATCAGGGGGACTAGGGAATCTTCACTTTAAATCAAGCACCAATCGAGCGCCACGTCAGTTTACTTTGGGTGAAGAAGGGGAATCGCTTGAAATTGCCTTGGAACTTCAGGTGCTTGCTGATGTCGGCCTTCTTGGTATGCCTAATTCAGGAAAATCTTCATTTATTCGACAGGTTTCAGCTGCGCGTCCGAAGGTGGCCGATTACCCCTTTACTACGCTACAGCCTAACCTGGGAGTAGTTCGTGTTGATGCAAACCATAGTTTTGTGATTGCAGACATTCCCGGCCTGATTGAGGGTGCTGCTGAAGGAGCTGGGCTTGGCCACCAATTTTTACGCCATCTTGCCCGGACCAGCCTGTTACTTCACATTGTGGATATTGCTCCTCTCGATGAACAGTCAGATCCGATTTCTGATGCAAAAGCCATAATAGAGGAATTGCGACGTTATGATGAAAAGCTATACAACAAGCCTAGATGGCTTATCCTCAATAAAATTGATCTACTGGATAATCCGGAACGTATGAGACGCATTGCTGCTCTTGAAAATGCCTTGGCTAATCATGGTCCTGTCTACTGTATTTCAGCCTTAACCGGTGAAGGTTGCCAGAATTTGATTTACGCTATTGCCCAACATATGGAAGTGTTTAAACAGACTGCCTCCAAAGAAACAGATCAACACAACATTTCTTTCTGAACATCCATCCGGCATAATCTCCAGAAAACAGCATGGAAAGGAAACAAATGCAATCGTTCATTGCTTCCGCACGAAGGATTGTCATAAAAGTTGGGAGCAGTCTTGTCACCAATGATGGAAATGGGTTAGACGAGCCAGCAATCGCCAACTGGGCCAGACAGATTGCCCATATGGATAAAATGGGACACGAAGTTGTTCTGGTATCAAGTGGGGCCATTGCAGAAGGAATGAAACGACTAGGCTGGAAAACCCGCCCCAAATCCCTGCACAAACTTCAAGCAGCTGCAGCAGTCGGACAAATGGGCCTCGCTCAAGTGTATGAGTCCTGCTTTCGACGGCATGGCCTTCATACCGCCCAGCTACTTTTGACCCATGATGATCTAGCAAACCGACTGCGCTATCTCAATGCAAAAACTACCTTACGCACCCTTCTTGAAATGAATGTTATTCCTATCATTAATGAAAATGATACCGTCGTCACAGATGAAATCCGTTTTGGTGACAATGACACGCTTGCCGCACTCGTTACAAACCTGATTGAAGCCGACGCGCTGATCATCCTGACTGATCAAGCCGGTCTGTACTCTTCCGATCCCCGTCACAATAAAAGCGCCATCTTCATTCATGAAATATCGGCATTAGATTCCCGTTTGGAAAACATGGCAGGAGGAGCCGGATCCAATATCGGGAGTGGTGGAATGCTGACTAAGGTACGCGCTGCAAAACGTGCGGCACAGAGCGGGGCCTGTACCTTTATTGTATCCGGGCGTGAACCTGAGGTGCTGATCAGGTTAATCCAGGGCGAATCTGTTGGGAGCCAGATTACGGCAAGCGGAAACAGGAAAAATGCACGTAAACAGTGGCTAGCAGGGAGACTAAAGTCTCATGGCACACTCACTTTAGATGCTGGAGCCATCAAAGCCCTCACCCTTGAAGGCAAAAGCCTGTTGCCTGTCGGAGTCAAGGCAGTAAGTGGACAATTCGCCAGAGGCGAGATGGTCAGTCTCATTACCGATGATAATAAAGAAATCGGACGGGGTCTCGTAAACTACAGTAACGAGGAAACCATTCGCATCATGCAAAAACCCACTTCAGAAATTGAAGCCACTCTTGGCTATATTGATGAGCCCGAGCTTGTCCATCGTGACAATCTTGTCTTGACCCTCTAACCAAGATCTCCAGCAAGGCTCTCACGCAAATAATCAGGAGCAGGCAAAGGGCCAATCTTAACCATTTCATGATCACATCCAAAAAACAGGGCGGCACCCTTTCTGAGGCCGGTTTTCATCTCGGGCGAGAGTTCAAACCTGAGAAAATGCACAGCAGAGGTTTTTTCGTCATTCGACCGCTCAAGATCTTCATCAGCTATAACATAGGATTTGTCCAGATTATCAACCTGGCACCATAATGTATCTTCTACTCCACGCAGCAAAGCAAGCATTCGGCGACGCTCATCCATATCCGCATACTGAATCAGCATGGTGGCCTTGAAATTATTGCCATCTGGTAACAAGGGATTGTAGGCTTCGAGTTCGGCTTCAATCTCTTCTTCTTCAAAGATCTTCTCTGCTCTCAAAATCTCTTGGATTTGGTATCTAATGGTTTTTTCATCCTCAAAAACCAGCATGATATAAGGATTAAAATACAGGGTTCGCTGTTTTTTGTGGGCAATAACCTCTTCACGCATCTGGCGACGCACCTTCGAATAGGCCTCCAATGTCAGCAGATCTGCTCTTTCAATTCGTGACCTCATATCAATCCCTCATGAATAATGCATTTCAATCTATCCCATAAGCCATACGCAACAAAGTAAGGGGATGTGCCTTGGTTGGAGCATCAATACCCATACCCTGTTCAATGTGGCGTCCTGCAATTGCACAGTCCGAGCTGATAAAATCAGGTTGGCCCTCGGACATCTGCCGGAAAACCGGGCGACCGATTTTCATGGAATTTTCGAAATACTCCTTCTTGACCCCCCAGGTTCCATCATGGCCTGAACATCTCTCAACCGTATTAACTCTGGTTCCGGGGACGAGTTCAAGAGTTTCACGTGTCTTGTGGCCCATATTTTGTACCCGAAGGTGACAGGCTACATGATAGGAAACGTTTCCAAGCTGTTGTGTAAAATCAGTTCTGAGCAAACCTTCTCGATAACGCAGCATAATATATTCAAAAGGATCAAACATGGCTTTCTTAACTTTTTCTACGGCTTCATCACCCGGGTAAAGCAAAGGAAGTTCCTGCTTGAACATCAAGGTACATGAAGGAACGGCAGACAAGATGGCATAGCCTTCCTCAGCCAGAGCTGACAGCACGGGAATGTTAACATTCTTCAATGCATCAACTGCTTCAAGATCTCCAAGCTCAAGTTTTGGCATCCCGCAGCATGCTTCTTTCTCAACAAGAACTACCGGAATTGCATTATGTGCCAGTATTTTTACCAAATCATGCCCAATGTCTGGCTCATTGTAATTAATATAGCATGTGGCGAATATGGCAACCTTACCGGGTGTCAAAGCACCATCACGAACTGGAATGGAATTATCTGGTTGCGCCGTTTTTCTAAAAGTCTGGCTGGTATACTCAGGCAATTTACGTTCAGCATGAATACCCAGCAGCGAAGACATCATGGACCTTACAGGTTTCGAACGGTTTGCTGCATTTACTGCCTGAGCCACAACAGGGATTGAAGCTATCCTGCCAACAGTATCCGTACTGGACAGGATACGATCTCTCACTCCTGCCTTTCCCTCCTTGAACTTAACTGCTTTTGCACGCAGCATAAGATGTGGAAAATCAAGATTAAAAGGATGGGGAGGAACATAGGGGCACTTTGTCATAAAACACATGTCACATAAATAACATTGATCTGCAACTTCCCAGTATGCCTTGCGAGGTAAACTCTCCACTTCACCCGTTTCTCCTTCATCGACGGCATCGAATAAAGTGGGAAAGGAGTTACATAAATTGAAACAACGGCGACAGCCGTGGCATATATCGAAAACCCGCTCCATTTCCTTGAGCAAAAGATCTTCATTATAAAAATCAGGGTTATGCCAATCGATAGGGTGACGCGTTGGAGCGTCCAGATTTCCTTCGCGCGTAGCCATCAAATGTTCCTAGCCAGAACTGCAAGATTCATGAAGAAATTAACCGTAGATAAAAAACGCGGGCATATGCCCGCGTATATTTCTTTGACACTTACTGACCGAGGCTATCCAATGCTTTTTGATATCGGTTTGCATGCGAACGTTCAGCTTTTGCCAACGTTTCAAACCAGTCTGCTATCTCATCAAAGCCTTCTTCCCGGGCCGTTTTGACCATTCCTGGATACATATCCGTATATTCATGTGTTTCACCTGCAACAGCAGCTTTCAGGTTAAGCTCAGTGCCACCGATAGGCAGCCCGGTTGCAGGGTCACCAACAGCTTCAAGAAATTCCAGATGCCCATGAGCATGACCTGTTTCACCTTCAGCTGTAGACCGGAAGAGCGCTGCTACATCGTTATAACCTTCAACATCAGCTTTTGCAGCAAAATAGAGATAACGGCGATTCGCTTGCGACTCGCCTGAAAATGCATATTTCAGATTCTCTTCCGTTTTTGAACCCTTAAGAGACGACATCTTGCACTCTCCTTCTTGAATGAACGAAATATTTGCATGGACAGAAAAACTTATAGAATCCATACATAAATAATTAGACACAGTCTAACTTGTTAACTAAGTATATGTAGAGGAGGCCTGGCTGTCAACCCGATCCTCAATTGGCAAGCTGTGCCAATTGCGCTTCCATTTCAGCAAAGGTCAAGGCCATCCCGCTTGATTCAATTTCAATTCCTGCACGTCGTGAAATTTCAGTTGCAGAAAAAATGCCACAGATGGTTTTATCATCCGAATTCAGTACCAAGGCATGCTGTCTACCCGCTTTGGTTAGAGTATCGACAACCTGTCCTACTCGAGCATGCAAAATATCGGAAAGCATCATCACCTCAAGCTGATTGCGAGGAGTCATGATATCCCGCACCTGGATATGACTCCTCTGCTCACGGTTCTGACGGCTGAAAAGAATAGGCTTCTCGCCCATTAAATCTTTATAGGTGATAATTCCTGCAAGTTCATCCTGGCTTGTTTCGACAAAAAGCAGTTTTACGCCACGAGCCATCATCTGTGAATTTGCTTCCTGCAAGGTTGAACCAGAACTGATAATGGCTGCCTGAACATGACGCAAATCTGTCATGATGGAGATTGCAGGGCTCTCGGGGGTAATCCTTTGCTGGGCATCGGCTTGCTGCTGGGCAAGTTTTGCGTCAAGCGGAAGGGGGAAAACCGGGAGACAATGGTATCCATTCATACTTGCCCTCCTATTGATAAAATATAAACCAGTTCAACAAGCTTCAGGCATTGGTGGGAAGAGGCGCATCGTTTAGGTAGACTGCCAACTCCTTTAACGCCTGCCGATAAACATCCCGCTTGAATTCAATTACTGATTCAATTGGAATCCAGTAATCATGCCAACGCCAGGCATCAAACTCCGGGTGATCAGAAGCCCGTAGGGATACATCACAATCGCGACCAATCAACCGAAGCAGAAACCAGATTTGCTTTTGACCTTTATAACTTCCTCGCCATTCCCGCTTGACCCATGCAGGGGGTACATTATAGTGAAGCCATTGACCCGTACGGCCAAGAATTTTTACATGGCGTGGCTCCAAACCAGTTTCCTCGCGTAATTCACGAAACATGGCCTGCTCAGGATTCTCACCGTGCTTGATCCCGCCTTGTGGAAACTGCCAGGAATGTTCACGGATGCGCTTACCCCAGAACACCTCGTTACGGGTATTGCAAAGAATAATTCCAACATTAGGTCTATAACCATCGTCATCTATCATATATGTCACCAGATTTTAAGCTCTTATAGGGATTTTTTCACAATTCTCATTGCAATAAAAGCTGAAAACAGGAAAACAGGATAGATCATCCTCCATAAAAAAGATTACCCGGGCGAAAAAGCCCTCATAGCATTCACAACCATCGCCATGTTGTACCTTCAGGAGAATCTTCCAGCAACACCCCTTTTTGTAAAAGCAGATCCCTGATAGCATCTGAGCGGGAAAAATCACGTGACGTACGGGCAACTGATCGTTCAACTATCAATCCCTCAATCTCTGATACTTCAATTCTGCCCGGTACAGCAGAGGCCTGCAAAAATTCATGGGCAGGCCGTTCAAGCAATCCCAGCAACCCCGACAAAGCTTTAAGTTGACCCGCAATTTCAAGACTGTTACTTCGATTGGCTTCATGCGCCATCTCAAACAAAACTGCAAAAGCCTCAGGAGTATTGAAATCATCATCCATGGCAAGACGGAAACGTTCTGCATAAGAATTATTCCAGTCAACTTCAGGCGATGCAGATACATCCCGTATAACCGTATAAAGCCGGGTCAATGCATGCCGGGCATGATCAAGATTTTCTGCTGAATAATTCAGGGGGCTGCGATAATGTGCCTGAAGAATGAAGAATCTTATGACTTCAGGATCATAATGGGCCAGAACTTCCCGGATGGTAAAGAAATTACCCAGTGATTTAGCCATTTTCTCACCGTCAACACGAACAAACCCGTTGTGCATCCAGTAATTTACATAAGGATGGCCATGTGCCCCTTCTGACTGGGCAATCTCGTTTTCATGATGGGGAAACTGAAGATCCTGACCTCCCCCATGAATATCAAACTGGACTCCAAGATGCTGCTCACTCATGGCTGAGCATTCTATATGCCAGCCTGGGCGTCCCAGACCCCATGGAGAGGGCCAACTCGGCTCACCAGGTTTTGCTGATTTCCACAAAACAAAATCAAACGGGTCATGCTTGAATGTGTCAATTTCAACCCGTTCACCAGCACGCAGATCGCCTAGAGATTTACCCGATAGACGTCCATAGCTTGCGAATCGACTGACATCATAATAAACATCGCCATTTTCAGCGTGATAAGCCAGACCTCGCTTAATCAGCATTTCAATCATCCGGATCATTCCCTGTACGTGATCCGTAGCCTTAGGTGCAAAAGTAGGAGGCAATACATTGAGATCAGCTGCATCTTCATTCATGGCATCAATAAAACGATCAGTCAGTGCCTTGATTGATTCCTGATTTTCCATCGCACGATGAATGATTTTGTCATCAATATCCGTAATGTTACGAACATAAACTACATCGTACCCGCTCGCCCTTAACCAACGAACAACCATATCAAACACTACCATGACCCGTGCATGGCCAATGTGGCAATAATCATAGACCGTCATTCCACAGACATACATTCCGACTTTTCCCGGCCGTATCGGAACAAATACCTGCTTTTCACGGGCTAAAGAATTATAGATAGTCAGCATGCCTACCTCAGGCAAGACGGGTCAACCGACCCCTCACACGGTCAAATCCAAGGAGTCTGAAAACCCCAGGCATTTCGGGGCCATGTATATTTCCGGTCAACGCAGCACGCAATGGCATGAACAGTCCTTTCCCAGAACGCCCTGTTTCGTTTTTTATTCGTTGCGTATAGGACAAGAAGTCCATGTTGTGTTCAAGGAGTGAGACTGCAATCCCAAAAAAATCACGATCTGTCTCATTCAAAACCTTAACTGCATCATCTGTTATATCCAATGTGTCAGCAAAAAGAACGCGGGCCCAGACTCGGGCATCTTCCGGAAAGAGAATATTATGACGTATGACTGAAACAAATTCCGCACCATCCTTTTCACCCACCCAGTCCTTTACACTTTCTCTTAGCCACTCCCAGACCTTGCCATCTGAAGTCTCGTGAAGAGCCAATGCCTGCCAGTGATCCAGCTGGGAACGCTCATATCGGGCGGGCGCACGTCCCAGATTAGCCAGCATGAATCCTTCAGCCAGACCCTGCATATCTAAAAAACCGTCCGAAACATAATGATGCCCAAGACGGGCAAGATAGTTATTAATGGCCAGGGGAAAATATCCCTTATTTCGCAATGCTTCCATAGACATGCTTCCACTGCGCTTTGAAAGTGGGGAACCCTTGGAGTCAACAATCAATGATATATGCCCATATTCAGGAATGGGCATCCCCATGGCTTGGAGCAAGGCAATCTGGCGAGGCGTGTTTGTCAGATGATCTTCACCCCGAAGTACATGGGTAACCTCCATCAACGCATCATCAATGGCATTGACGAAAAAAAATGCAAAGGTTCCATCAGATCTGCGGATAATGAAGTCTCCAATATCATCAGATGGATAGGACTGTAGGCCACGAACGAGGTCATTGAATGTCAGGAGTGATCCTCTTGGCATACGGAATCGGAGGGTATAATCACGGCCTTCTGCCTTTTTCCTCTCTATTTCCGCAACGCTCAGATTTGCACATTTCCCTGAATATCGGGGAGGCTTGCTTGCCTGGGCCTGTAATTTTCTAGAAATCTCAAGCTCTGCCACCGAACAAAAACAGGGATAGACCTGCCCTGTATCTTCGAGCCTGTGGAGATGGGTTTCATATAATGATGTCCGGTGTGACTGGCGGTACGGACCAAGAGCCTTGGGATGTTTCTCACCTTCATCCCACTCAAGTCCAAGCCATTCCAGATCACGCATCAACGCATGAATATATTCATCACTGCTACGCTCGGCATCCGTATCTTCAATACGGAGAAGAAAATTACCCTGTTCGTGTTTTGCAAACAGCCAGTTAAACAGTGCTGTTCGGACGTTGCCAAAGTGAATGAGGCCTGTTGGGCTTGGAGCAAAACGTGTTTTGACCATCATGGGCAGCTAGGCCACCTTGCCAGATGAAATCCGGCTTGGCAACACATCCTTGAGCTCATTTCGTGCGGATCTCAACATGGTTTGAGTCATCGCCCAATCTATGCATGCATCGGTTACAGACACGCCGGGTTTAAGATCCTTTAGATCAGCCGGAATCGGCTGGCTTCCCCAGTTGAGATTACTTTCAACCATGAATCCGATAATTGAACGGTTCCCATTGCTAATTTGCCGGCTGCAGTCTTCCAGCACCAAGGGTTGCTGGGCAGGATCTTTATTGGAATTGGCATGAGAACAATCCACAACAATATTGGCTGCAAGATTTGACTTGGCAAGTTCTTTTTCGCAATGAGAAATAGTAATCGAATCATAATTCGGTTTATCCCCACCACGTAATACCATATGCGCGTAAGGATTACCTCTCGTCCGGATTATGGCACACTGCCCTTTCTGGTTTATACCTAGAAAACTATGGGGGCGAGAAACAGACATCAAGGCATTAATGGCAGTTTTCAGGCTTCCATCAGTACCATTCTTGAATCCAACCGGGGTAGACAACCCGCTTGCCATTTCACGGTGTGTCTGTGACTCAGTAGTACGTGCACCTATCGCAGTCCATGAAATCAAATCGTGCAGATATTGCGGCATTATCGGATCAAGAGCCTCAGTTGCAGTTGGAATCCCCATTTCGGCAAGATCAAGCAATAACTTTCTGGCCTTGTAAACCCCTTTTTCAATATGAAATGTATCATCCATATCAGGATCGTTAATTAACCCTTTCCAACCAGTTGTTGTACGAGGTTTTTCGAAATAAACCCGCATAACCAGGTAAAGGGTATCACTGACTTCACTGGAAAAAGCCTTTATGCGCTCTGCATAATCAAGTGCTTCATCAGGATTATGAATGGAACAGGGACCAACAACCAGAAAAACACGATGATCTTGACGGTCAAGAATCTTCTGGAGTATTTGACGACCAGCCAGCACCGTCTGAGCTGCCTTATCAGTTAATGGTAATCTCTCCTTGACCACCACGGGTGGTGGCAGGACTTCCTGGGAAATAACATTCACATTGTCAATACGCGTTGCATCCATTACAGTGCTTATCCTGTTGACGACACCAGTGATAGAATCAAAACAAAAAACCGGAAACCGATAAATTATAACATGGAACCCCCTAGAATAAATGGCTCAGGACGTATAACGGCGAGCAATTTCCAATCTTTGCTGGTAAGCCTGCCGTGCGATGGCCACCTCTTCCAGAAATCGGGGTAATTCTTCCAGAAGCAATGCCTGGGGTCCATCAACCAGCGCTTTCGCCGGATCAGGATGGAAATCCACAAGGACCATGTTTGCTCCGGCAATCACGCCCTGACATGTCGCATGCAGGATATCAAGCAGTCCATCTGGAGAAGCTGCCCGGGTTCCTACTGAATGGGAAGGATCAATGCAAACTGGCATTCTTGTTAGACGCTTTACAACCGGAACATGAGCAAAATCAACCATGTTGCGGTGAGGATCTCCGCTATTTGATTTCATTCCACGCAAACCAAATATCACGTGGCTGTTCCCTTCTGAAGCAAGATATTCCGCAGCATTCAAGGATTCATCCAATGTGATTCCAAAACCTCTCTTGATAAGGACGGGAAAATCTGTTTGACGGCCTACAATCTTTAATAATTCAAAGTTTTGGGTGTTTCGTGTACCAATCTGTAACATTACACCTGTTGGACTTCCTGTTTCTAATAAAGCCTCACGGATTTCATCAAGATGTTTATCATGGGTTATTTCCATCGCAATTACTTTTATTCCATATTTACCAGATAATTCAAATACATAATTTAAACAGGCTCGACCATGACCCTGAAAGGCATAAGGACTGGTGCGGGGCTTATAGGCTCCCATTCTGGTACATGAAATCCTGTGCTTATGCAGCGCGCGCAGCATGGACTCAACATGGGAAGGATTATCCACGGCACAAAGACCAGGAAACAGGTTAAGGTTATCCTGATCAAACTGAATTCCGTTATAAACAAAGCCATTAGGGCGCGTATCATCCCGGTGACGCCCCAGGATACGGTACTCTTCTGAGACCCTGACCACCCTTTCGACACAAGGCAGTTCCCGCATGTTCTCCAGGCTGAGTGAAGCCGTATCACCAACAAGGTAAACCTCGGTCAAGACCTGAAGCGCACCTTGCTCCTGATGAATTCTATAGCGAATTCCAGGAAGATTGGCCAGGTAATCCAGCAGGCGCCTATAATCTGCTCCTTGTTTATCAGTTTTGGCATCAAGTATTAAAATCATGGGTATATACTCTATGTAAACCGTCTGGAGACTGATTCCAGAGTTCCTGGTTGGACGGGTTCAAACCGGAGCGTGCTATACGCTCACAAATTTCGATCCTTTTGCACTGACATGAAGAAAGCCACCGTTTACATCCCAGTCTGGCAACACCCAGCGATCCGCCACGTTTCCTCCCAGATCAAATCTATGGTGATTCATTCTGTGTGTATGTCCATGTATAAGACGAGTCACATCTTGTTCACACAAAACACGTTCCACTTCAGGAGGGTGAACATCCATGATTTCCATGGCCTTCATTTTTTTTGCAGCTTCACTTTTCTGTCGCAGTGCCCCAGCCTCGACAAGTCGTTCATCTAGCGATTTACGTAAAAAAGCTTGCTGCCAGACAGGGGATCTCAGGAATCGACGGGCATTTTGATAATCTACATCTGTCGTACACAATAGATCACCGTGCATGATTAACGTTGACTTGCCATACAGTTCAAGAACCTGTAGTTCAGGTAATAAAGTTATTCCACAATGCCTTGCAAACTCTTCCCCTATCAGAAAATCCCTGTTCCCGTGCTGAAAATAAAGACGCACTCCAAGCCTGTTTAAAATCTCCAGACGATCTGCAACTTCCCGATAAAATGGCAACAATAGCATGTCGTCGCCAACCCAGTATTCAAACAAATCTCCCAGAATATAAATTGCATCCGCTTGTGGAGCCGGACCTTCCAGAAATCGCATCAAGGCCTCATTAGCCTTAAAGCTCCCTTCATTCAAATGCAAATCGGATATAAAAAACGTACAGTCCATAAATTATTCTTCGATAATTTCAGCACGCTCGATCACAACTGGCTCTACCGGTACATCCTGATGCATTCCTCTCGATCCAGTCTTTACCTGGCGGATAGTATCAATAACCTCCTGTCCTTCAGCAATATGTCCAAAAACTGCATAGCCGAATTGACGGGTAGTTGGTGCGCTAAAATTCAGAAAATCATTATTTGATACATTAATGAAAAACTGACTCGTAGCCGAATGAGGCTCATTTGTCCTCGCCATCGCTACCGTATAAATCTCATTTTTCAAACCATTGCCTGCTTCATTGGCTATCGGATCACGCGTAGGTTTTTGCCGCATGTCCGAGGTAAACCCACCACCTTGAATCATAAATCCATCAATGACACGATGAAATATCGTATTGTCATAATATCCAGTGCGTACATATTCAAGAAAATTCTCAACTGTTTCCGGCGCACGCTCCGAATCAAGTTCCAATGTTATCATCCCAAAATTTGTATGAAGCCTGACCATGATATCCTTTCCAGTTATAAACCCTTACAAACCCCGTGCAAGATCACTCTTCAGATCCTCAATTGATTCCAGTCCAACGCTAATACGGACAAGCCCTTCCTTGATGCCTGCAGCCTCCCTCTCCTGAGGGCTGATGCGAGCATGGGTTGTCGAGGCCGGATGGGTAATCGTACTTTTCACATCCCCGAGATTTCCTGTAATGGAAATCAGTTCGCAGGCATCTATAACTTTCCATGCCCCTTCTCGCCCACCCTTGACTTCAAAAGCAACAATACCTCCACCATTGCTTTGCTGTCTCATTGCAAGTTCATGCTGAGGGTGAGACGCCAGTCCGGGATAATAAACACGATTTATCCGGGGGTGATCAGACAGCCATTGAGCCAGCAATAATGCATTGATTGCATGTGCATCCATCCGGATCTTCAAGGTTTCCATGCCCTTGAGAATCACCCAGGCATTAAAGGGGCTTATACTCGGCCCTGCAGTACGTAAAAAGGCATATACCGGTTCAATAAGAAGCTTCGATCCGGCAACAGCACCCCCTAAAACTCGACCTTGCCCATCCAGATACTTGGTTGCTGAGTGGAGAACAAGATCTGCACCCATCTTAAGGGGGCGCTGAACTGCAGGGGAACAAAAACAGTTATCAACCACAAAAAGCAGACCATGTTTTTTAGAAACGCTAGAAACATGCTCCAGATCTATAATTTCCGTAAGCGGATTGGAGGGGGTTTCCACAAAAATCATTCTGGTTTCCGGGCGAACCGCTTTCTCCCAGCCAGCCCTATCTGCCGGAGCAACATAACTAACCGTAATACCGAATCTTTTCAAAATATTATTAAACAGGGAAATTGTAGAACCAAAAAGACTTGATGAAGCAAGTATATGATCACCTGCACTCAAATGAGCCATTACTGTCGCCAGGATGGCTGACATGCCCGATGCCGTGGCCACACATGCCTCAGCACCTTCAATGGCAGCAAGGCGCTCCTGCATCGCCGTTACGGTCGGGTTGGAAAACCGTGAATAGATATAGCCTTCCTTCTCGCCAATAAAGACTGCGGCAGCTTCAGCCGCACTATTGTATGTAAAACTTGAAGTCAGGTACAAGGCCTCGGAATGCTCATGAAATTGGCTTGGGTGGCTTCCAGCACGTATTGCATCAGTCTGCAAAGAGTTTTTTGGCATTACAGTCTCCAGCGTCAAATCAGTTGATGTGTCCTCTCCAGGCATTCTGGAAAATCAGGAATTTCCATCAGCCAGGCTCAGATCCAACTGACCCCTCTGTGCTTCCCAATCCGCATCATATGACTCACGGTTTCCCGCCACCTGGGCGAGCAGTTCCGGAGTGATGTCTCCAGTAATATAATTACCATTAAAGCACGACGCTTCAAAGGCTAGCACAGATGGATTGCCATCACGCGCCGCGCCAAGAAGATCCTCCAAATCCTGATATATCAATGCATCAGCACCAATCTCACGGCAGATTTCCACATCCGATTTACCTGTTGCCAAAAGTTCACTCGCACAAGGCATGTCAATCCCGTAAACATTCGGATATCGCACTGGTGGCGCCGCTGAGGCGAAATAGACCTTCATGGCACCAGCATCACGTGCCATCTGAACAATTTCCCTGCTTGTAGTTCCACGGACTATGGAATCATCAACCAGAAGAACATTTTTTCCCTGAAATTCAAAATCGATCGCATTAAGCTTCTGCCTAACTGATTTTTTACGGGTAGACTGTCCAGGCATGATAAATGTACGGCCAATATACCGGTTCTTGATAAATCCTTCTCGATAGGTCAAATCCAGAAGATTGGCAAGCTGAAGGGCACTATGCCTGCTGGTATCAGGTATGGGTATCACAACATCGATTGACAAATGCGACCATTCCCGGCGTATTTTTTTAGCCAGGCGCTCTCCCATTCTTAACCTGGTTTCATAGACAGAAATACCATCAATGACCGAATCCGGACGCGCAAGATAGACATACTCAAATATGCAAGGGGATAAAACTGAATGTTCAGCACATTGCTGGGCATAGAAATTTCCTTCCAGATCTATAAAGACCGCTTCCCCAGGTGCCACATTGCGCTCAAGATTAAAACCTAATACATCCAGCGCTACACTTTCAGATGCAACCAGATATTCATCTCCTCTCGCTACAGACCTTTTTCCAAAAACTAAAGGACGGATCCCACATGGATCGCGAAAGGCAAGAAGGCCATAACCGGCGATCATCGCAACTACGGCATACGCTCCGAGACACCGGCTATGAACACCAGCCACAGCAGCAAATATGGTGGCAACATCAAGCTTGTGATGATGCGAGCATCGCTCTAGTTCATGTGCAAGCACATTAAGCAACACTTCAGAGTCTGAACCCGTATTTACATGCCTGAAATCTTGCAGGTACAGTTCTTGCTTCAGTATATCAGTGTTCGTCAGGTTGCCATTATGTGCCAGTACCACACCATATGGGGAATTCACATAAAAAGGCTGGGCTTCCAGTGTAGAAAAAGCCGAGCCAGCGGTAGGATAACGCACATGGCCAATTCCCGCATTTCCAGTCAAGGCGCGCATATCCCGGGTTCTGAAAACGTCGCGAACTAGTCCGGCACCCTTATGCATATGAAACCGATGACCTTCGCTCGTTACAATTCCCGCAGCATCCTGACCACGATGCTGAAGTACTTGCAAACCATCATAGAGCAATTGACCTACAGGATCCTTTGCCACAATACCCAGTATTCCACACATAGATTTACCCGTAATGAACCCGTTTGACTACATCAGATGGCAACCAGGGCAAAACGGATTTCACCATGGTCACCAAAGGCCGGCTTAACATCGCCTGCGACCAGAAAGGTCGCTGCGGCAGCGATGTAAATCCTGCAGCAAGCACCAAAACCATACATACGGCGACCCCTCGCATCCCACCAAAAACCATACCCAGAATACGATCCAGGCCACCCAGGCCAATCCCTTCAACAAACCTCGTTAACAGGATCCTTACCAGCCAAGCCACCAGAAAGCCAAGAACAAACAATAGTAAAAATGCCAAAAAATCCCGACCAGCCTGAGATGCAATACCTACCGGCAATAAGCTGGCTGTAGTCAACGTTTCATGCATAACCAGCCAGATAGACAGAAACCACCCTACAAGCGACAAGAGTTCCCGTGTCAAACCGCGAACGAGCCCGATAAATACCGAAATCACAATAATAAAAATGGCACTATAGTCAAATACCGTCAAACCACTCAAACTCCCGATTCAAATCCAGTCTAGGATTCATTATTTGCTACCAGCACCCCTTTTATATTATTTTTTTCAAGCTTGGAAATGGCCTGTTCAGCCTGGGTTTTGGTTACAAAGGGACCTATTCTCACCCTTATAGCATTTCCACTGGGCAAATGAACCTTTTTCAAATCTCCTTTAAATCCCAGTAAAGCTATTTTTGCCGATATTTTTTTTGCATTGTCAGGATCTGAAAAAAGCCCAAGTTGAACTGCATAGGACTCAGGTAAAGGCCCTTGAGATGTTGCAATATCCAATTTTGACTTTATTTGTGTCGTAGCTGCCTTTTTAGCGACCTCCCCTGTTACCTTACCCGACTGGACAAAAGACTTGGCTGAAACAGGATTGTTCTTCGTTTTACGGATACTGGCAGAACCAGCCTCTGGATATTGTGCAGCCAATCCTGGAGCAGGAGAAGCAACTGATCCTGCCACTGTAGTTGTCGCAGGTGACATGATACCCGTTACATCCGCTTTATTTGGCTTATCTGGGTAGAGATAAACAGCCAAACCGGGGGAAACAGTGGGCGGATGACTCTCAAGAGCCCAGGGTAAAATGACTACAGCAGCCAATGATAATATGACAGCACCAATCAACCGTCGTCTGGCTTTGGCCCTAAACTGAATTGCCTCATCGCTCAAGCGTTCGTTCGCCATGATTTTCCACATCAAAAAAATGACATGCTCTCAACCTGAAACAACTGCGCGCTCCTGCGCGCCGAGGCAATCGGCCACAGTATGAAATGAACCAAAAACGACAATTCTATCATTTTCAACAGCAATATTACAGGCATATGCAAAAGCTGATGCCGGATTAACAAAACACTCTATTGATGACCCAGCTGCATTAAGATTCAGGAGCTCCTTCAACTGAATGGCCTTGGCACCGCGCGGATGATCTATGTTGGCAATGCACCAGGTATTAATCATCGGTTTCATGATCTCAATGACAGCACTTACGTCCTTGTCCGCCAACATGGCAAAAACGGCAATGGTCCTCCCCTTGCAGGGCAGGTTTTCAAGATTGTCTGCCAACGCATGCGCTGCATGCGGATTATGGGCAACATCAAAAATAATCAAGGGTCGCTTGCCCTTTATCTGAAACCGGCCAGGAACAATAGCTTGTTCAATTCCCTGAACCAGTGACTCAAAAGGGACTTGAAGCTGATTCCTGAGCATATGAAGCGCCATTAATGCAGCGCTCGCATTTCGAAACTGGTATTCACCCTTCATACCAGGATGCGGTAATCCATGAATATTCTCGCCCCTGCAATTGAATGCCCATGTATTATCTGTTCGTTCATAACTGAAATCCCTTCCAAGCACCTGTAGATTTGCTCCGATTTCTTCAGCATGATGCATTACAGTAAAAGGAATATCCATTTCGGCATAAATGGCTGGGCGCCCAGAACGGAAAATCCCGGCTTTTTCGTAACCTATTGCTTCTCGATTATCACCAAGATAATCCATGTGATCCAAATCAACACTGGTCAATACTGCACAATCTGCATCAAAAATATTGACTGCATCAAGCCTTCCACCCAATCCCACTTCCAAAACTGCAATATCTACGTCTTCTTTAATGAAACAGGACATGGCTGCAAGTGTACCAAACTCGAAATATGTCAACCCGATTCCATCACGCGCATCATCAATTTGAGCAAATGAGTGACACAAGGCTAAATTTCCAACTTCCACACCGTTAATTCGCACCCGTTCATTGTAGCGGACAAGATGAGGAGAGGTATAACAGCCAACCTTATATCCTGCTGAACGGAGCATGGACTCAAGCATGGCGCAGGTAGATCCCTTCCCGTTAGTACCTCCGACTGTAATTATCGGGAACTCTGGATCAAGTTTTGCTCGAACCCGAACCATGGCTACCCGATCAAGGCTCAAATCTATGGCGACCGGGTGCAGGCTTTCCAGATATTCAAGCCAGGATTCAGTAGAGTTCCTGTCCATCTAAGCTCCGATAGAAAACCAAGCAGAATGACTCAGCAGATAATCAAGGCATCAGTTCGCAGCAACTGGCTGATGCAGCATCTGACCCAGAAGCCTTGCAAGGGTGGCTGCCAATTGGCGTCGATCAACGATTAAATCAATCGCTCCATGTTCTAGTAAAAATTCGGCGTGTTGAAAACCTTCAGGCAGTTTTTCACGAACAGTCTGTTCAATGACTCTGGGACCAGCAAACCCAATTAATGCGCCCGGTTCAGCGATAATCACATCTCCGAGCATGGCAAAACTCGCTGAAACCCCGCCCATGGTTGGATCGGTCAAGACAGAAATATAGGGTAATCCAGCACGGGCAAAACGAGCCAGCGCTGCACTCGTCTTAGCCATCTGCATCAATGAATACAATCCTTCCTGCATCCTTGCTCCACCACTTGCAGATATACAGATAAAGGGCGCTCCAGATACCAGGGCATGCTCAACCCCGCGCACAAACCTTTCCCCAACCACTGAACCCATGGAACCTCCCATGAATTTAAACTCAAAGGCCGCAACGACAACCGGTATCAGCTTGATGGATCCTCGCATCACAACCAGGGCATCGGTTTCACCAGTCACAGCCTTGGCTTCCTTGAGGCGTTCCGTATATCGCCGGCTATCCTTGAAACGAAGTTTATCTATAGGTTGGATATCCGATCCAATTTCAAGTCGCGACTGAGGATCCAAAAGCAGATCAAGGCGCTCTCGGGCACTAATACGTACATGATGTGAACAGTGGGGACAGACCTGCTGATTTTTTTCCAGATCAGAACGATAAAGCACCGTTTCACAGACTGGGCATTTGCTCCATAACCCTTCAGGAACTGACTTCTTGGCACCTTCAATTCGTCGATTGATTTTGGGTGGCAAAATACGTTGGAACCAGCTCATTCTTCACCTCATATAATTCTTGCGGCCTTAAAGCCAAAATGGGGTACACAGACACTACGCCATAAGCCCTGGCAATCGTTCAGACCTGGCGCGTTACTGCATCCACTGCCTGACGAAACTTCCTTAATAATTCGGCTAAACGCCTGACTGAATCTTTTCCAGCAGCCTCAACTTCTGCGACAAGCCGACTGCCAATAATGACTGCATCCGCAAATACGGCTACTTCAGCCGCAGCTTCAGGATCCCGAATGCCAAAACCTACACCCACTGGAAGTTCTGTGCGGCTCCTGATTATCCCGATCTGAGTTTTAACGTCCTCAATATCAAAATTGGAAGCCCCTGTTACACCTCGCAAGGAAACATAGTAAATAAAACCGCTTGCCTGTTTCAGAATCAGATTACAACGCTCTGAGGGTGTAGTTGGAGATAATAGAAACACGGGATCAATCCCTACCCTTTTGACTGCCTGAATAAACTGTCCCGCTTCTTCAGGCGGATAATCCACAGTGATGACACCATCTACACCTGCGCCGCTTGCAAGGCTTGCAAACGCCTCTATACCCAAAGCTTCAATCGGATTCGCATAACCCATAAGCACAACAGGGGTTGTTTTGTCATTTTTCCGGAATGTCTGCACCAGCTGCAATACATGACGCAAGCCAACACCTTGTGCCAGAGCACGTTCTCCTGCACGCTGGATTATCGGGCCATCCGCCATCGGATCGGAAAAAGGCACACCCAGTTCTATAATATCAGCCCCTGCATCTACCAAAGCATGCATCAAGGGTACTGTTAATTCAGGATCTGGATCCCCAGCCGTAATATAAGGAATTAGGGCACATCGTTTTTGGGCTCGAAGCAACGCAAAAACACCGGATATTCTTGACATATTTGATCCTAAAGCTTAATTCCTGAGCGTGCGGCAACCGTTGCCATATCCTTATCACCCCGACCAGAAAGATTAACTAGCAAAATCTTATCACGTGACATCATCGGTGCAAGACGGGCTGCATAAGCAAGCGCATGGGATGATTCAAGCGCAGGAATAATACCTTCAAACTGGCACAAGGCATGAAAGGCCGCAAGTGCCTCATCATCCGTTACCGTCACATATTCAGCACGTCCGATATCATGCAGCCAGGCATGCTCGGGACCTACCCCCGGATAATCCAGGCCTGCAGAAATCGAATGGGTTTCAATTATCTGTCCTTCCTCATCCTGCATAAGATAAGTCCGGTTTCCATGCAGTACTCCCGGCCTTCCAGCAGAAATAGACGCAGCATGACGACCTGAGTCAATCCCTTCTCCACCCGCTTCCACACCCACCAGGCGCACACTCTCATTCTCGATATAAGGATAAAAGAGTCCCATTGCATTTGAACCTCCGCCAACGCATGCAATAAGTACATCAGGCTGACGCCCAACAAGTTCCTGCATCTGTATTTTCGATTCTTTGCCAATAACTGCCTGAAAATCCCGTACCATCATTGGATAAGGATGGGGTCCTGCAACGGTCCCGATAATGTAAAAGGTCTGATCTACATTCGCAACCCAGTCCCGCATGGCTTCGTTCAAGGCATCCTTAAGCGTTCTTGATCCACTGGTTACCGGAACGACTGTTGCACCCAGCAAACGCATTCTATATACATTGCTTTCCTGGCGCTTGATGTCCTCAGCGCCCATATAGACGACGCATTCCAGGCCCAAGCGAGCTGCCACCGTTGCAGAAGCCACCCCATGCTGACCGGCACCGGTTTCTGCAATGATACGGCTCTTCCCAAGACGTTTAGCAAGTAAAGCCTGACCCACCGTATTATTAATTTTGTGTGCGCCGGTATGATTGAGATCCTCGCGTTTTAGGTAAATTCTCGCCCCACCCAAATGATCTGACCATCGGGTCGCCGGGTAAATCGGGCTGGGTCGACCAACATAATGCTTTAAATCAAACGCGAGTTCAGCCATAAACTCCGGATCATTCCGGTAAAATGCATACTCGCTACGTAAACGCTCAAGTGCCTGCATGAGCGTTTCAGCAACAAATATGCCACCATAAATACCAAAATGACCGGATGCATCCGGCAAATCATAGTGCTGCATCGGCAACTCCTTGCATGAATGCCTTGATTTTAAGCGCATCCTTAAGTCCCTGGGCACGTTCAACGCCACTGCTTACATCCACGGCATAGGGGTGCACCTGGCGAATAGCCTGAATGATATTGCCAGCATCCAGACCTCCGGAGAGAATCAATGGGCAAGGCAGCCCTCCAGGAAGAAGAGTCCAGTCAAAAACCTGTCCACTGCCACCAGCAATCCCTTCGACATAAGTGTCTACAAGCAACGCTGATGCACTAGGATAAAGATTCGCACATTGTATCAAATTTACTTCGTTTCGTACCCGAATAGCTTTCATATATGGAAGGTTAAACCGAGTACAGAAGGCTTCATTTTCGCTGCCATGAAACTGCAGCATTTGAGGATGGGCTTCCCTGATTACTTTCATAACAAAATCAGCGGGCGGATCAACAAACAAAGCAACCGGGGTTATAAAAGGAGGCAAGGATTCAACTATTTCTCTGGCTAGGGGAATTTCAAGATTACGGGAGCTAGGCCCATAAAAAACAAGACCAATTGCATCTGCCCCTGAATTAACTGCCAGTCTTGCATCCTCAACCGAGGTAATACCACAGATTTTGACACGTACCCGGCTTATTTCCATATTCCATTATCCCATCCAAATGGGAAACGCTGCTTAGCAGCGGGTATATCCCAAATTCCATCATATTCGACATCATATAAATACAATCCCGAAGCCTCTATGGTTGGTGCTGCATTCTTCCTGCTTCGGCTTTCCAGAACATCCCTTATCCATTCAGGTTTACGTCTGGAATCACCAACATACACCAGACACCCTATAATATTTCGTACCATATGATACAGGAAAGCGTCTGCGCTCATCTCAAAAAGAACATAATCTCCCTGTCTACCTATACGAATCCTTGTCAATGATCTGACAGGAGATCTGGCTTGGCAACCTGCGGCCCTAAAGGCGGAAAAATCATGCTGGCCATTCAAATAATCCGCAGCTTCACGCATAAGGCCAACATCTACGGGCACATGATACCATCCAGTATGGCCCTGAAAAAAAGCGGGCCGTACTGGATGATTGAGCAGCACATAACGATAAGTACGCAGTCTTGCGCATCGCCTTGCATGAAATCTGGGGTCAACCTCTTTTGCCCAGGTAACCGCCACCCCTGCAGGCAGGAAACTGTTTACTCCCCTAACCCATGCAGTTAATGGACGTTTTACATTAATCTCAAAATGAGCAACCTGATTAACAGCATGTACGCCACTATCTGTACGACCAGCAGCATTTACCCTTGAATGCTGCCCCGCAATTCGCTCAACAGCGGCTTCGACTACATCCTGGACAGTACGTCCACCTGGCTGACTTTGCCACCCATCAAAGCTAGCTCCATCATATTCAATACCAATGGCTAAACGCGTCACTACAGCCTCACCCAGACACAGTCTGATTTAGGAAATAGTCCAGGAAAAGGATTGGGCATTAGAAACGGGATCAAATTCATTTAATGAGAACAATAGGAGTTTACACAGTGAAAGAATTTACTGGCATTTTTCAATTAGCTCACTGATTTCCTTCTGCTGGTTTGCATCTCCCGCATTCATGATTTCAGCCAGGATTTCCCTTGCTCCTTCTTGATCACCCATTTCAAGATAAGCTCTGGCAAGATCCAGGTGAGTTGCAACCTCATCAGAAAAACCGGATTTTTTTTCTTCAGTTCCTGAAGCCAGAGGATCAAGATTCAGATCTATCCCTGCGAAATCAAAATCAGGCAAAGTCAGAAGCCCGTCAACTGAAGCCACTTCAGCAGATTGTGACTCAGGTTCCCCACTATTCTCGAAAGAATAATCCAGATCAATTTTGGAAGGAGATAAGCTTATAGCATCCTGGCCTATGGATGGAGGGCTTGTTTGCCCTTCTTGTAAATATTCTGGAGGGGAAGCTTCAGAAACCTTTCCATTCTCCTCTGACAGGGGAGAGTCCTGAGATGCGTTTTCTGGCAAATCCAGTAAAAACAAGCCTGAATCATCAGACTGGGGAAAGTCGGAAACAGTTGCAAATGCGTCAGAATCAATCTCAAGCACTGGATCTACAGGATCTTTCTGCTTGATTTCTAAAGCGCTATTTTCAGGAGCGCCGGTTTCAGGCAGGTCTGGAGGCGTATCCAGGGACACTCCAGCCGTGCCTGTATCCGATCCTTCCTTTTCCTCCTCAGCAGGCGACTCGTAACCCACCCCAAGCCCATCGCTTTCAGAAGCTGGTTCAGGGGCTGCAGCCTGTAGCCCGACAGATCCCGCTTGCGGATCGTCCAAAGGCATTTCTTCTTCCAGACCAGATTTGTGTAATAAAGATGTTTCGTTCTCACTTCCATCTTCCACTGCCGTAGTCTCG
Source organism: Pseudomonadota bacterium (assembly GCA_028873515.1). GTDB lineage: Bacteria > Pseudomonadota > Gammaproteobacteria > Burkholderiales > REEB80 > REEB80. Next base: position 52,683 of record JAGWIG010000003.1, on the reverse strand, counting down.
GTCCCGGAAAAAAGTTCTGCATCAGGCAATAAAACAGAACCCCACTGGCAAATCGTTTGCCAGGCTACCGGGTTTAGCGCAGCATGCTTATCCTGATACTTCCCTGCCAGATCCATAAACTCAGCTGACTTGTGACGCAACGAATAAACCTCAAGGAGTTTATAAGCAAGATCCTCCCTTTCCGGTTCCTGGATCAATGCCTCGGTAAGTATTGTTTCAGCCTGATCATAACGCTCGTAAGCCATGAACACTTCTGCCTCGGCTAAAGGATCAGTTTCATGTGATGCAATCGAGTCCTGTATTTCGGGCTCTGGATCTGGCTGCAATGAGACTGAGGGAGCAATCCGATCACCTGTTTCAATTTCAGCTTGACTTTGAGAGCGTTTTCGAAAATAAACAAGTAAAGAAGCAAGTGCCACCAGAACCAGCACCCCAGCCAGATTGAGCAACGTCCGTGCCGACATTAAACCCCGGGTTCGTACTGGCAATGCAGAAATCGGGGTCGATTCATTATTTGCTGGGGATGCGTTATGCTGGCCAGGCAAAACACCAGGTTTTGCCTGGCCGTTCGGGGTTTTCTTGGCTGAAGGCTGAATATTTTGCTGCCCTTTAATGGCAATCAGGGCCTGCATGTTCTTCAAGGTCTTCTCAAGCTCTAATATTCGTTCGTTCGCTTCCTTTAGACTTGCCTTACGGGCAATTGCATCTTCTTGCAATGCTTCAATCTTATCTTTAAGCGCCTGTGTTCCAGCAACTTCCTTATCTCCGGGTGCAGCGCCTCGAGACAGCTTCAAAACATCATGTGGCTTTCCCGCCAGAACGGAAGCATTTTGCGTTGTCGTTATTATCCCCTGAGCGTGATGGCTGGAATGAATCATTTTTCCTGATTCAGCCCTGACAGCTTTTGCCAGTTTCTGCCGATAAATTTTCCAGCTGCGGGTCTGAACCGCAACTTCCCGCATTGCCTTTACCGGTCCCATTTTCTGCTGTTCAGGTTCAGACGGGATACGCAGAATGACTCCTGAACGCAAACGATTCATGTTATCACCCATAAATGCATGGGGGTTCGCTTCAAATACCGCAACGAGAGCCTGATCCAGATCGATGGCTTTAGGTTCAATCCGACCGATGATCGTAGTCAAATTATCGCCTTTATGAACCTTAACCTTCTTGGTCATATACAATTGACGGGGAGGAGCAGATGATTTTGGAACAGGAACAGTCAAAGATGAAGCGGGGGGTTTCTTTTGTGTCGCTGCAGGTGGAACTACAGGAATAGTCGAAGCAGTAACCGGGGCCGGAGATACTGGAGATGCCGAAAGCTGGGGTACAGGCTGTGGATTGATAACTGGAAGAGTGGTTTCATTATCGTCATAACCTACAGGATCAAGCAATAACGAATATTCATGAACAAGGCTGCCATCAGGGCTAGTAAGCTTAACCAGTAGATCCAGGGCAGGATCTGTTACAGGAGATACTGAAGTGACCCTTACATAGGGCGCAGAGCCCGGCAAAGCAACTATGGACATTTCCAAGGAACCAAGGCTACCGGAATAAGGTACATTTACCCGTTGATAGCTCTGTGGAGAAGCCAGCGAAACAGCCAGCGAACCTAATCCTTCAGCCGAAGCCCCTATTAAATCAATTCGCGCCTTGAGGGGTTGCCCAAGAGCGGATTCCACACGCATGTTCCCGAGCCCGACTGCCAAACAGGCAACTGATGCGCTCGACAGACAGGCTGACAACAGAAATGCGTTAATTATTTTAGTCCGCATGATGTCACTTTTGGTTTCTACCCGTCCGACAACATAACACCATCATTTAGCCCATGCAATAGCTAAACCCATTTCAGTTTCTAAATCCGTTTTGGACATAAAGCAAAAAAACCCTTGGATGCCCTCTCCGGCCATGGCAAAACCCTGGGCTTGAAATCCCCCGGTCCCAATCTATCGCCACAAGCCTTTCATTCCAGGTAATCACGTATAAGTATTTCAGCAATCTGGATACTATTTAGGGCCGCTCCCTTACGTACATTATCGGAGACAACCCACAAATCAAGTCCGCGGGGATGGGAAATATCCTCCCGGATTCTTCCGACATAGACTGCATCTGTTCCTGCACCTTCTGTTACAGCAGTAGGGTATCCGCCCGGGCACCGTTCATCCAAGAGAACCACTCCCGGAGCCTGGTTCAATAGTTCTCGGGCTTGGGATGCCGTTATTTTTTTCACGGTTTCAACATGCACCGCTTCCGAATGTCCATAAAAAACGGGGACACGAACAGCAGTCGGATTTACCTGAATGGCCTGATCCCCCATAATCTTGCGGGTTTCCCAAACCATTTTCATTTCTTCCTTGGTATAGCCATTCTCCAGAAACACATCAATATGAGGCAAAACATTAAAAGCAATCTGTTTAGGATAAACCTCAGCTTTTACTTCACGTCCATTAAATATCGCCCGGGTTTGTTCAGCAAGCTCATCTATTGCTTCTTTACCTGTACCGGATACGGCCTGATATGTGGCTACATTAATCCGCTCTATGCCTACTGCGTCATGAATCGGCTTGAGTGCCACTAGCATCTGGATAGTTGAACAGTTCGGGTTTGCAATAATTCCCCGGTTTTTATATCGGGCAATATCCGAGGGGTTAACTTCAGGCACTACCAGGGGAATGTCATCCTCATAGCGGAAATGGGCGGTATTATCAATTACCACGCATCCAGCTGCTGCTGCCTTGGGTGCATATTCCGCTGACACGCTCCCTCCTGCGGAAAATAGCCCAATCTGGACTTTTCTAAAATCAAAAGCAGCCAGGTCCTCAACCGGAAGATCTGCACCATTAAACCGCACGGTTGTACCTGCAGAGCGACTGGAAGCAAGCGGATAAACATTACGCACAGGAAAATTGCGCGAAGCAAGAATATCGAGCATGGTTTCACCTACGGCTCCCGTTGCTCCGACTACTGCAACATCATAGTATTTTATACTCATTTGAACTGCCCTTAATTTCAAAATGGCGGGATACCGGCTTGAGTTGGCATGACATTACCCTAGAGCGCTGCTATCACAGCGTCGCCCATCTGGCTGGTTGACACCCGGGTTGCACCTGCTTCAAAAATGTCACTGGTACGTAACCCTTTTGCCAGCACACCTCTTACAGCATTCTCAATCCGCAAAGCCAGCATGTCATCGCCAAAGGTATAACGCATCATCATTGCCAATGAAAGTATGGTTGCCAATGGATTAGCTATATTTTGCCCGGCAATGTCCGGAGCTGAACCATGAATTGGCTCATAAAGACCTTTCCCCTGCGCATCCAGGGAAGCCGAAGGAAGCATTCCGATTGATCCTGTCAACATGGAGGCTTCATCAGAAAGGATATCTCCAAAAATATTACCTGTCACAATCACATCGAACTGCTTGGGATTACGTACTAACTGCATTGCAGCGTTATCAACATACATATGTGAAAGAACAACCCCGGGATATTCCCTAGAGACTTCGATCATTATTTCTCGCCAGAGTTCTGTGGTTTCCAGAACATTCATCTTATCCACAGAACAAAGCCGCCGGTTCCGTTTCATGGCAATATCAAAAGCAACATGGGCTACACGGCGAATTTCGGATTCACTGTAAATCATGGTATTAAAGCCTTCACGCTCCCCTGCTGCGTTAATCCGAATCCCTCTTGGCTGCCCAAAATAAATGTCTCCGGTCAACTCCCGCACAATCATGATATCCAGGCCAGATACAATTTCAGATTTCAAAGTTGAAGCAGCAGCAAGCTCAGGATAAAGCAAGGCAGGACGAAGATTTGCAAAAAGATTAAGTTCCTTACGTAAACGTAGGAGCCCCTGCTCCGGTCGCTTAGGTCTGGGAAGGCTATCGTATTTGATCCCTCCTACTGCACCCAGCAAGATGGCCTGCGCATCGCGGGCCAGTGCCAATGTTCCTGGAGGAAGAGGATCTCCTTCCTCATCATATGCCTTGCCACCGACTGGAGCGAATTCAAGTTCAACTGATTGGCCTTCTGAACGAAAAACTTCCAGAACCTTAACCGCCTCTTTGACAATTTCCTGCCCAATACCATCACCCGCCAATACTGCAATTTTCATGAAAATCAATCACTGGAAACCAGCGCCTCTATAAAATATTAATCATTGAAACAGCCAAGGAGCTTCTTGACGGCGTCGCGCTTCATATGCGCGTATGCTCTCAACATGCCTTAATGTCAAATCAATATCATCCAGTCCATCAACAAGACATTCTTTACGAAACGCATCAACCTCAAATGGGTACACCTGTCTATCAGGTGTAATCACCTGCTGCGCAGGCAAATCAATCATTAAATGATAACCCGGTTCTGCCACAACCCTTTCAAACAAATCACTGACCACACGTGACTCAAGCACGATGGGCAAAATCCCATTTTTAAAACAGTTATTAAAAAAGATATCAGCAAAACTGGGAGCAATAATGGCTTTAAAACCGTAATCAAGCAAAGCCCATGGGGCATGTTCACGTGACGAACCGCAGCCAAAATTTTCGCGTGCCAGGAGAATGCTTGCCCCTGAATAGCGTTCCTGATTCAGTACAAACCCTGGATTCAGGGGTCGGGGTTCACAATCCTGGCCTGGTTCACCATGATCTAGATAACGCCAGGCATCAAAAAGATTGGGGCCAAACCCACTGCGACGGATCGATTTCAAAAATTGTTTTGGGATAATTGCATCCGTATCAACATTTGGTTTATCTAACGGTGCCACAATTCCATCAAGCACTGTAAATTTGTCCATCACAAATTCCCTTGAAAAACATCCAGATCCGTAAAATGACCCGCTATTGCTGCCGCCGCCGCCATCTGGGGGCTGACGAGATGGGTGCGTCCTCCCGCACCCTGGCGACCTTCAAAATTCCGATTCGATGTTGAAGCACAGCGTTCGCCAGGCTCAAGACGATCTGCATTCATCGCAAGACACATGGAGCAACCAGGTTCCCTCCATTCAAAGCCCGCATCAGCAAATATACGATCCAGCCCTTCAGTCTCAGCCTGACGCTTGACCAGTCCAGACCCAGGCACCACCATGGCCTGCTTGATGTTTTTTGCTACATGCCGGCCTTTCACGACAGCTGCGGCAACTCGCAAATCTTCTATACGGGAATTAGTGCAGGATCCAATAAAAACCTTATCAATCCTGATGCTGCTGACAGGCTGATTTGCCTCGAGCCCCATATATACCAAAGCATTCTCCATGGCCTGTCTGCGAACGAGATCCTTTTCCAATGCTGGATCTGGCACACAATCATCTATCGTCACCACCATTTCAGGTGAAGTCCCCCACGAAACATGGGGCCGAATCTGGGATGCATCAAAACTGACTTCTTGATCAAATCTTGCATCTACATCACTTTTCAAAGTGCGCCAGTTTTCTACTGCCTGATCCAACAGGGCACCCCTGGGGCTAAAAGGCCGGTTTTGCAGATACGCTATTGTTGTCTCATCCACTCCGATCATGCCAGCACGTGCTCCCGCCTCAATTGCCATATTGCAGAGTGTCATTCGACCTTCCATGGAGAGCGTCCTTATGGCCTGACCCGCAAATTCCAGGGCAAAACCTGTACCTCCAGCCGTACCAATTCGTCCGATCACTGCCAAGGCAATATCCTTGGCACTCACACCTGGATGAAGCTTGCCTTCGACATTTACACGCATAGATTTGGATTTTTTTGTCAAAAGACACTGCGTGGCCAGTACATGCTCCACTTCAGAAGTACCAATTCCAAACGCAAGGGCCGCAAAAGCTCCATGAGTACTGGTGTGGGAGTCCCCACATACAACGGTCATTCCTGGAAGCGTCGCCCCTTGCTCCGGTCCGATGACATGAACAATTCCTTGACGAACATCGTTCATCCGGAACTCGGTTATCCCGAATTCTGCACAATTCTTGTCCAGGGTCTCAATTTGAAGACGAGAAACAGGATCCGCTATCCCATCACTCCGATTGGTAGTTGGAACATTATGGTCAGCCACTGCCAAATTTGCATCCAGTCTCCAAGGCTTCCTGCCAGCAAGCCGAAGGCCTTCAAATGCCTGTGGGCTTGTCACTTCATGAACAAGATGCCTATCGATATACAACAGCGCAGTCCCGTCCTTTTCACTGCGAACCACATGGCTTTGCCACAACTTGTCATAAAGGGTAAGTGCACTCATTCCAGACCTAGCAAAAAAACAGGAAAAGTAGAAATTATCACATATTTAGCATGCTCCTGCCAGTAGCCTCTGGCTCTTGCAAACAAATCTTGACCAACAAAAATCCTAAAAATGCTGAAATAGCGGCAGCAGCAAACATACAGGCCGGGCCGTAGCTATCCCACAGCACCCCCCCCAGCACTCCCCCGACGCTGCCTCCGGCCCCATATCCAACACTAGTATAAAGAGCCTGTCCTCTGGCTTGACTCCGACCCGGAAAAAATCGATATATTACCGTTACTGCAGACGCATGAAAAACAGCAAATGTCAAAGCATGCAAGGTTTGAGCAAAGATAATCAACCCGGGGTACCTGATTGCAAACCCAATCAGCGCAAAACGCAAAGCGGCACCAAGGAATGCCGTTAGCAGGAGTCTGCGCACACCAAAACGTGCCCAGAGTCTAGGCATGATGAGAAAGGCACCAATTTCACATAACACTCCCAAGGCCCATAATGCTCCTACTACCCCACGAGAATATCCATTCTCAACCAGATAAATGGAATAAAACGCATAATATGTGCCATGTGCAGCGGACATTAAGAAACAGGCAGATAAAAATATGGCTATCCTTGCAGGACTACCAGGTAAACCTTTCTTCCCTTTTTCAACAATTCCAGGAGTCGGGCCTGACACCGGCAGATATCCCGACAAAGCGGCAGTAGCAGCAAGCAGGCCAAGTGTAACCCACAAGATGCCCCTTACCGCATATCTGTCGAGAAAGAGGCCTGTTGAAACTACGCTCAGAATAAATCCAATCGAACCCCAAAGCCGGATATGCCCATACCCTTCAGTTCTCGCGCCAAGAAAATTAAGTGTTGCTGCTTCGACCAAAGGCAATGGGGCATTCCAAAAAAAACTGAAGAGTGCGATGACAGGAACCAGCAAGAGAAGATTTATGGACATAAAAAATCCCAGATAGGCCATAAGGCTTCCGAGAGCAGCATAAAGAATCAGGCCAGAACGTGATCCATAACGATCAGCCAAATGGCCCCAGAGATTGGGGCTAAAAATCCGCATGACCTGCAGCAGCGCCATAAACAGGCCAACTTGACCCGCATCAGCGCCCAACGATTTGAAATAAAGGCCAAAATAGGGAGTGATGGCGCCAACACTTGCAAAATAGAAAAAATAGAAGGCTGCAAGCCGCGATCTCGCGTTCACGTCCTGCTCCCGAGAAATTCAGACGCCCGGCCAAACTGGAATATCTGGCGCCGGACTTATGACATCAGCATTTTGAGCTCTGTGCCGCAATGCATGATCAATAATTACAAGAGCCATCATCGCTTCAGCGATTGGCGTTGCACGAATTCCTACACAGGGATCATGACGGCCGTGGGTTTCAATCATAACCGCTTCACCTGCAAGATTAATTGATTTGCGAGGCAGGCGTGTACTTGAAGTAGGCTTGACTGCAATCGAGGCAACAATATCCTGGCCTGTTGAAATTCCTCCCAAAATGCCTCCGGCATTATTTGATAAAAATCCCTCAGGGGTAATTTCATCATTATGCTCCGTACCCATCTGCATCACAGAAGAAAAACCAGCTCCTATCTCTACTCCCTTAACCGCATTAATTCCCATCAATGCAGAAGCAAGATCTGCATCCAGTTTGCCATACACGGGCTCTCCCCACCCGGGAGGAACATGGTTAACGACAATTGTCACCCTTGCACCCACAGAATCACCGGATTTTCTCAGGCTGTCCATAAATGCCTCCAACTCTTCCACTTTCCCCGCATCCGGGCAAAAAAAAGGGTTAGAATCAATTTCGTCCCAGTCAACCAGCGGGATTGATATGGGGCCTAATTGCGAAAGGTATCCTCGAATCAGAATCCCATATTTATTCATGAGCCATTTACGGGCTATGGCACCTGCCGCTACTCTCACGGCAGTTTCCCTGGCAGAAGATCTCCCGCCGCCACGGTAATCACGTATCCCGTATTTTTTTAGATAAGTCCAGTCAGCGTGGCCCGGTCGAAATGACTCACTGATATTCCCATAATCCTTGGAACGCTGGTCTTCATTCCGAATCAATAATGCAATGGGCGTGCCCGTGGTCTGACCCTCAAAAACACCAGAAAGGATTTCCACTCGATCGGATTCACGTCTTTGGGTAACATGACGTGATGTTCCGGGTTTACGCCGATCCAGGTCTTTTTGGATGTCTTCAGGTGAAATCGCCAGCCCTGGAGGGCAGCCATCCACCACGCAACCAATTGCCGGTCCATGAGACTCACCAAAAGAGGTAACGCAAAACAATTGTCCAAAAGTGTTGCCTGACATGTGGCTTTCCTGATATAGGGACCTACTACGGCTACGCGACACGTAACAGGTGAAATGTTATAATCCTACCAAGTTTACCATAGCCCAGGCTTATCAGGCACCAGACATGGATGATGAAACAAATCCGGACGAAATGCTGGGACCAGGTGGTATGAGTATGCGCCAGATACATGAATTAGTGAAAGAAAGTGTTATACAGGATGAAATATTATCCAAAAACCGTCCGGGTAAGCCAGGTTGCTGGCAAAAAATCCGGCAATGGCTTAATCTTTGCAGCACCCAACGTAAATGAAGAGGGATTTTTAACAGTTTTCCATGACGCGCAGAATAATCTGAAACTTGACCGGCCAATATAAAATGGTAATGATTAGAAATTTGTTTGATACACTCCGCAACCAGAATAGAATCAGCCATCCGTACCAGCAGCGCTAAAACGCATAATACATATGTGAGGCTGGCATTCTATCGATAAGGAAACCTGAATGGAATTAGCAGAAAAAAAACGCGTGCTGCGCGACATGCTTTTTGCACGCCGTTTCGAAGAGCGCTGCTACCAGGATTATGTCCAGCGCAAAATCGGTGGGTTCTTGCACCTCTATCCCGGGCAGGAAGCCTGTGCCCAGGGTGTCATGGAAGCAGCCAGGCCCGGATTTGATTATGTCATTACCGGTTATCGTGACCATGTCCATGCAATTCGATGTGGCACGGACCCAAAAATCATCATGGCCGAACTTTATGGAAAGGAAACAGGATGCTGCAAAGGGCGGGGGGGCTCCATGCACATATTCGATGTTAGCCATCGGTTCATGGGTGGATATGCTTTGGTTGGCGGCCCCTTTCCCCTGGCTGCCGGCATGGCGAAAGCCATTCAGCTAAAAGGCGGTGCCGAGATTGTCATCTGCTTTCTTGGGGATGCCGCGAACAATCAAGGTAGTTTTCACGAAACCATGAACATGTGTTCATTATGGAAATTACCTGTTCTTTTTATCTGTGAAAACAATCTCTATGGTATTGGTACATCGATATACCGCTCAACTGCCGTTATTGACCAATATAAACGGCTAAATGGAAATAATGTTGAATCTGATGTATGTGATGGTCAGGATTTTGACATTGTTTATGAACATGCCAAAAAAGCTGTGGAATATGTCCGTGGGCGCAAGGGCCCATATTTTCTTGAACTCAAAACCTATCGTTTCCGCGGACACTCCATGTCCGATTCCAATGCATATCGAGATAAGACGGAAGAAGAAACGTGGAAAAAACGTGATCCCCTGAACATTCTGTATGAAAGACTCATCCAGGAAAAAATCCTCACTGCGGATGAGTATGCTGCAATGGATCAGGAAATCATGAGCTTTATTGACCATGAGGTCGTAGCTTTCGCCAATGAATCTCCAGAACCTGTTCCAGAGGATCTGGAAAAGTACGTCCTGGCATGACGGCACACAGATAATAGAAGGCAGAACATGGCAGAATTAACCTACTGGCAGGCAATCCAGCGTGCCCATGATGAAGAAATGGAAAGAGATCCCATGGTGATTACCATGGGCATTGATGTGGGCGTACTGGGGGGGACCTATAAGGCAACCACCGGGCTCTACAATAAATATGGGCCCCTTCGGGTCATTGATACTCCCATTTCCGAGAACAGTTATACCGGCCTCGGAATTGGGGCATCATTTCTTGGCATAAAACCTATTATCGAAATTATGTCCGTCAATTTTGCCTGGCTTGCCATGGATCAGATTATGAACAGCGCTGCAAAAGTACGTTACATGTCTGGTGGCCAGCTTACGGCGCCTGTTGTCATACGTACGCCTGGCGGAGCTGCACATCAACTTGGCGCCCAGCATTCTGCCCGTATGGAAAGGGTCTTCATGGGAACTCCTGGACTGAGGGTTGTTACACCCAGCAGCCCTAAACAGGCTTATGGATTACTCAAATCTGCAGTTCGAAGTCCTGATCCTGTGTTCATCAATGAACATGAGCTAATGTACAATATCAAAGGAGATGTGCCAGATGAAGAATACCTACACCCTCTGGAAGGCTCTGAAATATCCCGATCAGGTACCGATGTTACGCTGTTTGGCTACAACATATCCGTACTCTGGTGCCTAAATGCAGCTGACATCCTGGCTCGCCAGCATGGTATCAATGCCGAGGTTATTGACCTTTACGCACTCTCACCCATTGATCGAACCGGAATCCGCAAGTCAGTCAGCAAAACTCACCGGGCAGTCATAGTTGAAGAAGATGAAGGCCCGGTTGGTGTAGGATCAGAAATAATCAGCATCATCAATGAGGAATGTTTTTACGAACTGGATGCTGCTCCAATAAGGGTTCATGCCAAACATGTTCCCATTCCATACAGTCATATACTGGAAAAGGCAGCCATTCCAAATCCGGAGGATGTTGTCCAAACAGTCTTAAAACTGTTGGGTAAATCATAAGGCGGGTTATCATAAAGATGTAACGCATTAATTAAAGAAGCAGGGAACTCTCATGTCAGCACACTTTGTCATTTCAATGCCACAACTTTCAGACACAATGACTGAAGGCGTAATTATCTCCTGGGAGAAGCAACCTGGTGATCGCGTAGCCCGTGGGGATATTGTGGCCACGGTTGAAACAGACAAAGCCATTATGGACGTGGAAGTGTTCAAGGAAGGTTATCTGGCTGGCCCCTTGGCCGAAATTGGTGCAACAGTCAGTGTCGGTAGCCCTATGGGATATATATCTGACACTGCGGGTGATCTCCAGATCGCCCAAGATGAACTGGTATCCCGACAAGTTTCAAGTGACATCATACCTCATGACGCAGGCACGCCCATCCTGATGCCCCAGTTATCTGACACCATGACACAGGGTACAGTTATCAGCTGGGAAAAAAATGTCGGTGATACTGTCCACAGAGGTGATATTGTCGCGACAGTTGAAACGGATAAAGCCATTATGGATGTAGAAGTCTTCCAGGATGGCATCCTGTCGGGACCGCTTGCAAGCGTTGAGTCGGTTATCAGTGTCGGTCATCCTATGGGGTTCATTGTTGATGCACAAACACGTGTCCGCCATGATCAGGTCAGGATTTCTTCATCTCACAAGATTATTGAGGATTCTGAAGAGCTTCCAGACCTGCACGCCATTGAAGAAGCGCCTGCATCCATACTGTACCCTGATAGATCGGGTATTCCCCAAACCCGGGTAAAACCTGCACCACGACCCAGTAATCGCTACGTTTCTCCCTACGCGCGCAAACTTGCGGCACAAAAAGGAGTCGACCTCAACATTATTTCAGCTACGGGCCCGAATGGCGTAATCACTTCCATTGATGTCATTCACTCTCAGCCTACAATGGAAGAGGTTGCACACCAACTGCCTCAGGTTCAGGTACCGGGAAATGGCCGCCCAATGACGGCCATGGAAAAAGCCGTTGCCCATTCCATGACTGCTGCCCTGACTCTTCCAACCTTCCATCTGAGTGTCAAAGTACATCCAGAAAAATTAATTCAGATGGCTCGATCTTCAGGGGTATCTTTTACCATTGCAATTGCAAAAGCTTGTTCTGAGGTAATGCGAAAACACCCGGCAGTTAATTATGCCTATCAGCCTCTTGATCGGATTGTTGAACGGAATAACCATGATTTTGGTATTGCAGTTGCAGCTGAACAAGGTGGTCTTGTTGTGCCTATCCTGCGCGATGTCCAGGATAAAAACCTGGCGCAATTACAAAAAGAATTTGACGATATTGTCCCTCGTGCTCGAACGCGTAAACTTTCTCCCGAAGAGTATACCAATCCAACCTTTACTATTTCTAATCTTGGCATGTTCGGGGTTGATCATTTTACTGCCATCCCGACACCTGGCATTGCTGCCATCCTGGCTATCCCAGCATCTGGACCAAATGGCATGGCATTGGACATCACCTGCGATCATCGGGTATTGAATGGGGTGCACGCCGCAGAATTCATGAAAGATTTAAAACAGGCCATAGAAGCCCCTGGAACATGGCTAGGCACGACAAGCAACCCCATTCCTTCCGGTAATTTCGATTTCCCTGTTGTAATCATTGGAGGGGGGCCTGGGGGGGAGGATTGTGCCAGACACCTGGCCGACCACGGTATCAAAGTAGCCATGATAAATGACGCGCCATTACCTGGGGGAGAATGTCTCTGGCGTGGATGTATTCCCAGCAAGACATGGCGTGCTGCTGCTGATCGGTTAAGAGATCGGGCACATGATGCCATGCTAGGGATCACCAACCCAACACCATCTGTTATCTCATGGGAAGCACTGGAAATCCATCGCAAAAATATCCTGGCAAAACGTGGTGAAATGGCAGCACAGACAGATCGAGGGTTAAAAATAGAATTAATAGAAGGAGTTGCAAAATTCCTAGATAGTCACCGATTGAGCGTTACTTCTCCGAATGGACAAACTTCAGAAATCACTTTTGGAGCAGCAGTTATTGCAACCGGGGCTCCACCCTATGTACCACCTATTCCTGGAGCCCATGAAAATCTCGACTCAGGAGTACTTACTTCAGACAGTATCTGGTCACTTAATACCCTTCCAAAGAAACTCGGCATTATTGGAGCCGGTGCGATAGGCGTTGAAATGGCCCAGATTTTTCATGATTTCGGCACTGAAATCCTGCTGCTTGAAGCCAATGAACGTCCATTGATGGAAGTTGAGGAAGAAGTTGCCAAACAGCTCGGTGAGATTCTCAACAATGAACCCAAACTTTCCGTCGTAACCCAGGCCATGATTAATCAAATTTCCGGCAAACCCGGAAAAATGAAAATAAGCTATCAGGCGAATGGAACTGGACACCAGTTCCAATGTGATTTTGTGCTCATGGCCACAGGTAAACGACCAGACACCGCAAAACTTGATTTGGACAAAGCTGGCATTACTCTTAATGGCGCTGCCATCCAGACTGATTCCAGTGGCCGTACTTCAATTCCACATATCTATGCTGTTGGAGATGTGATTGGTGGTTATATGCTTGCCCACACTGCAGCGGCACAAGGAAGGATAGCTGCCGCCAATCTTCTTGGTGAGCCAATGAATTACAATGCCGGCCTTGATTGTGGCGTCATATTTACCCGTCCACAGGCGGCTTTCGTTGGGTTAAGCAGTGCTCAGGCCAAAACGAAAGGCATCGAGACAATCGAAGCAAAAATGCCCATGAATATCGATGCAAAAGCCATGATTACCGGTGAAACAAAAGGGTTTATCAAAATAGTGGCCAATAAGACTACTCAATCCATAATCGGTGTGCATTTCCTTACGGATCATGCAGACACCCTTATTGGCGAAGCGGTCATGATGGTCACTGCAGGCATGTCATTAACCCAGGTTGCCAAAGCAATTCATCCACATCCAACTCAAACTGAAGTCTTTGGAGAGATAGCCAGAAGACTTCAGAGTCGCTTGAGACGGACAGAAAAAACCTGATAAAGGATATGATTGACCCTCACAACCAGGGATATCGACCTGCGGAGAGAAAAGTTCTGACCCTCGTCGCAAAATGAAGGCGAAGTCCGCATCAGGTGAAACAGGAAGCCTGCATGGTTCCTGTGCAATCGTGAATAGGCAAGGCTGACAAAATGGCAGGTTAATTTGGCCAGCCAGAACTGGTTCAGCAAACGGCCTGTATCAGGCAAGCCGGTTTTTAACCCAATCAATCACCAATTCCAGTGCATAAGGTAATTTGTCAGGCTGGTTCCCCCCGGCTTGAGCCATGTCCGCTCGACCCCCGCCTTTTCCCCCAACTTCCGAAGCAACAAAACTAACCAATTCACCTGCCTTGATTTTTCCAGTCAAATCGTCACTCACTCCTGCGATCAGGATTACCCGATCTCCTTCTATACTGCCAAGCACAACAACGCTTGATTTGAACCGCTCCTTGATCAAATCCATTACCTCACGCAGAACTTTCGCATCAGCGCCCTGAATTTGGGTTGCCAGCACCTTAACCCCATTGGTTTCGACTGCCTTGGCAGCAAGCTCGGCAACATTTGAAGTGGCAACCTTTGCCTTCAACCGGTCTAATTCTTTTTCCATTTGACGAACATTATCCAGCATCTGTGCCAGCCTTGCGGCGGCTTCCTGGGGTTGAACCCTAAGACTGCGAGCCAATTCACGCAGCATTTCTTCCTGACGCTGTACATAACTGACAGCTGCATCTGCGGTAACCGCTTCGATCCGGCGTATTCCTGAAGCGACTGCTGATTCACTGATAATCTTGAATGCACCAATATCACCAGTTCGCCTCACATGAGTTCCACCACAAAGTTCAGTAGAAAATTCACCCATGTTAATAACACGCACTTCATTACCATATTTCTCACCAAACAATGCCATCGCGCCATGCCTGACAGCTTCATCATATTTCATCAACCGAACATCAACCGAATGATTGCTTCGAATCTCATCATTGACAAGCTTCTCAACTTCACGAAGTTCAGCATCTGTCATGCTCTGAGAATGAGCAAAATCAAAGCGTAACCGTTCAGGATCAACAAGCGAACCTTTCTGTAACACATGGGAACCCAGCACTTTACGCAAGGCCGAATGTAACAGATGTGTCGCTGAATGATTATATGCTGCCCTACGACGGGCAGTTCCATCCACAATCGCTTCTACAGACTCTCCAATTGCCAGTTGCCCAGTTGTCACTACCCCTCTGTGACCAAATACCTCTGCCTGAATCTTTTGCGTATCCCGAACCTCAAACTGACCATGAGCAGAGTGCAAAGTTCCACAATCGCCAATCTGGCCTCCTGATTCGGCATAAAATGGTGTTTCATCAAGGACCACAACCGCTTCATCACCTGCACGGATACTCTCTACCAGAACGCCTTCACGATACAATGCCAGAACAATAGCTGGGTATTGCAATGTATCATAACCATGGAAGACTGTGGCTTGACCCTCAAATGAAACTATCTCCTGCATGGAAAACTTGGAATGGCGCCTTGACTGTTCGCGCTGAAGCGCCATAGCTCGTTCAAATCCTGAAAAATCAACAGTATATCCCCTCTCCCGAGCAATATCGGCCGTAAGGTCTAGTGGGAATCCATAAGTGTCGTACAGGGCAAAAACCATTCCTCCATCGAGAATAGGGTCTCCTGTTTGCATTGCAGTATCAAGAATGGCCATCCCATTCTCGAGCGTTTCAGCAAAGCGGTCCTCCTCCTGTCGCAATATCTCTGTCACTCGTGGGGCGGCATCAACCAGTTCCAGATATGCATCTCCCATTACAGCCACCAAATCAGTTACCAGGCGATGAAAAAATGGAGATTTCTGCCCAAGTTTATATCCATGACGGCTGGCACGACGGATAATTCTTCGCAATACATAACCCCGACCCTCATTACCCGGTATAACACCATCCACAATCAGGAAACTACAGGCGCGAATATGATCTGCAATTACCTTCAAAGAACTTGACGTTAAATCAGCACATCCTGTTTTTCTGGCCGCTGCACGAATCAAATCCTGAAAAATATCAATGTCATAATTGTTATGAACACCCTGAAGAACAGCTGCGATACGCTCCAGCCCCATTCCCGTATCTACAGAAGGCCTCGGCAGGGGATGCAGCACCCCTTCTTTATCACGGTTATATTGCATAAAAACAAGATTCCAGATCTCAATATAACGATCACCATCCTGTTCTTTGGAACCCGGAGGGCCTCCTGAAACCGTAGGGCCATGGTCGAAAAAAATCTCTGTACATGGGCCACAGGGTCCAGTATCTCCCATTTGCCAGAAGTTATCTTTTGAACCAATACGAACGATACGATCTGTAGCCACGCCAATGTGGTTCTCCCAAATTGCTGCGGCCTCATCATCTTCCTCAAACACCGTTACCCAGAGTTTGTCTTTCGGTAACCCCAGCTCCTGGGTCAGAAATTCCCACGCAAAGGAAATTGCCTCAAACTTGAAATATTCACCAAAGCTAAAATTACCCAACATTTCAAAAAATGTATGGTGCCGGGCGGTATAACCCACGTTTTCCAGATCATTATGCTTCCCACCCGCACGAACACAGCGTTGACTGGATACCGCACGACTGTAGGATCGCGTTTCACGCCCGAGAAACACGTCCTTAAACTGTACCATCCCGGCATTGGTAAACAGCAGGGTAGGATCATCACCTGGGACCAGGGAACTACTTGCTACCCGCTCATGTCCATTACGTTCGAAATAATTCAGGAACCTTTTACGAATTTCGCTTGTTTTCATATTTAAAATCAACCCATCTCATCAACAACTGGAAAATTTAAATCTTCACTCTCACCAAGGCTGATAAATAATTGCCTTATGGCATCACGACTAAAACCACGATTCTCCAAAAAACGCTGCTGCTTCATTCGTTCCAGGACATCCCCAGCCGGATGGCCAAATTTTTTTTGCCAGACACTTTTAATATGATCGGGTTCTTCAGCCTTGATCTGCACCAAAAAAACATCAACAACTTCAGCAGACAGGCCATGCTTTTTTAATTCATGACTGATACGTCTTATCCCAAATTTTCGGCTACGGATTTCGACAAGCTGCTGTGCAAACCTGAAATCAGAAAGATATCCTTCAGATTTCAGGTCACGAATCAGGCTTTCAAGTTGATCTCCTGATTCAGCATAGGGCAGCAATTTACGGTAAAGCTCCGCTCCGGCATATTCGCGTCTCGCGAGATATCCAATTGCGCGGCTTTTTAATGTCAGCTTATTCCTCATAGACCGGTTGTGAAGATTCCTCAGGCATCGCAACAGACTCGATCTTGCCCATCCCCAGGTTATCCCGGATACATTGCTCAATTTCCTGCGCCATTTCTTTATGTTCCTTCAGAAAATCTCGTGTATTATCTTTTCCCTGGCCTATCTTATTACCTTTGTAGCTATACCATGCACCTGATTTTTCTATTAATTTCTGCTGGACTCCCAATTCGATAATCTCTCCTTCACGTGAAATTCCTGCGCCATAAAAAATATCGAATTCAGCCTGGCGAAATGGGGGGCTAACCTTGTTCTTGACAACCTTGACACGGGTTTCAGAACCTATGGCATCATCACCTTTCTTGATGGTTCCGATTCGACGGATATCCAGACGTACAGATGCATAGAACTTAAGTGCATTACCCCCGGTCGTTGTTTCCGGGCTCCCAAACATGATGCCAATCTTCATCCTAATCTGATTGATAAAAATCACCAAGGTATTGGTACGCTTGATATTTGCAGTTAATTTTCTTAGCGCCTGAGACATTAGCCGGGCATGCAAACCCATATGAGAGTCGCCCATTTCGCCTTCAATTTCAGCCCTTGGCACCAGTGCCGCAACGGAATCAACCACCACTATATCAACTGAACCGGAACGAACAAGCATATCCGCAATTTCAAGTGCCTGTTCACCCGTATCGGGCTGGGAGATCAGCAATTCAGAAACGTTGACCCCCAGTTTCTGGGCATACTGCGGATCCAGTGCGTGCTCGGCATCAATAAAGGCTGCTGTACCGCCTAATTTTTGCATTTCTGCTATGGCCTGAAGCGTCAAAGTTGTCTTTCCAGAAGATTCCGGACCATAAATTTCCACAACACGACCTCGTGGCAAACCCCCAACCCCCAACGCCATATCAAGACCCAGCGATCCTGTCGACACCACATCTATGTCAGGCATGACCCCCTTGTCTCCAAGGCGCATTATCGAGCCTTTACCAAACTGTTTTTCAATCTGCGACAAAGCTGCCGCCAGGGCTTTACTTTTGCTCTCTTCCATGTCTTACTCCAAGTAAGTTACTGTTTATAGCACAAAACAAGGCTCAGGATAAGATATCAATCAACCCTTGGAGCGCAATGATTACAGCGCCTTTCTGTACATCAATACGGGATCCCCCGATTCGTTCTACTTTACTCCGGGTCTTTCCATTTGCAAGATGCCAGGCAAACCAGATCGTTCCTACAGGATTCTCTGGTGTGCCTCCACCCGGGCCCGCAATTCCACTGACTGCAAGACCTGCCTGGACATGGCTTTGGCGTACAGCTCCTTCTGCCATCTGACGAACAACCTCCTCACTCACAGGCCCAAATGTTTCAAGCGAATGCTTATTTACCCCGAGCATATGAATTTTTGCCTCATTACTGTAGGTGATATAGCCGCTATCAAACCATTCGGAACTTCCAGGAAGTTGCGTCAATGTGGCACAGACAAGTCCGCCAGTACAGGACTCTGCACAAGCCAGCATCATTCTCTGTCCACGCAGGGTTCTACCCACTTCTGCTACAAGCGCTATCAGGGTATCCATTGCTTGTCCTGTTACATCCTGACAATAAAAACAGCCAGAAATTGTAAAATCAGTATGGTCGCGACTGATGCCAGGAAATCATCAAACATTATTCCAAAGCCCCCGCCAAGTTTTTTATCAACATAGCCAATAGGGCCAGGTTTTACAATATCGAAAAACCTGAAAAGAGCAAAGGCCAAGAGCTGCCAGAACCAGGTAACAGGAGAACATAAAAGCACCAACAGGAAACAGATTATTTCATCCCAAATTACAAAAGCCGGATCCTTGATTCCCGAAAGCCTTGAAGCCCGATCACAAATAAAGATTCCAGCCAGATAAAGAACAACAATAATTCCAAACAGTGCCCATGAGGTAAAATACATCCGCAACAACCAGAACACGGGAAAAGCCTCAAGGGTACCGAAAGTACCCGGTGCGACGGGGATAAAACCCAACCCCAATCCTGAAGCCAGTAAAACAGTCGGTTTTCTCACAAGACCTGTAAAAGAGGACGAAGCACTAGGCAAAGTGGTCGAACCCCAGTGAGTCAGGCAGATTCACCTCCTGATTATTTCTCATCAGCACCACACCTTCTCCCGACGCAAATGAACCTATAAGGGTTAGCATCAATCCTAGGGAACCAGAAAGCCTGGCTAGTTCATCCCTGGAATCTGGCGAAGCCGCAAAACACAATTCATAATCATCTCCACCAGATAGCTGACATTCTTCAATCAACTGCTCATCCCCCAGGGCATCAATCTCAGTTGAACGAGGCAATCGTTCAACATTTATAATTGCCTTAATGCAGGATCGTTCAGCGATATGCCCTACATCAGCTAGCAATCCATCAGAAATATCTATGGCTGCATGGGCCAGTCCACGTAACTTCAACCCCAACAACAAACGTGGCTGGGGCCAATCGAGCTTTCTCTCCAGTTTGAGACGCTGAGCGCCTTCAAGTCGACACCTGCCTTGACGGATTGCCAATGCAGCCGCTGCATCACCCAACGTTCCAGAGACCCATATATCATCACCTGGCAATGCCCCATCACGGCGCAATGCTATTTCAGGTAACACTTCTCCCATAACCTGGACTGTCACAGCTAAAGGCCCGGCTGTCGTGTCACCCCCAACCAGTTCGACGCCTGATTCGTCAGCCAACATAAAAAACCCCTCAGCAAAACCTGAAAGCCATCCTGAATCAATAATCGGCAAAGTCAAGGCAAGCGTTGCCCATCTGGGTACTGCTCCCATTGCAGCCATATCGGATAAATTAACGGCCAGGGATTTATAACCAATCGAACGTGCATCGGAAAAGATCTCGAAATGATGCCCGCTTACAAGCGTATCCACAGAAACAGCCAGCGCAGTACCTGATGAAACACGCAAAAGTGCCGCATCATCACCGATCCCGAGGATTGCATGCTTGGCCGGTCTGGTAAAATACCTGTTTATCAGATCAAATTCCGGAGTCATTGACGTTCGGCCTGAACCTTTTTCCAATGAGCAACTTCCACTGATCGTGTAGACAAGGCAAGTTTATCCAGAACACCATTAACAAAACGATGCCCATCAGTACCACCATATCGTTTGGCAAGTTCTATCGCTTCATTCAACACGACTCTATATGGTATCTGGGCATTGTTAAGCAGTTCTTCAGCCCCGATAAGCAGTATTGCACGTTCAATTGGGCTCACAACAGACATCTCACGATCAAGGCATGATTCCAGCATCCTTTCAAGTTCAGCCTCATTCTTTTCAATAGATCGGATCAGGGATTCAAAATACCCGGCATCAGCCTTCTTACCTTCCGGGTCAGTCTTAATCATTTCCATCAACTCATTCGGATTACTTCCAGAAAGACGCTGTTGGTATAACGCCCGCAGAGCCAATTCACGTGCTTTATGACGACTGCTCTTCACTCTGCTAACTCCTTGTAAACTTTAAGACGTGAAGCCATTTCAATAGCAACATATGCTGCATCGCGACCTTTATCACAGGTTCTTGCTTCAGCCTGTTTCCTGTTTTCTGTCGTTAAAACCGCATTGGCAACCGGAATACCGTAAGTCAGTGCAATCTCGGAAATGCCACGTGCAGATTCATTACATACCAGTTCAAAATGATAAGTTTCACCCCTTATAACCGAACCGATAGCAATAAGCGCATCAAATTGTCCGATTCGGGCCATGGCATCAAGCATGACCGGTATTTCAAGTGCACCCGGAACAGTCTCAAGATTGCAATGATCTTCTAAAACACCCAGTTCACCAAGTGCCGCCTTGCATGAAGCCAGAATTGCTTCGCTTATTTCACGGTTAAAACGGCTCATGACAATCCCAATATCCATATCCTTGCCATTCATAAAATCTGGATACCCGCCTGCTTTGTCACCAACCCCCATTATATTTCCCCTTCCGATTCAACAAACCCAGACACAACAAGATCAAAACCGGCCATATTAGGCATCTTGCGGGGCAGCGCCAAAAGACGCATGCGATGCACATTCAGATCTTTGAGAATCTGGGCTCCAATACCGAAATGGCGCAAATCCATTTGGCGATCAACATAATGAATATCCCCGGAACCAGACAGGCGGGTCAAAATATCACCAGAACTTTCATGGCGACGCAACAATACAAGAACCCCTGCTTTCTCAGCTTGAATCCTTGCCATAGATTCTTGCAAGCCAAAAGTATGCCCTCCAATACTTTCATCAAGGAAATCAAGCACTGACAGGGGCTCATGCACTCGCACCAGCACATCCTCCTCAGGATCAATATTTCCATGAACAAGTGCCAGATGGGTTTCATTCGCCGGTTTATCATGATAGGCATATAGTTTGAACGGCCCCTGGGGTGTCATGACATCGCGCACTGCCCGCCGTTCGACAAGAGTTTCCGTAAGGCTCCGGTAATGAATAAGATCGGCAATCGTACCTATCTTCAAACCGTGCAGCCTGCCAAATTCAATTAAATCTGGCAGACGGGCCATTTCTCCATCATCCTTAAGTATCTCGCAAATAACTGAAGCGGGGCTCAATCCGGCAAGCTGGGCTATGTCACAGCCTGCTTCAGTATGACCAGCCCGAACAAGCACACCACCATTATGAGCCATCAGGGGAAAAATATGGCCTGGCTGGATAATGTTTTCCGGCCTGGCATCAGGCTTGACCGCTGCCTGTATGGTTTTTGCCCGATCTGCAGCGGAAATGCCGGTCGTCACCCCCTCCGAAGCTTCTATGGATAAGGTAAAATTCGTGCCATATGGCGTTCGGTTGTTTGTAACCATCAATGGCAGATGCAGTTGCCGGCAACGGGTTTCAGTCAAGGTGAGACAAATCAGGCCTCGCCCATAACGGGCCATGAAATTAATATGGCCTGGAGTCACGCAATCTGCTGCCAGTACCAAATCTCCTTCATTTTCCCTATCCGCCTCATCCACAAGAATAACCATGCGTCCGGCACGAACTTCCCCTATGATTTCCTCAATCGGGCTGATCCCTTTCACAGTAACTCTCCTTTCAGGATAAAAGGCGCAACCCGGGCAACATAACGAGCAAGCATGTCGACTTCAATATTAATCAAATCTCCTACCTCAAGCAGACCAAGATTGGTCATTTTCAGAGTATGCGGAATAATCATTACGCTGAATTGCTCCGAGTCCACTTCATTAACCGTCAAACTTATCCCATTGACTGCAATCGATCCCTTGGCTGCAATAAAAGGGAGCAATCGCTCAGGTACCTGGAATCTGAACAGACAGGTAGGGTTTAGCGGTTCAATAGCCACAATTGAACCTGTCGCATCAACATGTCCTGATACAAGATGCCCTCCCAGCTTGCTGCCCAAAAGCAAGGAACGTTCAAGGTTGACCGATGAAAAACGATCCAGCCCGTAGCTGCAGGAGAGAGTCTCTTCCGAAACGTCCATTTCAAACCCTGACTGATCCACGGCAACTACAGTTAAACAGACTCCATTCACCGATATTGAATCTCCAACAGTGACTTCTTCCAATGGCAGACCTTCTGTTTCAATTCGCACCCTGACACCACTGGCCAAACGGGTAACACTGACAATTTTTCCCTGTGTCTCGATCAAACCGGTAAACATCCTGACTCCTGCAACAATTCTGAATATTGGCGGCGGGCAATAACCCGCAGATCTTCACCCATATAGGTAGTATTTACAAATCTGAATGCTTCAGCCTGATCAAGCTGAACAACAGGCCTGCCTGTAAACATCCCCCTAGCCTGTTCCTTCAGGATAAGCGGGGCAAAATAGATTATCAGTTCATCAATGAATCCCGAATCAAGTAATGCGCCATTTAATGTTGGTCCAGCTTCTAACAGCACTTCGTTCAATTCCATCCGGGCCATCAAGGCCATAAGTGCATCCAGGCTGACCTGTCCAGATCTGGATTCAACGACACTAATGATCACACCCCTGTCTTCAAACCGCTTATGCAGAGCAATATTCTCATTGAGCGTCACAACATGTGTCCCGCTACACGCCATCTTGTGATCAGGCTGAAACCTGAGTGATGAATCCACAACTATTCGTAACGGTTGACGGGTTGTGGGCACATGCCTGACTGTCAATTCCGGATTATCTTCAAGTATGGTGCCAATACCCGTCAGAACCGCACAGGATCGGGCACGCCATCTATGTACATCAATCCTCGCATCCTCTCCCGTAATCCAGCGGCTCTCCCCATTTGACACAGCTGTTTTCCCATCAAGAGTTGCTCCAATCTTGCTCCTTATAAATGGCCGCCCCAACTGATGTCGCCAGACAAATCCAATATTCAGGGCCCCCGCCTTCTCTGCCAACACTCCGCAATCTACTTTAATTCCCGCAGCTTCAAGACGTTTGATGCCTCCTCCAGAAACAAGGGGGTTTGGATCCCGCATGGCAACAACAACCCTAATCACGCCTGCATTGATCAATGCATCCGAACACGGTGGAGTACGGCCGAAATGTGAACAGGGTTCAAGAGTCACGTAGGCGGTAGCGCCCCGTGCCGCTTCGCCTGCCGCACTTAAAGCCATTACTTCGGCATGCGGCTGTCCGGCACGAAGATGAAAACCTTCGCCAACACATATTCCTTCCTTTACTAGGACACAACCTACACGAGGATTAGGA
Organism: Pseudomonadota bacterium; assembly: GCA_028873515.1. Classification (GTDB taxonomy): domain Bacteria; phylum Pseudomonadota; class Gammaproteobacteria; order Burkholderiales; family REEB80; genus REEB80. Next base: position 28,719 of record JAGWIG010000003.1, on the reverse strand, counting down.
GTCGTAGAATATAAGCCATGCTCGGCCAAAGCGAGGGCTCGAAACATCCAGTTCATGTCTTCGTTCATTCCAGATCCCGGATTACATCACGAAAATCCTCAACATCCTGAAAACTTCGATAAACTGATGCAAACCTTATATAACCAATCTTATCAAGCTTATGCAATTCTTCCATAACCATCTCGCCAATCTGACGTGAAGGAATTTCCCGTTCTCCTCTGGCCAGGATTTTTTGCATGATCACATCTATGGCATCATCTACTTTAACCGCAGCAACAGGCCGTTTATGCAAGGCTTTAAGAAAACTGCTATGCAGTTTACTTCGCTCAAATTCTTCACGGATACCATTTTGCTTAATAACCTGTGGCATACGCAAATCAGCGGTTTCAAACGTTGTAAATCGCTTGCCGCAATCAGAACAGCGGCGTCTGCGACGTACGCTATCTCCTATTTCACTGACTCTTGAATCGACCACCTGTGTATCCGCAGCACCACAAAAGGGGCATTTCATTACAACCTCCGGCAAAACAAGGCGTTGAAAGAACACTGCCCTTAACTATCTGGAGCCAATATTCACAAGGGTTTATCCAAAAATACTGGCTAGAACCCAATTCAAGAACCTGCAACCGTCATCTCATCAATAAGTATTGAGCCACATTGGCGTGAACCCCCGACATGACGATCAGTTGCGACAGCACCGATATGCAAAAACATCTCTTTCAAGTTACCTGCAATCGTAATTTCTTCAACGGGATAACAGATTTTCCCATTTTCAACCCAAAATCCTGCAGCCCCTCTGGAATAATCTCCCGTAACCATATTGACACCATGTCCCAAAAGCTCCGTAACAAGCAGACCCCGACCCATCTGTGAGACCAGTTCATCAAAAGACTGTCCAGTACTCTCAACGATAAGATTATGGTTTCCTCCAGCATTACCTGTTGTCTGCATTCCCAGCTTACGGGCCGAATAGCTTCCAAGAAAATATCCAGCCAATATACCTCTATCTATAAATCGACGCGGAATAGTTTTCACCCCTTCATTATCAAAAGGTGCACTCGCCTGACCCTGCAGAAGATAAGGATCTTCATTGATCACCATCCAGTCCGGAAAAATCTTATCTCCCAACCCATCAAGCAAGAAAGATGACCGCCTGTACAGTGCACTGCCAGAAGCCGCACCCACCAAATGACCAATAAGGCCACAGGCTACTGGAGCTTCAAACAGGACAGGAACCCGAATAGTCTTCAACCTTCTGGCATTTAGCCGCCTTATGGTGCGCTGTCCTGCTTTTCGTCCAATTTCATGAACATCAGAAAGTGAATCCGGATTTCGTGAAGAGTCGTACCAATAGTCACGTTGCATACCAGCAGGGGATTCCGCAATGACTGCACAGCTCAGATCATGGCGTGAACTGGGATATCCACCTAGAAATCCATGTGTATTTCCGTATACAAACTGTGATTCCACAGAAGAAACACCGGCACCCTCCGAATTGGAAAGAGCAGGATCTATATCCAGCGCAGCACGCTCACACTGACGGGCTAGTTCTGTTGCCTCTTCCACAGTAATTCTCCATGGATGGTAAAGATCCAGATCAGGCCAGTCATGAGCGAGCAAACCTGCTTCAGCAAGCCCAGCACAATCATCAACAGCCGTATGCTTAGCAATGGCGCATGCCGCAGCAACAGTTTCCCTCAATGCATTCAAGGTTAGATCTGAAGTGCTTGCATGGCCACGGCGCTGACCAAAATACACGGTGACATTCAAGCCTTTGTCCCGGTTATATTCTATTGTCTCGACTTCGCCCAATCGTACACTGATTGTTTGACCAAACCCCTCCGAAACATCAGCTTCGGCATCTGAAGCTCCTGCCTTTCTCGCAAGATCAAGCACACTTGAAGTCAGTTCCGACAATTGCTCATAGCTGTAAGTAAATCCAGTATCTGCCACAATATCCTCAATTTATCTTCTGAATCATGCCTTCATTATACCGGGTCACGAGCAGTATTTGCTCAAAATATCCAGATCAAGGATGTCGATGGCAAATCTAGCAGGCATTGCCTGCTGCAACCTTTCTTACTTCCCTTTCTGGAACAGCTTCCACATCTCAATTTCAGCTGTATATTTGCCGTGGAAACTACTTTAACTTCCCGATCAATTTTCTTGTATTGGTATTGGAGTCTTTGGGCACAGAAGGCTAAAATAACATCTTTATCTCGATAACCTATCCCATGCCTGATGTGCAAACAAGCAAAACGCAACTTAAAAAATCAATGAAAGCCCTTCAGGAAACAGGGGAAGTTCTTGTCGAATTATCTCCATCACGTCTTGTTCAGCTTGAATTACCCGAAACATTGCATGATGCTGTAACTGCTGCACGAAACATGTCTCACGAAGCAAAACGCAGGCAACTTCAATTTATAGGAAAACTAATGCGACAGGTTGATGTCGCCCCGTTACGTGAAAAACTAGCTGCCTGGTCAGGAGAAAACCAGACAGAAACAGCCCGTTTGCATAGGATTGAACATTGGCGGAATAGGCTTATCAATGAAGTTGAGTCAATTAACAGCTTTATTCAGTCCTATCCTTTTGCCAACATCCAGGAGTTGCGCACCCTGATAAGAAATAGCCGTCAGGAAGTCCTTAATAATAAACCTCCAAAGAATAGCCGTTTGCTATTCCGTTTTATTCGCGATGTCATTATGAAATATGAAACTGAAAGGAAGGAAAATGACTGATCCGGGAGCTGAAGCGATCCACATTGGAATCGTATCCATAAGCGATCGAGCCTCGAGTGGTATCTATACGGATGAAGGAATCCCAGCCCTTCGCAGATGGCTTGAACCTGTATTGATCAATCCATGGAAAGCACACGAAAAAATTGTTCCTGATGAAAGGGAAACTATAGCCAGAACCCTTATTGATTTGGTAGACAAACAAGGATGCTGTCTTGTGCTCACTACTGGAGGAACTGGGCCTGCTCCCCGAGACGTCACTCCCGAAGCTACAAAAGATGTGGCTGATCGTGAGTTACCAGGGTTTGGAGAGCTTATGCGTGCAGTCAGCCTGAAATATGTTCCTACAGCCATTCTCTCTCGCCAGGTAGGGGTTACCCGGGGCCACTCCCTCATCCTTAATCTACCTGGACAGCCAAAAGCCATCAAGGAAACCCTTGACGGGGTCTTTGCCGCAGTGCCTTACTGTATTGATTTAATCGGCGGGCCCTATATTGAAACCGATGAAACAGTCATGAAAGTTTTTCGTCCCAAAACAGCCTCACGCCCACCCCGAACCTGAAAGTTTTCTACATGAAACCCTTGCCAACCCATGAAATTGAAACTGGAACTTCCCCCACTGCCAGTATCATCTGGATGCATGGTCTAGGAGCAGATGGATATGATTTTGCCCCAATCATTTCAGAACTTGCACTTCCATCCAATCCAGCCATCCGTTTCATCTTTCCGCATGCTCCCGTCCGACCAGTTACCCTGAATCAGGGAAGGCCAATGCGTGCATGGTACGATGTTTCTGGTTTTGACCGCGAAATCAACGAAGATCGGGCGGGTATCGAACAGAGCGCTGCTGAAATCCGGAATTTGGTTCAATTGGAAAATAATCGGGGCAACCCACCTTCACATGTTCTTCTTGCAGGATTTTCACAAGGCGGGGCAGTTGCACTATATACAGGATTAGGCTATCCGGAAAAACTTGCAGGCATCATGGTCCTCTCATCCTATTTGCCTCTACGTGCGAACCTTCACGATAATCTTAATCCGGCTAACATGGCCACTCCTATATTCATGGCACATGGATATTACGATCCCGTCATCAACATTGAGTTTTCAAGAAAGTCTTGCGACGAACTAAAATCTGCTGGACTTACTGTGGACTGGAGAGAGTACCCCATGGCCCATTCGGTTTCAAAAACAGAAATTAGCGATATTAGCGCCTGGATTCAACTGGTTCTGGCATAGTAAAAAAACCATCACGAAGCAAATAGGCACAAAGATAATAGAACAGGCATTGTTCTAAATCACATTGAGCCTCGTTAACCATTGCATGACATCAACCTGAGCAGCCATGAACTTCTGGACCGGGATATGCATTAGCTCCATCTCCTCCTCTAGATTCTGGAAATCACCATTTTCAGCATATTCAACCAGCTTCAGTATCCGGCCTAAATCACCCATTCTTTGCATCAAGGCCAGCTTTACATCCTCAGCAAGACTCAACCCTTCCAAAGCTTCCTGCATTGTCATTCCAAATAACGCATCAACAAGTGAAAGCAGTCCGACCATAAATGCAGAACCTGAAAAATCAGATGAATGGCGAACACGGCCTTCTATTGAGGCAGACAGGAGTTCCATGAGCTTTCCACGTCTGGCCGCTAAATGCATCAACGAATCCGGTGCATTCATATCATCACTGGTATAAAGAAGCAATAGTACCCAATTTTGTAGTTGCTTTGTACCTAATACCTGCAAGGCCTGCTGAATGGAATCAATGACCATGACCCCTGCCACACCGACAGAATTTACTAGTCTTAACAGCTTTAAACTCAAGGCAGGGTGTTCCTTGAAAGTCTGTTCTATCTGCTGAAAGCTATCATCAGATTGAATTTGCTGCAGAAGTTTAAGCAGGGCCATTCGTGCGGCATCAATCCGACGACCGCTTACTATGACAGGATGTGCAAAATAATACCCCTGAAAAAGCTCAAATCCCAGATCATGACAAAAATCAAACTGTTCTTTTGTTTCCACTTTCTCAGCTAAAAGACAAACTTTATAACCTTTGAATCGGGCCACTGTCTGACTGAGCTCATTCTTGTCCATCTGTTGGAGATCGAACTTGATGATATCCACATGAGGAATAATTGAAGTAAACCGGTCATCCCAAATAAAATCATCCAGAGCCAAAATATACCCTTTAGCCTTCAAAGCCAGACAACGATCAATCACTTCGGGTGTAACTGGAATAGTTTCAAGCAGTTCAAGAACTATTTTATCCCGAGGCAATACGTCAATCAGATCACTCATCAACATTTCTTCATTGATATTGATAAACCCTAACTGGCGTAAAAGAATCTGGTCCAAACCAAAATGTGTAAATGCATGAGCAATGACATTGGCACTTGCTGTCATTCCATCCAAGAATTCAGCGGTCATGGTTATACCGGAACGAAACAAAAGTTCATATGCAACCGTTCGCTGATTCCTGTCCAGGATGGGCTGAAGAGCTAGATAAGTTTTTTGTTCAATCTGATTGGATATATTCATTATTAAAATTTAGTATATTCGTCTTTCGGCATATTCGCCTCGCGTTAAATTACCACTACGCACTATACATGCATAGCAAAAAGAAAGTTACATATAAAAATATGCCTTTTTATAAAGACGACTGACCATGAATAATCCCGAAACAAAAATTACGCTCCAGCGGCAACATCATGAATAATTTAAAATTATTGTTATCATTCACATAATTAATATTTAAATCCGGGCTTTTCCGTCCAGATAAAGAGCCCAAATGATTAAAGAGAAATTATATGATCCTTAATTGAGTCAGTTCAAAATTGAAAATAGGGTGGCCATTGATTGTCCAAGGCAAAAGAAGAACCTTATGGCCACTTGGGCTTAGGTTGCATAGGCATAACCGGATTCACCCAACCCAATATATGTTATATAATGAACGATGTGGTTTGAAAGACTTAAAAATGCATATTCATTGGAACCCTGGTTTTACACCCTTTTTACTCTACCCTAGAAACCCGTTTCCCATCTGATGAAAACTTAGGTATCTGCATTTGCGCTTCCATTGCTAATGCTATTTTAGTTCTGTACCTTTTTTTATGGCGCAGTATATAAAAAAAACGGGAACCCAAATCAAAATTGGCTTGCCTAAGCCGACCAGCATCAATATATGGCTTAGCAGCAAATTCTGACATAACACAGGCATAACAGCTTGATTCAATAGCTGATCTTATTGCTTCATTAGTAGGTAATGTCAAGGCAATATCTAGATCGGACAGATCTATGTCATAGTTTTTCAGGGCAGATTCAAATGCTGAACGCGTACCTGATCCCGCTTCTCTTATTATCCATTGGGTCGTACAAAGATCACTGGCTTTCAAGGGCCTGTTGCCAACCCATGGATGTCCTGCTGCCACAACAACTATAAGCCTGTCTTCACCGATAATGTCTATTTCCAATTGAGACTCATTGATTTGCCCTTCTATAAATCCCAAATCAGCCACACCATCCATCACTGCTTGAGAAACGCTTTGCGTATTGCCGACGGTTAACTCAATTTCTATGCCAGGATGTGTCAACTGAAACTGGATCAACAATGGTGGCAACCAGTAACTGGCAATAGTCTGACTGGCCTGAAGGCGAAGAGAGCCCCGTTTCAAGCCTCCCATCTCAGCAAGCATTAATTCTGTGGCAGCTGCACTAGTAAGCGTTGTTTTAGCCTCATCCATAAAAACATGCCCCGCCCAAGTCAACCTAATTCGGCGTCCCACACGATCAAATAACTGAACCCCATACCGATCTTCTAGGATGTGAATAGCTGCACTGACAGCTGAAGGACTCAGGTTTAATACTCTGGCTGCTTCAGTCAAATGTTCACGTTCAGCCACTTCAACAAATATACGAAGTTGATCAAGTGTCATAATAATTGTTCATATATATAGAATAATTAATGCACAATTTTAAAATAGACAGAACGATAAGTCGAGGTGATACTTGCGCTATTTTTCTTCCCGAGTAATTCGTGACGGTCATGACGATTCAACAAAAAGTTGTTCAGTTAATACCAGGGGCATTGCTCAGCATATCTGTTACAGCAGGGGCCTATGTGGCAGAACGGGTGGAGAAGCTGATATTTGGAAAGGTATGGCTGGAAAGTCTGGTGCTTGCCATATTACTGGGGTGCTTCGTGCGAACACTTTGGTCGCCTTCCAGAAAATTTGTCCCTGGCATCCAGTTTGGTGCAAAAACGATACTTGAAGTCGCAGTAGTTTTACTTGGCGCCTCTGTCAGTGCAAATGCCATCATGAGCAAAGGCCTGTTGTTATTCTCAGGTATCGCAGGCGTCGTTTTCATTACCATTATAGCGAGTTACACTATTGGAAGAATATTCAGGCTATCCCACCGCCTAGCCATTCTGGTTGCCTGTGGTAATTCGATATGCGGCAACTCCGCAATCGCGGCTACCGCCCCAGTTATTGGCGCTTGCGGCGAAGATATCGCTTCGTCTATTGCGTTCACTGCTGTGTTAGGCGTTTTAATAGTACTGATTTTGCCATTACTTATCCCTCTTTTTGGATTTTCGCCACTTCAATATGGAATTTTTGCTGGGCTAACAGTTTATGCTGTACCACAGGTCCTTGCAGCAACAGAGGGAGTAGCATTAACCAGTGTTCACATTGGCACTATCGTTAAGCTCGTTCGGGTTTTAATGCTGGGCCCGGTTGTTTTGATTTTGTCGCTGATTAATGGGAAATCCAATCAGCAGCGACCACCTTTATCACAGCTTATACCTTGGTTTATTAATGGATTTTTATTGCTGATGATCCTGCGCTCGTGTGGATGGATACCTTCATTTGCAATCATCCCGGTTCAATCACTCGCAAATGTTTTGACTATCATTTCCATGGCTGCCCTTGGCTTGGGAGTAGATTTGAGATCAATTGCAAAAGCTGGATTTCGTGTCTTGACTACGGCTGCACTATCCCTTCTGGTATTGGGTTTTCTAAGTTTCTGGTTAATCAGGTTGCTAAACATTGCGTAATTAGTCCAATTTTCCAGCCATGCAATGTTAATATGAATTATTGATACCTTAATATTATAGTCCGTGGTGCCGGAAAGAGGAGTCGAACCCCCGACCTTCGCATTACGAATGCGCTTATCACTTAATTTTGATCTATCAAATTCAATTAGTTATAATATAACAAACAATTAATTGTATTAACTGTGTCCGAAACTGTGTCCGAGGAAAAACTGTAGGGAAAACACATATGGCTATAGATCGGGTAATATCACGAGTCAAGAAACGAGGTAATCAATGGTTCTGTCGAATCAAGCGTACTGGGCCAAACGGTATTGCCCACGACCTATGCCACAGCGATGCTTCTCGTATCAAGGTTGAGATCTGGGAAAAAAAGGTTATTCAGGCAATTGATACAGGAAATTTTCAACGCAAGGATTTCATCCAGAAAAAGAAAACTGCAGAGTTCGACCCAATTCATGCAAGAACCATAACATTCTCGGAAGCCCTAGAGCGTTACAAAAGCACGATAACTATTCATAAAAAGGGGGCCGAAAAAGAAGCTGCAAAAATTGGCAAACTACAACGCGATGACCTAACTGAATACAGCAAGCTCGCAGATCGTCCTCTGATAGAATTGGGAGCCTCTAATTTCGCTTTATGGCGTGATGAGCGTATTCAAAAAGGCTCTGCGCCAGCAACTGTACGACGCTATTTAGCGATTGTAAGCCATCTGTATGTTATTGCGAGAAAAGAATGGGGCATGAAGGATCTGACCAACCCTATTTCAGATATCTCAAAACCAAAAGTTAAAAACGAACGTAGCAGGAGACTTGATCCAAAAGAAGAACAATATCTTAGGGCCGCCATGATAGACAATCCAGATGTTAAAATTTATGCTGGAGTAAGAAACAATAAATACATAGCGCCCATTGTTAGTTTCGCTCTTGAAACAGCCATGAGGCAAGGGGAAATCTTAAGTTTAAAGTGGGAACAAATTGACATAAATAAACAAACCGCGTATTTGATGGATACAAAAAATGGCGAAGACCGATCCGTTCCTTTGTCCAGTCGTGCCATAACAATTCTTGAATCATTACAAGACCAACATACCCGAAGATTAAAAGGCCGTGTGTTTGCCACTACCCAAACAGCATTACGTCAATCATGGGTGCGAGCCATAAAGCGAGCCAAACGTGCTTATATATCCGGCTGCAAAAACACTGGACAGGAAATTGAACATGGATTTTTAGAAAATCTTCGTTTCCACGATCTTCGTCATGAAGCCACAAGCCGCCTTGCAGAAATGGTACCAAATGTCTTGGCACTAGCTAGCATCACGGGCCATAAGGACCTAAAAATGCTCAAGCGTTACTACCACCCCAAAACAGAAGACCTGGCAAAAATGTTGGGATAAATAAACCAGATCGCAATTAAGTTAAGTATAGGGGCTGTAGTAGATAAGGGTTAAATACCAGCCCGCTCCTTTAATAATTCCAGTTGTTGTTTTGGTGTCCCGTAATTAAACCTGAATTCACATTCCTTGAGAAATAGCGGAAAGGATCCCTTCTGGATTCCGTTATACTTTCTCAACACACGCTTGGCCTGATTCCAGAAATTCTCAATGCCATTGATGTGGTTCTTGCCTTTCACAAACAACGCCGAATGACTGATCCTCACAGGATAGAAATCGCTCACGTCCAATGCGTTATAACTGCGGTAGCAATCCGTATACACCATACTGTCAGGCGCAATTTTCCTGGTAATTAGCGGCATCAACGTATCTGTCCTGGTGTCGGAAGCGATCTTTGTATAGACCTTTCCGCCCCACTTCAGAATGCCAAACACCGCCATCTTGCTGGCTACACCCCAGCCTCATTTGCTTTTTTGCACCCCGCCAAAATAGCTTTCGTCCAACTCTACTGCACCATCGAATACGGGGGTGCGGCGCATGCCGCGCTTCTGACCATTTTCTAAGCCGCGCATGTGGCGGCATACGAATCGATGGCATGGACTTTCATGCCCTGTCTTTTCTAAGCCGCGCATGTGGCGGCATACGAATCGATGGCATGGACTTTCATGCCCTGTCTTTTCTAAGCCGCGCATGTGGCGGCATACAAAAAATACTGGCTGGCATGAAAAAGGATATATTTCTAAGCCGCGCATGTGGCGGCATACAGATGGTTTCCCCTTCTGGTGGTTATGCTGTTTTTCTAAGCCGCGCATGTGGCGGCATACCAGATAACCTGATTTTTGATCGTGCCAGATCTTTTCTAAGCCGCGCATGTGGCGGCATACTACTCAAAAAATCCCAAAAGCTCGATTACGACTTTCTAAGCCGCGCATGTGGCGGCATACGTACGGATCTCGTTTGTGGCAAGCTCGAAGACTTTCTAAGCCGCGCATGTGGCGGCATACTCAAGATAAAATTTTAAAAATGGTTCATTTCTTTTCTAAGCCGCGCATGTGGCGGCATACTCAAGATAAAATTTTAAAAATGGTTCATTTCTTTTCTAAGCCGCGCATGTGGCGGCATACGTCATAAAGCGACTGTCTTACAACCTCTGCCTTTTCTAAGCCGCGCATGTGGCGGCATACGTTCTGCACTTCTCGATCCTGACGATTGTATTTTTCTAAGCCGCGCATGTGGCGGCATACAAATATATGGGCTTCCCGATGTGGGTTTGGGTTTTCTAAGCCGCGCATGTGGCGGCATACGTTCCGGGCCGCTTGGTGAAACAAGGCATGTCTTTCTAAGCCGCGCATGTGGCGGCATACGTGGCGTGTGCCCTGCACGCGCATGATTTCAATTTCTAAGCCGCGCATGTGGCGGCATACTTGATAAATCCGCATACATTCAAGACCTTATATTTCTAAGCCGCGCATGTGGCGGCATACATACGAAATTGAGGCACATGAGGATTTTTGTCTTTCTAAGCCGCGCATGTGGCGGCATACCAGAAGGCATTTAAAACATTCCACATTTTTAATTTCTAAGCCGCGCATGTGGCGGCATACCATCTGTCTTTGTGGAGGGGGGAGCATGATAGTTTCTAAGCCGCGCATGTGGCGGCATACGTGAGGTTATGCATGTCTGGATAAATGAATCTTTTCTAAGCCGCGCATGTGGCGGCATACCAGGCCGTGTTCGCAATAGTACTGGATCGTTCTTTCTAAGCCGCGCATGTGGCGGCATACATTCGGATGGCTGGCATCTTTCCAGAACTTGATTTCTAAGCCGCGCATGTGGCGGCATACACTTTCAGGCAATAGACTTTCTGTTTCCAACGTTTCTAAGCCGCGCATGTGGCGGCATACGAGTTGGATCGGTTTCTTTACCTAAACAACAGTTTCTAAGCCGCGCATGTGGCGGCATACACTGTTTCCTGTTTAGCCAGGTTGATGCGTACTTTCTAAGCCGCGCATGTGGCGGCATACATGTAGGAATCTGTGGGATTTGCCACTCCACACTTTCTAAGCCGCGCATGTGGCGGCATACAAGAAGTTCATGGGCCGGGCTGCTTCTGAAATTTTCTAAGCCGCGCATGTGGCGGCATACCATGACAGGACAGCTTAAAACCTGGCTCGCATTTTCTAAGCCGCGCATGTGGCGGCATACTGTTGAACCCATACGCCGTTATGTCAGGAATCTTTCTAAGCCGCGCATGTGGCGGCATACTCTTTGCGGAAAAACTTGTTAATTCCATTAGATTTCTAAGCCGCGCATGTGGCGGCATACACTTCGACGACCCCAAACTGCTTACCCCGAATTTTCTAAGCCGCGCATGTGGCGGCATACACAATTTAGTAAAAACGTATGTGCTTCCTCAATTTCTAAGCCGCGCATGTGGCGGCATACAATATATAACTGTAGTCAAACCACATATAAAATTTCTAAGCCGCGCATGTGGCGGCATACGAACCCTCCATAAAGACGCATTACAACAGTCTTTTCTAAGCCGCGCATGTGGCGGCATACTCCAGATCGCCTCTTCGATTGACCCGCATTCCTTTCTAAGCCGCGCATGTGGCGGCATACTCCGCGTCCCCGCTTGACTTTTAAGGCACATATTTCTAAGCCGCGCATGTGGCGGCATACAGTTAACCATATTATAAGGAGAAAGCCATGCATTTCTAAGCCGCGCATGTGGCGGCATACCCATACGACGACCGCATCCTTCGATTTTGTGCTTTCTAAGCCGCGCATGTGGCGGCATACATAAGGCGGATGGTTTTAAATCCGAAGATCAATTTCTAAGCCGCGCATGTGGCGGCATACAGGAAAAAATACAACGAAACGATGCAGACTATTTTCTAAGCCGCGCATGTGGCGGCATACATTTGTCATATTGGTATCAGCTTGAGTTTTCTTTTCTAAGCCGCGCATGTGGCGGCATACATGCTTTTGTGACATTGTCGATAATACTGCCTTTTCTAAGCCGCGCATGTGGCGGCATACGTTCTCGATGCACAAGGCGTCTTGCTTAAACTTTTCTAAGCCGCGCATGTGGCGGCATACGTTCTCACCATCGTCTGCATCATACTCATGATTTTCTAAGCCGCGCATGTGGCGGCATACAATCCCTGGGCCAGTGTCTCCTGATTAAGCATTTTCTAAGCCGCGCATGTGGCGGCATACTCTATATCACCGCTCTTTTAGGAGGGGGAACATTTCTAAGCCGCGCATGTGGCGGCATACGCTTATGCGAGAAATATCCAGCATCTCATGAATTTCTAAGCCGCGCATGTGGCGGCATACCTGTGAAGCGCATAAAAAAACCGCCCCGGATTTTTCTAAGCCGCGCATGTGGCGGCATACAAATACCAGAGCTTCATGACACATCATTTATTTTTCTAAGCCGCGCATGTGGCGGCATACGAATCTGCACATGTTGCGGCAATGGCGTCGAATTTCTAAGCCGCGCATGTGGCGGCATACAACAAGACGCCGGGGCAAATCGCGATAGAAGCTTTCTAAGCCGCGCATGTGGCGGCATACAAGAAGCCATTGAGGCCATAAAAAATTATTACTTTCTAAGCCGCGCATGTGGCGGCATACCCATTGCAGCAAATGCAACGGCAATACCTGCTTTTCTAAGCCGCGCATGTGGCGGCATACTGACTTTTAATACTCTGCCATTGAGCATACAATTTCTAAGCCGCGCATGTGGCGGCATACGATTTATAAACGTGCCAAGGTGTCAACAAATGTTTCTAAGCCGCGCATGTGGCGGCATACTTTGAGCCGGTGGCTCATTTGTCGAAATAGCATTTCTAAGCCGCGCATGTGGCGGCATACAACGCCCCGATGTAGCGGCTACTCTTGCTTTCTTTCTAAGCCGCGCATGTGGCGGCATACCCCTCAATGCGTAGGTATTTTCATCTTTGGCATTTCTAAGCCGCGCATGTGGCGGCATACATAATACGAAACAATAAATGGTTTTGGATTGTTTTCTAAGCCGCGCATGTGGCGGCATACAAAAGATAATCAGTTCCTTTTCTGTGCCGCTGTTTCTAAGCCGCGCATGTGGCGGCATACCAGAGCGTCGTATCTACTCTTCATTTATGCCTTTTCTAAGCCGCGCATGTGGCGGCATACTTTTTAAAATCGTATGTCCAATCGCTATAACCTTTCTAAGCCGCGCATGTGGCGGCATACTGAATATAAGCAGACTTATCAAGATAATAGTTTTTCTAAGCCGCGCATGTGGCGGCATACTGTAAAACCGTCTGATAAAACGTATTCAGTGATTTCTAAGCCGCGCATGTGGCGGCATACCTATTTTTATGAGCGCATGGCCTGATTTTTTTTTCTAAGCCGCGCATGTGGCGGCATACAGCAAAACAGAGCGCATCGTTGTATGCTCAATTTTCTAAGCCGCGCATGTGGCGGCATACGAACAAAACATTAGACATTTACTACCGTTCATTTTCTAAGCCGCGCATGTGGCGGCATACTGATGCAGCAGGCTCGCGGCAACCGACAGGCTTTTCTAAGCCGCGCATGTGGCGGCATACCAAAAGAAATTGCGCCGCCAAAACTCCCAGTTTTTCTAAGCCGCGCATGTGGCGGCATACGGAATGTTTACAATATGTATCCTAGATCCATCTTTCTAAGCCGCGCATGTGGCGGCATACATGAAAGGAGCTAAAAATGATCACAAAACTGATTTCTAAGCCGCGCATGTGGCGGCATACCGTCTTCAGGAGCATAGGGGACCGGGGTTTCATTTCTAAGCCGCGCATGTGGCGGCATACTGACTGAACAAACTTTTGACGTTCTCGTACATTTTCTAAGCCGCGCATGTGGCGGCATACCCTCGGGGCGCTGCGGCGGCGCTTCCATGACATTTCTAAGCCGCGCATGTGGCGGCATACGCTATATCCGTGTGGGCATCACGCCCGTTTGTTTTCTAAGCCGCGCATGTGGCGGCATACTGTTTCAAGATCTCCGGTTTCAATTTTCTGGATTTCTAAGCCGCGCATGTGGCGGCATACGCCGGGTTCAACTGGCCTCCACTTTCCATCCCTTTCTAAGCCGCGCATGTGGCGGCATACTGAATGGCGCGGTTCCGGTCGCGGCGATATGTTTTCTAAGCCGCGCATGTGGCGGCATACCCTGATTTTTTTGAATGAGTAATGACATATGATTTCTAAGCCGCGCATGTGGCGGCATACGGTATTGGGTTATCGATACCCTTTGGTAAAAATTTCTAAGCCGCGCATGTGGCGGCATACTTTATCTGTCTCGCAATGATCTGCGAGCGTATTTTCTAAGCCGCGCATGTGGCGGCATACTATTTATTTTGATGGTCAGGTCGCAGTGTCGATTTCTAAGCCGCGCATGTGGCGGCATACATTGGTTTGGGGCAGAGCGCACAATCCAGCACTTTCTAAGCCGCGCATGTGGCGGCATACCGTAAGCGTAATCGCCCTGACCTTTTCAAGACTTTCTAAGCCGCGCATGTGGCGGCATACATTTACCTGCTAATTACACGCTTTTGCAACGCTTTCTAAGCCGCGCATGTGGCGGCATACGGGAGGGAAATTGCTGGATGAATCCCCCTTATTTTCTAAGCCGCGCATGTGGCGGCATACGGATCATCGTCAGCCTCCAGCTTGCCTAGATATTTCTAAGCCGCGCATGTGGCGGCATACGGTCAATGTGGTCAATGGCGTCTCCACGTTAGTTTCTAAGCCGCGCATGTGGCGGCATACTTTCTGGGCCGTTTGGAGAAATAACACATGCATTTCTAAGCCGCGCATGTGGCGGCATACGTCACGCCAAGGCTGTGCAGTTTCCTTATCCCTTTCTAAGCCGCGCATGTGGCGGCATACAAACAGTCGCGGATGGGTAAATGATTCTTTCGTTTCTAAGCCGCGCATGTGGCGGCATACTATGCTAGACACATCCAAATTCTTTTCTCAAACAGACAGCTACCTCTCTTATTCAATCACTTACCTTCAATTTTTTAAAGAGCTACAACTAACTGTATTTATAAAGATTTTATGGCACCAATTTTTTGATGGTCTCAAAAAGCAAATCAAGAATACGCTGCTCCCAGCAAAGATCAATTAATGCATACCTAAATTCCTGGTCCGACTCTCCTTTCGCTGCGAATTTAAATGCCATAGGAAGTACGACCGCATCCTTAATCAGGTCTGCCACATCAAAGACCAAAGCTCCCCGACGAGTCTTTCCATGCAAAAGTGGGAGCGCATAGGAGATACCCAGTGTCGTAAGGACAGTAGCAGCATATCCATATGCGATATAATTGCCATGATCGATCATGCCGTTTACCGCATCAGAATTACTCGCAACACTCCCCTTTCCTTCTTGCCTAGTAAAATCCGAGATCTTGTACTTCCTTGCAAGAGTCGCATATACACCTTTTGCCCATTCAGCCTCTGATGTTAATAATTCAGTTGTATTTGAAGCTGTTTCAATCCTGCTTTTGAAGCGTTCTTCCATTTGCAATGGAATTTCTATTCCGTGAAGCGACACCCAGAAATTCTTGGTTATGCCGATTCGCTCAATGAGAATTATTTTTGCTGCAGCAAACCTTGCCGACTCATCAAACCAAAGCTTTACCCATCTCTGCATATATTCGGTCGGCCTGTATTCAGAATGGGGCTCAAGAAAAACATGGCTCACAGTCGAAAAAAGCGGCGACCCACCATTCCCGCAAAACCCAACTAAAACGCCAGATTCGGCAAGTTTTCTGGCTGCCGCATCCGTAATTGAAGTTCCCTTCCCTAACATTACAAAAGCTGTATTCTTGTCGGGAATGTTGAACGCTTTGCCAGTTCCATCATCATTGACCCAGTACACCACTCGATCTCCGTCCTGACAGACCTTGGCGTATTGTAAATAGAACACATTGGCCCTAGCCGACATCATGACAGCAAGGGGTTTTTTACGGGATACAGTCTGCATTGCCATCAAAGATCCGGTAAGGAAAAAAAGTTAGCCTGTGCCCCGTTCCTATTGCCAATTGCAGCTAAGCCGTAGGAATTAGGCTCGAACTCCGTAGCCTGGGGCATGCCCTTTTCCACAATGATTCTTAAAGGGAAAACTCCTCCCTTGCTAGACCTTATCTCAAGGTAGGGGGATTCTTTTGCCCGCAGAATCGTCACATCACGATTAATTCCATCATTCTTTTGTATGCGAGCACGACGGTGAACAGACCAACTCCCCCTAAAGTCAGCGGGCACATCCTTGATAACGCTTGTCTGAACATAATCCCGCATCAAGTGATGTCCACGCACCTTGTCCAGCAATGCATAAAGATCAGAAGCATTCCCGGCAAAAATCCGGATGACGTTGCCGACCGAACGCTTAGTTGAACCTGACCTAGCTTTAGGTAACGCGATGGCATACTTGCCAACTGATCCGCCAAATACGCCATGTAAGACATGAAAGGCCTTTGCGATAACGTCATACGGTACGATGCCTTCCATCGTGATTGCAGAAAAATCGATATAGCACTTAGCTTTCATGGTAAGCCCCTGTTTAATTATCACTAATGCCGACTTCTCCAGCCTTTTTCTTCGACTCGGTTTTCCCTTCATCCCCTCCGCTGTACACCCCACCGCGAATCAGGCTTGCGATGCAGAACATGCCCTGCTCGGTGTTCGGATCTATCTTTGCAAGATCCAAGTAGAGCTTAAATGCAGATTCACTGTTCTTACGAAAGAAGTTATTAGCCATGATGTTGGCACCATTCGGCTCGACCGCAATTGGCAACCCATTGTTCTTTATTGTATCTGGGTACCAGGTATCAATCGTACGCAGTGCGTTACCGATCTTCTGATCCCGTATAGCAGCAAAACCAACGCGATTATTGTCGGTAGGGATGAATTTTTCTGGTGCGCCATATTTATATAGGGACCGCGCAAAACCCTTTAAGCGAGGGTCATCCTTTTTTCCGGAAAGATAATTTTGACTCGGGAACACCTCAATTGCACCTTCTATTCCAAAATCCACGTCAGCCATAATTTCTATTGAAACTGGATTACCACGCATTCCTCGTGCGATATGTGATCCAAGAGTCTTTTCGTCATTGCTGTAGTTGCCAAAGCTGTTCAAGGGGATGTCCAATGCAGAAAATTCGATTGAATCCTTACCTATCCTGGCTGTCACATTAATCTTCTCTGCCATGGTACGATTGCGCCATAACCAACGTCCATTCGCAATATTTCGCGCGTATCGGTTTGCCACTTCAATCAACCCAGAGGATTGGTTGGCGCGATCAATAAAATCCACAATGCCTTCTCGAAATTCCTTGCTCTTAGATGCATCGCTGTCATTACAAGCATTCAGTGAATCCTTAAGAGCGAGCATACGCATCTCAAACTCGACACGAAGCCCAACAGCATTCGCATCCAGTTTTGCTGTATCCGTATCCTGGACGTTAATCGCCTCCCCACCTACCTTATCTTCATCTCCTACAATGTTTTGCGTGCCTCGTATTCCATGCCTGATTACCTCAACAGGCTTGGAGGAACCACCGGCCATGATGCTGGACATGATTCCATCAGTAATGACAATGCTTCTTGTAAACGATACGATTGCCGGTAATTGCTTCATGGTCATATTCCTTTAATTTATGGAGTTACAATGCCGTAGTTGCAACAAAAGCACCCTTATTGAGACCATACCTCCATACTGGGATTGGTTCTTTTAATTTCCTGATATTTCTTCCAGACCTGTATTGAACAAGTCCTATCAGTGGTTCCGCATAGGTATGCAAAAGATCTCCCCGCACCCCTTCTTTTTTGGATGATTCAGTGACAGGCAAATATCCCAGACCAACAGGAACAATCCATCCATCCCCCACCTTGCGGCTAGCCAAGGCCAAAAGCATTGCCCGCACCTTGTCCTCAGCCCCACCAAGAATATCGCTACGCTCTACGACAAAGTAGCCGGATCCAGCCCTTTGAACTGCCTCATCATAAGATTCAAACCATTTGATCTTTCCAACGCTGGCAATATGGCCTCCCGCGATGCGCATCCTGAGGACATCCATCCTGATCTCTGCTTCGCTCTTTTTGTTGATTCCAGATAAAATGAGTGATACAGAAACATCGCAACGCGCAGTGGGCTGAAGAGACATGCTCATCCCCCCACCTACATAATCGTCCGACTTTCCTCTCTTTCCTGTTGTCGTTAAGGCTGCACCGCGATACTGCGCTGGCTGGAAGCGATAACCCATTTCTCCATGCATTTCAATATCATGGTGCAGTATGGATACGCCTATCCTATCGCAAATATCATTCGAATAAATCAAAGCAAGTTTCCTAGCAAATCCAAGGTAAGCAAGGGGAGAAATGCCGGATATGACAGGGTAGGCGGACTGGGCGTTGGCGCCTGAAACCTCAACTCTGGATAACAACAGGTAACTCATGCCAATACCTCGCTTTCAATGAAAGAACGCATCCTGTAGGCTTCATCAATACTGATCCCTGAACCAACGTCCTGCCCATCCATTTTCCTGATTCTATGTCGAATACGATCCATAACATATTCACTAAAAACATCTCTCCACGATGCACTCCTCTTCTCAGGCATGAGAAGCCCCGCTTGCAACTCATTCATCATTAACTCATCGTCAAGCAATTCCTCTCCTGGCAACAACTCCCTGTTTCCAGCCAAAAGATCCATTGCAGACGCAGATCTATCCAAAATGTCCCGCGTGAGCCTCCTCAAATTTTTATTGATCAGAATTCGCTCCTTCATTCCAATTTTCTTTTCACGCAAACCATCCATGAGCCCAAGGAATTCATCAATGCCGCGGTTATATAAAATCTGGATACCGTTAAAATGAATTCTCAATACTTTTTGGGCAACCGGATTCTCGCGAGGTGGCATCACATAAATCGGGGACTGCATGTCGCGGATTCTTGATCCCACATTCTGCGGGTTTGCGCCTCCAAATTGCATGGTTGCGTGCTTTATGCGCTGCATGTATTCATTATGGAATTCCCCTGCCTTGTCCATGGCTCTTTCTATGGCATTGATTACAGAAGAGACTCCTGCCACATGAACCGGTGTAATACAGATATCCCCACCTTCCATGTCTGGCAAGATCACTTGCCTTAGATGACAATCCAGGCGACTGGTATTATCGAGATATCCCATCTCCATCCTTGTTATCAGTATGAATTCACGCTCATCACGGGGAACATCAAGGAAACGTTCATCCTCAATTCCGTCTGTTACCACATTGATCTGGGTGACTACCTTGCTATCCGAAGTATTCATTACAGGGTAGTCTAGGCCTACCTTATCGGGCCCTAGTGATGATGCTGAAATATATGGCAAATCTATTTTTTCAACGAGGCGGACTCCCCCGGGTGTCGCGTTGCTGTTCACTGCCTTGAAAGACAGGTGAACAAGCCCTTCCATGACGGATTTATAACGTTCTGCAGAAAACGATTCCCATTGCTTTCGCAATTCCTTCTTTCCAATTTTCTCTTTTCCCTTACGCGCCATTTTTATTCAACCTCCACGCTTAAAGTGTCATTCATTATAAAGTTCAAAATTTCGAAAAATCAATAATAATTTCCAAAAAAAAGTTAAATAATTTATTTTTTAAAGTAAATATACAATATATATAAAATGTTTTCTTTTATTTGGCACTTTTGTATAATGCATAAAAGTAAGATCAATTTGGAATCATGTGATGAAAAAAGGTTTATTATTCGAAATGGCAAGGAAGTTTGCGATATACAGGCTTACAAGGATAGGCAAAATTTCCAGCAAAGACATTTGTGCCGCGACAGAGTGTTCAAAACCTACCGCTTTAGCTGTCCTTGATCAGGTCG
This sequence comes from Pseudomonadota bacterium, assembly GCA_028873515.1. GTDB lineage: Bacteria > Pseudomonadota > Gammaproteobacteria > Burkholderiales > REEB80 > REEB80. The sequence goes on along the minus strand of JAGWIG010000003.1, from coordinate 8,622 downwards.
TGGATGAATCAGGAGAACGGACGCAAAGAATAAAGACAACCATTTTTCTTAAGGAAATCCCCCCGGTCTGGTGTAGCATTGCGACAGACGATCAGTTTTTCGAAGCATTAGTAAATGGCGCCAACCCAAAGGATACCGGACTTTTCCCGAACGAACTCCCAGTTGTATTCCATCACTGGACAAAGGGTCGCCCGATAAAGGGGCTACTTTTCCAGATTACAAGCTGCCTTACCTCGCCAACGTTAAAGGGGCGCCCCAATCATCGATCCGCCATGCGTATCCGCTATGTCAGTATGAATATCGGCGAGGAATCAAGATGGCGTACAGTTGTACCGATTGGACTGGATTGCGCGTTTGACCAGTGGAGACTGATAGCCCATGACCTTGATGTTTCTGGCTACCCCGTCAAGACTTATGTGCTGTATCGAATTAACGCATTTGAAAAGTACGTTGATCCGCTACCTCCTGATTTCAGGAGGGATCGTCTATCCAAAACGCAATCTAGGCTTGCGATAAACATCAACCCCGCATTGACACATGATCAGCATACGGCGATATCAAATGAACTGGGCATTGATGACGAAGGCTATATCATGGCAGACAGTCGAACGGAATTCGAATATCTCAGAAAATATGGATCCATACCTCCATCGGAAAAAGCAATATGGCCGATTGTCACAAAGATTGGAGACAAAAAGTGCACGTGACATTTGTTTCATTATGTGAAAAACGTGCGATAGGAAGAACAAGGGCCATCCTAGATCGGTATGCGATAAGAATTGGCGAAACCACATGGACGACCCCGATTACAGAAGATGCACTCAACGAAATCCACAAAGCCCTTAAACGCTGCGCAACCCGTCAAACAGCCGTGGCATGCTACCAAAATTCAGGGATGCGCCGCATGAGTTTGCGATGGGTTGTTGGCGCAAAGGAGAGATTTGGAAAACACGGGGAAATTGCCGTTGTCACCAGTGATAAGGTCAATAGAATAGAAGACTATCCGCAGTGGAAGCGTGATGTTCAGTTCGTGGCAAAACAATCCGGGCTGCTTCACGACATTGGCAAGGCATCAAGCTATTTTGCAAAAAAAATCGAACCAGAGAATGCCAGAGAACCCATTACAGATCCAATTCGGCATGAATTAATCTCCACGATTGTCTTCTTGGAAATGATCAAAGGGAAATCATGGGAAGAAGCTTGGAACGGAGGCTACCTTAACTCAACTGACCGTCTTACCGGAAAAAATGTAGGCCGCAAACAACAGCGGGGAAAAATCATTTCAGATGGCATATGTAATGTCATAGATGCCATTGCATTTTGCGTGGCTACCCACCATAGGTTGTTCAACAACGGGAATGCTGAAAACCATGTGATGGAAGGTTCTCATCAAATCCAGAAATCCAACAGGCCGGATCATGAACTTTACGAAATTACTAAAAAAACCATACACCGCTTAAAAGAACGCGAAGCCCATGAATCAATCGACTACTGGACCGGCGTGTCAATCATTGCACGAGCCGCATTGATCCTTGCAGACCACAAGATATCTTCCAACACATCCACTCCATACGGCAAAGACCCCGACAAGAATACCCTTTTTGCCAATACGACAAGAGACAACAAAGGAAGGCCAATCTATAACCAGAAGCTTTCCAGCCATCTTTCCATGGTTTCTCACGAAGCCTCCTCTATCGCGCAGGCCATGATTGGGACTATTTATCGATCCATAGCTGAGTCAGGGAGGGAATCCATTAAAAGAATATCAAGTGGGATATATGAATGGCAAAACCGCGCCGCAAATAGCCTTAATCCAGAAAAACCCACCCTGGTCATGAACATTGCCGCAACTGGTGCCGGAAAAACCCGCATGAATGCAAGGGCTGCAGCCGTGCTTGCTGGCGACAAACCTCTACGCCTTACAACCTTGCTTGGATTAAGATCGCTAACCTTGCAAACCGGGGACGCCTACATTGATGAGCTCGGGATAAATACAAACGATATCTCTGTAGTGATTGGATGTCCGGAAACACGGAAACTTCATGAATATGAAAGGGATGATGCAACTGATGATATCAGCATAAACGACAATATTCCATATAGCACCAACGTAGGCGAATATGAGGCCGATGTCATCTTTTCTTCAGAACACGAAGAAATCCCAGAATGGATCAGAAGCTTGCCTTATGCTCACGCAAAAGACATAGTTCTCCCACCCCTGCTCGTCTCGACCGTGGATTACATGATTGCGGCAGGTAATCCATCAAAGCAGGGAAACCACGCCCTGGCACTGGCCAGACTCATGAATAGCGATTTAATCCTTGACGAGATAGACAGCTATGATCCAAAGGCTCTGTCCTCGGTATTGCGCCTGGTAAAACTATCTGCGATGTTTGGCAGGAACGTCATCGTGTCCTCAGGAACTCTTCCAGAAACCATTGCAAAGTATATATGGGAAAGTTACCGTTCAGGGCATGTCATCCATGCTGCAATATCAAAGAAAGCAAATATGATGGATTGCATCATCATCAATGACTCTGTCGATCCGGTAAACATAAAAACTGACAACCCATCTGATGATTTCGGCAAACAGTACATTCAATACCTGGATCAACTCCAAGAATGCATTCGGAAAAAACCCATCACCAAGAAAGCCAGGATCGTTGATGTCGGGAACGGAATCGAAGGTATCGTCAACACGATAAAATCCAGTATCGGAACTCTTCACGCCGCGCATTGCTGGTCAAAAAAAAACGTGTCCTTCGGCTTAGTTCGCATTGCGAACATAAAACACGCCATTAAAGTAGCGAAGGAACTCTCTAATGAACCCAATACCTTTGTGTGCTGCTACCATGCGCGGCACTTCATGATCCAGCGTTATTACATAGAAACACGTTTGGATCGCCTTTTAAAACGCAAGAAAGACAACTGGCAGGATGATGTGCTTTCCGATTCCGAGATCCAAGACTGCATCCAAAACTCGAATGGCAATACTCGTATTGTTATTGTGGCAACTCCAGTCGAGGAAATCGGTCGAGATCATGACTTCGACTGGGCAATTATAGAGCCATCGAGTGCGCACTCGATTGTTCAAACGGCAGGACGTGTTAACCGGCATCGCAGAAAGGAAATCACAGAAGTAAATATCCACATTCTGAACTTCAATTTCAAATATGCGGAAGGTGGAGAAAAAGCAATTTTTGAAAAACCCGGCTATGAATCTTTTGATAAAAACAAAAGCTCTCACGGTGAAGATCGCAGCATGCATAGCCTCATCAATGAAGCCATAATTAGAGAACAACTGGATTCAAGCCTCTGCTTTGACAAGCATAACCATCCCTTTGCCCGTTTCGATTCTCAATCCATCAAAAACATGCTGGAAAATTGGGCATCTCCATTCATCAAAAATGAAACGAAATGGATGGACGCGGATTACTATACGGATACCGCCCTTAGGGAAAAAACCCCCATGCGGGAGTATTACTTTGACGGAGAAAACTGGCATCGAAAGGAGCTTGTATTTAAAGATGGCAAACTTAAGAAAGATGAGCCAATAGACAACAACTGGGTAATAGACGCTAAAGGATTAAAAGGTTTGTTCACCAAACCAATTGAGGAGCTAAAAATAATTTCTGATGAGTGCGACATCAAAATATGTAAATCTTTATCCGTGTCCGTTTATAGCTACGGCGATGACGTAAGCATAATCCATGAGATGTCCAGGTTTGGGTGTGCAAAGTAGAGGCGGGCCGGTATGAAATACCATAAATTTCGTGGACATTCCTGATTGTATATAATGGGTCGAGAAGGATTTTATGGGTAAGAAAGCGCAGAGCTATACGGTCGGGTTTCGGGCCGAAGCGGTCAAACTGGTTTTGGCACAGGAATTCTCCTTGCGGGGGACTTCCCAGCGGATTTCAGTGCTTAAGGGCACGTTGGCGGGTTGAGTGTGGCGAATGCGCGTAGAGGGAGCCGGTTGGCACCCCGGGATCGCGCACTGTGGCAGAGATGGAAGGTGAAAATAAACAGCTCCGCAAGGAACTGGCGCAAATACGCATGGAGCGGGATATCGTAAAAAAAGCGGCGGCGTACTTTGCCAGGGAATCGCTGCAAGGTCGCTCATGAAGGCGTGACGAAGCCCATACCCCCTGACGGTCATGACCAGGGTGTTCGAGGTCTCCCGGAGTGGCTTTCATGCCTGGCTGAAGCGACCGCCGTCGAAGCATCACCAGGAAGATGAGCGTCTGAAAGTGGCTATTCGTGCAGCGCACGGAAAAAACCAGGAGGATTGATGGCGCCAAAAGATTGCACAAAGAACTACAAGAGGAAGGCTTTGTTACCGGACGAGACCGGGTGGTGCGGTTACGGCAGGAAATGGGCCTATGCTGCAAACAGCGGCGCCACTTCAGGATTACCACGCAATCGGATCATGATTCCCATGGGGCATCCGAACCGCTCGCCTAAAGTGATATACTCAATATGCTTCGCATCCCTCTCATCATTCCGGATTCTTAGCAAAGCCTCGTAAAAGGCGACCTTGCCTTGCCTGAAGTCATAAACAGGCTGAAATGCAGGCTCAATCTCTTCTTCCAGATTAATCATTGTCTATCCCAATTTATTCATTATTGTTCATTTATAGTTAAACACCTGCTCTCCCGCATGGGAGCATCACAGCCCTGCCTGGCAGCAAAATAAATACAATTTGAAACTCTGAAACGGATGAAACATTTGAAGCATTTGAAGCAGATTGCAAGGGTAAAACACCTGAACGAACCCATCATTTAGCGAATGATTATCCAGTTTGAGTAGACACGGGTCATATCTATTCAGATTCCCCCCTCGGGGAACCGCCACCAGCGCAAAGCTAATGGCCTGTTGGTCTTTTTGTATCGCGCCGACCAGTGATGTGCGCTGTAATTTCATGCAAGCGTCAGGTTACGCTCACCCCTTGTTAGCCTGACCATCCCTGCGCAGTGCGTGTGGACGGAGGCAGGATTTCATCAGGAACCAGTGTGGTGGGGTGCAAAGCCTAAGCCCAAATATGGGCATTTTCTTAATTGAAACATTCTTTCAGCATGAATCAGTGTTCCAATTTTCATATTTTCTCCTTATTAAACATATAGTAAGAATAGTCATAAGTCTCTTCAGTGTTCCGAAGTGTTTTCTTTAAAGCCTAAAAAATTTTAGGCCTTCGATTCATCACCTTTCGCTTACAACACCGTAACGTCCTTAATAAACACAGGCGTCAGATTGTAAAATTTCCTCTAAATCAAGATCAGAATTAGCTCTGAGGGAAGATTTGAATGTGCGTCACTTTGTTTTTGTCACGCGAAATGATACCCACAAATGGGCAAAATGTTGAGATTGATGCCAATTTATATAAGATCAGAAAGTAAATTTCTTTCATTCATTAAGGCTGCGAAACAAGCCAAATTAATTATTCATGATATGCTCCTCACTTGAAGTAAATAAGTTATGTTACAGGAGAAGCCCAACTGGGCTGTGTTGATTTCTCGACCGAAAAAATGGATTTAACCCGATTTGATCAGATCTTTTTCGAACTGTAATTACCATGAATGACAATTACAGGATGTGCGGTCGTTCAACCGCTTCAGGAATTCCACGAAACCAGTGGACAGGTAAAAATGTTGATTTCAGGGCATTCAATATCAATGCTGCCCCAGATATGCGTAATGCTAGACTAGTTGATTTATTCAGGAAAGAAATATCGTGTGGCTACAAATAATAGCTCTCATGTAATGAATATTTCGATCTGATTAAACATTTAAAGTTAAAACATAATGACCTCCATCGACCGATGCTTACTGGCTGCATCGGCATACATTCCAGATAGTTTTGGTTTAAATGTGTCTACTGGTTCAGGGGCGATTCAATGCACTGACATATGGAAGAAATCAATCTGGTGTAATTTTGAAAATAACGGATAATTTTCTGGTCAACATGAAGTATATTAAAAGCGTATTAATTCATCTTTTATATGAATTAATACGCTTTTAATGTATTGCATTACTATATGTAAAGTGTTACATTTCACGCATATGATGAATTAGAACATATACAATATACTTATGAGTGCACGTACAGGAATTGGTAAGCTGGACAGAGAGCGGTTGGCAGCTATTCTTCGTGGAACGAAAGGAACGATTTCTGTTGAGCGGGCGTCGGCCATTTTGGAGATGAACTCAACCAATGTGGCCAAGATGCTCTCGCGCTGGAATAAGAAGGGCTGGCTGTCACGGGTCAGGCGCGGCCTTTATGTGCCTGTGCCTTTAGAAGCGACCAGTGCCGATATTCCATTGGATGACCCGTGGCAAATTGCCATAAGCCTTTATGCACCATGTTACATTGGTGGATGGAGCGCTGCCGAGCATTGGGATCTGACAGAGCAGTTATTTCGTACCACGGTGGTAATGACTCAACTTTCTCCTCGTGTTCGGAACCCTATTATCAAAGGGACGAACTTTCTGCTTTGTACCATCAGCGAGAAAAAGGTGTTCGGCCTTAAGACAGTTTGGCGCGGGCAAATAAAGGTGCTGGTTTCGGACCCAACGCGGACTATTCTTGATATGCTGGCTGAGCCTCGCTTGGGCGGTGGTATCCGGTCGGTGGGAGATATGCTGGTGAACTATCTGCACTCCGGATCAAAAGATCTTGATCTGCTGATTAGCTATGCAGAGAAGCTGGGCAACGGTGCGGTCTTCAAGCGCTTGGGCTTTCTGCTTGAGCAATATGCCCCGGAAGAGAAAAGTTTCGTTGAAAAATGTACACAGCACCTGACGAAAGGAAATACACGCATTGATCCGAAGTTGCCCGCGGAGCGGCTAATTTCACGCTGGCGGCTTTGGGTACCGAAAGACTGGGTGAGGGGTGTGGCGTGATAGACCGCAACGAACTGGTAGAGTTGGCGCGGGAGCTGTCGCTCAGGCTGGAAGTAGTCGAGAAAGACTATGTGCTCGGCTGGTTACTGGCTGGTATTTCCACTAATGAGGCAATCGCACAGCATTGGGTGTTCAAGGGTGGGACTTGCCTCAAAAAATGCTATTTCGAGACCTACCGGTTTTCAGAAGACCTCGATTTCACCATTACTGCGGAAGTGCAGATTGATGAAGGATTTTTGCTCACTGCCTTCCATGAAATTTCGGAATGGATTTACGAGGCGAGCGGTATCGAAATACCCACCGATCAAATCCGCTTCAAGGTCGTCGACATCCCTGGTGGAAAATATGCCGAGGGGCGCGTTTATTATGTAGGCCCAATTCAACAACGGCGCAACCTTGCGCGCATCAAGTTCGATCTGACGAGCAAGGAGAGGCTAGTGCTGGCACCGGAAGAGCGGGAGGTTCATCACCCATATTCGGATCGCCCAGAAGGCGGAATTCATATACTGAGCTATTGTTTCGAGGAGGTTTTCGCCGAAAAGGTCAGGGCGTTGGCGGAGCGTGAGCGCCCAAGAGATCTTTATGACGTGGTACATCTATATCGTCATGACGAAATCCGGCCGGATCGCTCTGTGGTAATGAATACGTTGAGGGAAAAATGCGCCTATAAGAGCATTCCTGTGCCAGACAAGAACTCATTGATGAGGCCCGATGCACGGGAAAAATTGCTTGCTGAATGGCATGACATGCTTGCTCATCAGTTGCCGGTGTTACCATCCTTTGACCAGTTCTGGAATGAATTGCCACAGGTACTGGACTGGCTGAATGAAGTTGCTGAAAAGCCAGTGCTTAGGGGAATGCAGATCAGGGAGGTTCTTGATGAGTCGTGGCGACCACCCGCCATGGTGCAGTCCTGGCGAACCACGATACCGTTGGAGTCGATCCGATTTGCGGCAGCCAATAGACTATGCGTCAATCTTCATTACAAGAATAGCTGGAGGCTTATTGAACCGTATTCGCTGCGACGCAGCAAGGAAGGAAACCTGCTGCTCTATGCAGTAAAACATGAGAGCGATGAGGCACGACACTACAGGGTTGATCGAATACAAGTCGTGGAGGTCAGCACGACACCATTTATTCCACGATACATAGTCGAGCTGACACCGATTGGGCCATTGCATGCACCTGCACTCTCGCAAAATACCTCACTGCCAGGACGCCCAGCTACTTCACACTCAAGGGCGGGGAGGAATGCTTTGTCCTCTGCCAATAGCGGCCCAACTTATGTCTTCAGATGCAGTGTTTGCAGAAAACTATTTAGGCGAAAAACCTATGACGGAACTATGAACCCACATAAAAATAAACGAGGGTATCCCTGTTATGGTGTGTTTGGCACATATGTGAAGACAGAATATTGATTGATATGCTTGGTGGCACAGGCAGTGTTAGCCCGGCCAATGCAGTACAAGTAGATTGCGCTAATCGGCCAAAGCGGACAAATAGTGCTGCACTGCTAAACGACTGCGTTGGTGTGTATTCCAGACAATTAGGTTGTAAGGTCTACAGTTTCGGGGGAGCCTGTAAAAGATTCTGTGTAAATGCCACGGAGTTCATCAGTCAGCGAATTTCTGAATCCGCTCACCGAATTCAATCATAAAGCGATTTAAGGCCAAGCGCCAATTTTGAATTGGCATCGTCCATTTTTTCGATGCCTGCGAGATTG
>JAGWIG010000188.1 GCA_028873515.1 Pseudomonadota bacterium | reverse complement strand
GAGGAACGAGCCAGATGGTCAAAGAGACCCTAAGTACTGCAAACTTGAGCGTCAGGCTTTTATATTCTTCTTTCCTGATACTCATAGGAATCGGCTATATCGCTGCCGTGACGTATCTTTACATGACGCATGCCGGGTTAGATGGTAAATCCGGTATAGATATGCAGGATATTGTCACGTCGTACTATGGAAACCGTAGTGGCACAAGGCTTGAGGCTGCCATTCAAGGGCCCATGAAAATTCATCTTCAACCGGCCCAGAGTGCCACTATTATTCATTGGCTGAACACGGGTGCACCCCAGCAAGGCTATCAAAACGAAATCAGGCCCATTCTGCAGCAAAACTGCATGGAATGTCACAATGCAACTACTTCATCAATGCTAAAGATTCCGAATCTGTCATCTTTTCAGGGAGTTCAGCAGGTCACAAAAGTCAACAAAGGAATGTCCATACAAAGTTTAGTGCAGTTGTCACATATCCATTTATTTGGTATCGGTCTTATGCTCTTTGCAGTAGGGATTATTTTCATAAAGGCCGAACTTTCACCCTGGCTCATGAACACCCTCATTGTCTTACCGTTTGTATCCATCCTAGCCGATATCGTTTCCTGGTTTCTCACCAAATGGTATCCATTATATGCCTATGCTGTCGTACTTGGCGGTGCACTCATGGGAATTGCAATGGGAGCACAGATCTTGATTTCACTTTACCAGATGTGGTTGCTATCACCCAGGCCAATTTCATTGGTTCTGGCGCAAAGCAGTGTTGATCACCAAATAAGCAGCCTGTAACCATTACAAGTACAGGCTACACAAAAGAGGACATCAAAATGAAAACTGCTACGAAACTTACTCTTTTTCTCACTTCAATCATGATGTTTACCCTGTCCGCCGCCGCAAATGCTGGTGGCACGGATACCAGTAATGCTGCTTATTCAAAAACAGTCCATGGGATAACCATGTATCTAGGCGTCATGCCTGCAAAAATAATTCTTAAACGATATCCGAAAGCTTCCCCGGAAAATCAAATGCATGGGGGCCTTCCATTAGGTGGAAATAGCTATCACGTCATGATTGCCTTATTCAATTCCATTAACGGTAAACGCATAACTGATGCCAAACCCATGGCTACTGTGCGTGAGATTGGGTTATCTGGGGAAACTAAAAAGCTGCAAACCATGACTATCGCAGGTGCTACTACGTATGGCAATTACTTTACGCTACCGGACAACGATACAAATTATCGTATAGACCTCGCAATACGATTGCCAGGCCAGCCAGCACCTATTCATGCTGAATTTACTTACAGGCTCTGTAACGAATGAAAAAATCGGCTTAATGATGCTGTATATCGTGCTCATCCTTTACGAATTGATCTAGGTGAAGTAGCAGGCAAACCCACCGGATATAATTGATAGGTCTAGATGCAAATGTCTAAATTTAATAAAAAACCAAATTTTCATCCTAGCGCTGACAGGGGCCATCCAAAAGGCCTGGCTAAAACTAAATTGCGAGTAAAGCCCATATTATTCAGGGTAATTTTAATGCTTAGGGGTTACCTTCTTACGCCATTTAAGATAGGGCTGCAGAATAAATCCGAATGTTCGTTACATGGGTATATAACGAAAACGACCAGATATAAAACTGTAATTACCTTACTGCATCCAACCCTGGATCTGCCAACACTAAATATTATCGAAACAGGAATTATCCCATGCGCCCCGGCTTTTCTGATTAACCCCCCTGTTTCCAGACGGGTTGTGATTTTTGATGGACGAGATTCATGAGCAAGTATATTGGCCAATTCTTAAATATGGCATCAAGGCACAGCAAATCAAACGATGGGGCTAAGCATAGACTTTTGCAGAAAGAATCTGAAGATGCAAACTTAACCTCTTTAAAAGTGCCTGGTATATCTTTACGATTAAAGGGGCTAATCATATTTATGCTATTTGTTTTATATGGGGGTCTACTTGCCAGTTTCATCCTTCATCAGAAAACGGTGTTACTGAATAGATTTACGGAGCTACAAGAGTTATCCGGTACGACAACTGAATTAAGATTGTTTGATGCAAATATCTTTCACATTTTCGAAACAGTTTTTATTAGTTCTGATCCTAACCTTCA
>JAGWIG010000017.1 GCA_028873515.1 Pseudomonadota bacterium | reverse complement strand
TGATGGCGAGCAGTGTGCAAGCTCGATGGAGGAACTGCTCTGCGACATGCACGGCAATGGGCAGATTGATGCTGGTGAAGTGGTGCGCGTTCGACGTGCCAAGACTCTGCCATCCGTTGATGTGATGATCACAACTGACGAAGATGGTGAGTACGACAGCTACCAGATAGCCGTCGTAGGAGGCAAGTCATGAGCAAGTGGACGAGTGAGCAATTGGAACTTCGCGCAAAGCGTCTTGCTGAGCTTTCTATCGCCGTGGCAGAGAACCGTCGAAACGAGTTCACCATGCGAGTTCCTGCCGAGCCAGACCGGGACGCAGACCTTGTGCTTCAAGACGCGGCGAATATCGTTCGCGCCTATGCCGCCACCCTCGACCAGCCGCAGAGCCTACTGACTGGCAACACTCCAGAGGGAAAGCACTACGCGCTGCATGGCACTGCGGAGTCTGTGGGTGTGCTATCCGACTATATCGCGGAGCTTGAGAGCCATACTGGGGTGGGTGAGGGTGTGTCGGATGAGGACCGATTCGAGCAGTACGTAGCGACACTGATCGAGAAAGACCCGGATATACGTGATCTGGGTGAGCGCCTTGGACGCTGGCTCGATGACGACCAGTTCAACAATATCGAACCTATCCTGCTTGGCATCGCAGCCCGACATGCGCGGGGCGTGCCTGATGTTCCCCACGAATGCTTCGTCGCCTTGCGCGAGCCTACTGATGAGCAGGTGGCGGAAACCGTCTACAACATAAACCGCAAGACCGATAAACCCACCATCACGGCCGATGCGGTGCGGCAAGTCTGGAGCACGATGGTTTGGGCAATACCGGTAAAGGAAGTCAAAGCCCTGCTCATGGCCCGACATGCGCGGGGCGTGCCTGATGCCTATTTGCACACGGTCGTACAAGATGATGGTGAGCAGGATCAGGCGCTCTCTTTCTGGCCCAACTCATTCCCGTTACAGGGTGTCGGCGGCTTCCGATCCATCGCATGCCAGCCGCTTTATCTAGCCCAGCCCACCAAGGACGCTGGCCATGAGTGATCGAAAAATGCTCCCCGGCCTTAGCCATAAGTGGTGGACTAGCGGAACCCCAGACCTGTTTGAAGATATCGCAAAGAATGGCGGATGGGATGAAAACTACAAATATGTAGGTTTCGTGCATTCAACAGGGCGAGAGGCTGGGTTCTGCAATAGTCCACATAATGATGGCTGGTGGACCGTTGTTGGTAGCCGAGACGAATACTACCTGTCACGGGTTAGCCAAGAGGCATTGAACAAGTATGCAGAGAAAATCTGCTATGCGCTTATGGGAAAGGTGCGTTACACCAAGGTGAGGAATATAAAGCCATGACTGAGCAGATCGACAAAGACTTGGCGGAAGTGGTGCGCCTTTGTAAGTGCTTTACCCGCGGAAACCTTAAGGGAACAACCATTACTGACATAGAAATGGGATGCGTGAGTTTCTTTAGTAAGCATCACGCCGAAATTGCCCAAAACGCCGAGGATGCCAAGCGTCTGAAGGCGCTGGAGAGGGCGATGGAGGAAACAGGAGATGCGGCAAGTATCCAGTGGGCTAGAAAGCGAGCCGACGAAATCCTACGTGACTTGAATACCACCGAAAAAAGTGATAACATTAACAAATGAAAGAACCTCCCAATCATCGTGGCCGGGGAAGATTCCACCCTCTCGACATAGTGCAATGGTGCGCCGGTCGTGGAAAAAAGACACACATGGGTACAATTGTACAAATCGTCCCCTACGGAACCTACCCCCGGTGCTGCCACAATGAGAGAGAGATATTAAAGACAAGGCATATAAAAAAGGAGGATGTTGAGTGGATGAACCTCCTCAAGTGTGGTTTCATGCGTGATTATGAATCCTACGTAGTAGAGGATGGGAGCGGTAAAAGGTGGTGGCCTCGTGTGGGCAACCTAACATTAATTAGCAGACATGAGGAAGGTAAGCATGACAACTAAGGCGGCGGAGAAACTATACCTAGCCCAACATGAATATGAAATGGAGGGTAAAGGGTATGCCATATATAATCCACAAGGTCTAGAGATTTCAAGCCTTCCCGTAATTTATGGATTTAATAATGGGGGTAGTGAGGGTTGGTTATCCGCCGTAGCTATTGCAGAGGATGGTGAATGTCTAGGGGGTCATTGTTGCTCTGCTGAAGGATATATGCTACATGATTTAGGAATTTTAGAGGGAACAAGAAAAGATAGGCACGAAGAGAGTTATCAAAAACATTATCCAAATGGATATCGCATGGATTTTGTTTCATATAAGGATGTAAAAAATCATATTGCCTTGAATAAGGCATTTACCCTAAATAAGGAACAAGAAAAATGAATGCAATGAATCATATTGACCAGATTTTTGAAGACCTGAAGGCGGAACTCGTATCCCTTGTCGGTGACCTGTCGGGCGTCCATAACGCCGTAGACAATGCGAAGGTTGCCCTCGCCCCTCACATTATCCAGTACGGCACCGAACAGGAGAAGAAGGATGACCTCGGGACGACTAACGAAAACGAAGGTGCCAACCCCGACGCACCGTGATATATGCCGAGCTACTGCCTCCATCGGCGCGCACCTTCGGTGTGGCAACTGGGAAAAGGCAAATGAATGGTCCCATGTATTGATGAAATATATGAAGGACATGGGATTGTTGAAGCCGAGGAAGGAATGAACAAGGGGGTGCAGAACATCGCACCTCTTCTATAAAATGCAGCGTAACAAATTGTTACAGCACCGAGTATAACATGACCTACTGGCAATTTTGGGAATGCGTTTTCTTATTGATAATGATTCGCATCCTTTGGTCCACGATTCGACGACGATAAGACACTTGACAGTCACAACGTTATGAAATAGTATAGATACACGATTAAACGATTGACGGGAAAATCCCACCAAGGTACAAAAGAGACAAAGAACCCGCCTCTCCTGTAATTCCACAGGTAGGCATAACCCGCCCCGTACAAAGGGGACAAAACAGTAGAGGAAAATGTAATGGATATTAAGGCAAAGAGTAAGGAACTTGCGGAACCGATCATCGTCCAGTTTGATGTGGCCGAAGATTTGAAGGGCCTCGTGGCGCAGTATGGTGAGGAAACGGTGCATGAGTTGGCGGTTGCAGAAATTTGTCGCGCCATTCGTAACCTGGCCCTCGTGAACAAGGCGAAGCCTCTCGCAGAAATCCAGGGTTTCGTTGATGCGTGGCAGCCGGGTGTCCGTCGTGCCCGTACCACGAAGACCCCGCTGGAACGTGCATCGGCTGCCCTGTCTGGCATGAGTGCCGAAGACCTGGCCGCCCTGTTGGAAAAGGTCAAGGCTGCGAAGAAGGTTGCCTAACGTATCCCCCTGCGTTAGGTGACGAAGGCGCTGGCATACCGCCGCTCGGTTGTTCCCCTCAATCGAGTATGTATGCCGCTTTCTATTCTCCTTTCATGTGAGGGATAATAGAAAGATCCCCGAACAGAACAATAAACGAGAAAAAGACGATGGGAAAGAAAGTATTTATCCTTGGTGATGGCGGTTACGATTACAGTGATGCCGAGCGATTCGGCACACTCGTACATTTGACGGTGCCAACCAATGCAAAGTGGGATATCGCCGCCATCTTCGATGCCCTCAAGGAGGGATTGGAAGATGCCGAGCCTGATGATTATTTGATTGTCTCCCACATGCCCTCTGTGGTAGCCGTTGCGACTGCAATCATGGTTGAGTGGTTCGGCTGCGTTAACTTTTTGATATATAGATTCGACAAGTATGAGGAGAAAAACCTCATCCTCGATAACGTGTAATAAAACAATGCGTCCTTAGCTCAGTTGGTAGAGCGCTTTTTCCAATTTTGAGGTCGTTGGTTCGAATCCAACAGGACGCTCCACACCCCGCAACAACAATAGACGATTGACAATAGGAGTAATATGATGGAAAATCCCGAAATTTTTTACATGGTGTATATGGAGGGTGGGAAATCCCCCACCACTAAACATACCTCAAGGCGTGCCGCTACCTTCGAGGCAGCAAGGCTCACAGAGAAAACAAGGATGCCTACTTACATATTGAAGGCGGTAGGAATGCAATATTCTTCTGTTGTATTTACACAACCCACCTATGCTGTAAGAGGGATTTCCTTGGTCGACGGAGATAACCAAGATGAGTTTTAGCAAGCAATCCCGTTACCTAGACAATACGATGATCTCCACGTACAAGGAGTGTCCTCGTAAATACCTCATGCGTCATGTATTGGGGTGGACAACTGACGGCGGTGGGCAAAAGCCCCCTGCCCTTGTCTTTGGAAGTAGTTGGCATGCCGGCATGGATGAAATGTGGGGTCCTGGAAAAGATGAAAGTATTGAAAACCGTGTTGACCTCGCAATGGAAGGGTTCCGCAAGCAATGGGAGGAAGATAATTACACCTTCGAATTGACAATGGAACAGCAGGACGACCTCGGCGCTCGCACACCCGGCACTGCACATGAAATGTTTTACCAATACGCAACACAACGGGATAGGATGATCCGTGAATGCACCGTCCTCGGCATAGAACAGCCGATGGCAATGCCCTTCCCTGGAATGGATGACACATGGTATGTGGGAAAGCTCGATAAGGTTGTAGACTATGCGGGCGGCATTCATGTATTGGAGCATAAGACGACAACCCTATACCGCATCAAAGGTAACTTCGATAACGATTACTTGGAGAGTTGGAATAGTGCCTCCCAAGTAAAAGGTTATCAGATGATGGGTAGCATTCACTACCCAAAATTACAAGATGTGTGGGTAGATTGTTCCCTCGTACATAAGAAGGTGCACGATGCCTTCAAATTCATCCCCGTATCCCACGAATGGTCCTTGTTGAAAGAATGGATCACCGACACACAGAGGTGGATCGGCGCCATCCAAAGTGAGACAGCGGAGTATGAAAAGTATGGAAATCTGGAGGCAGGTACCTTCCGTCGAAACGAAGATAACTGTTACGGTAAGTACAGCAAGTGCCCCTTCCTCAACATTTGCAGCACATGCAGCGACCCCACAAAGTTGAAGGAAGTCCCTGCAGGATATGTTGAGGAAAGATGGGAACCATTTGACGTCCTCAAACTTGATAAGTTGATTAAGGGGAATTAACGTGACGATGGATAGTAGGTACAGTATGCGAGGTTACTATTCCGTAGACAAGGGAGGTGCCTTCGTAACATGCCGCATGTATTCCGGCCCTCTCGGTTACGGCATGCACAATGGAAACTTGAAATTCCCCATAACGGAATGGGGGAAGGCCAAGGAGGTGTTGAAGGCAGTAACGTGGTACGAAGATGAACAACCGTTGATTCAAAACTAACTATTGATGATTGGAGTAACTTTATGAAAGTACAATTGCAAATTAACTATTCTAATTTCCTCGTAGATCAGGATGATATTCCTACGCTACTTGAAATCTTCACCCGCTCTACTGATGGGGAAGGTAAATTCATTCCTGTATCAGTTTCTGAGGCTCCCGACCTTGCACGTAATTTACTCAAGGAGGAATTGAAAAAGGAGTTGGGCGATGAAACTGCTAGGTATTCAAAGTATTGGCTAGATGAACGTGCCGTAAGTGAGAAACTCCGTAAGGAGTTATCTGTATTGAAGGGAGAATAAAGTGGCAAACGCACTTAACAGTAAGGCAACAACGCAGCACCGTTTCCTCGTTCTCGGTGATACAGGTAGTGGCAAGACAACGCAATTCCTGACGTTGCCGGGGAAGAAGTTTGCCTACCTATTCGATCCCAATGCCCTCCTATCGTTGCGAGGATACGATATTGAATATGAGGAGTTCTTCCCTGACTCCCTTAACCTCAATGTACAATCCCTGAGTAAGGCAAAGGGTGGCGACAACGTAACAGCACACAAAAATATCGTATACCAAGAGTGGCAAAAGGATTTCGAGGAACGATACAAGGATGGATTCTTCGATGATTACGATGTTATCGGCATGGATAGTGCAACCACCTTCCTTGATTTGATAATGGACCGAACCCTAACAATCAATGGAAGGCCGGGAAGTTGGCCGCAGCAAGACGACTATGGTCCGCAGATGACCGTCTTTACTAATGTATGCCGTACCCTCGTATCATTAGGTAAGACAATCTACATGACCGGCCACATGCAGATGAAACAGGATGAATTGACCAAGCGTATATTCCGGCAACCGATGATGACCGGGCAATTGCGCAACAAGATTCCCCTCCTCTTTAGTGACATTTTCGTAGCTGAGGTAGAGAATGATGGACAAGGGCACATCCACCATAAGTTCCAAACAGTGCCCGATAAGATTACAACCGCAATCCGCACCAGTATTAAGGGACTTGATCCATTCGAGGATGTAACCCTCGATTTCACGAAACCCTTGGAAGGGCAGGGATTAGGGAAAATCCTACAGTTGGAAAAAGAAGGAAAGCTATAATATACCTCGTAACAATTTGTTACGACTCCTCTCAAACAGAGAGGCAACAGAGTCTATAGCCTCCTCATTTCGAGGAGAGTAGGCAAACAGAGAAAAGAGAGAAAATAAAATGTCATATCTTCCCGAAAACCTCGATGACGTTGAAGAAAGCAAGCCGGTTGCTCTCGGTACCTACGAACTCCAGATCGTTTCCTGTGAGGAGAAAGAAACGGGTCCGAATAGCAAGAATCCCGGCAAGCCCATGTTCCGTGTGAACTTGGCCTTCACCGATCTCTCCTTGAATGCGCCTGCTATTGGTCATTATATCACCCTTCCTTACGAGGGTGACGAGAATGGTGCCTTCAAGTTGTTGATGTTGAAGAGGTTCCTTGCCCTGTTCAACGTCCCCTACAGCAGTGATACCAGCACCTTGGCCATGAACATGATTGGCCAGACGGCCCTTGTTGATGTGGGTCTCGGTGAACCTAACGAAAATGGTGATATGTACAACCAGATTCGTGTGCCGAAAATTCGGGGTGAGGTTACAGGTGGCCATGGGAAAGCCCCTGGGCGTAATCGTCGTGGTTAATAAATAAAGTTGCAATGCTTGCCCCCTCCCTGTAAAAGGGGAAGGGGCTTTTTGCATTTCTCCTTACCGTGGAGATTAAAAATGGCCGAGATTGGAGATATATGGATACGCTGGGTTGATATGTTATATGAGGATGGTGAAGTTCGATTAATTGCCATTCCTTATACCGTAAGGAAAGTAACTCCTTGCGGCGTTCGCCTTGACGATAATCGTTTTGTTCTAAATGAATCACGGAAAAGATTTGCCTGTAAAACTTCGGAGGAGGCATTAGATAGTTTTGTAATAAGGAAAAAACGTCAATGTGCAATTCTCCGAGGACAGTTACAACGGGCGGAGCGGGCCCTTGAAATAGGAATACATAAACAGAAGGTCAAAGAATGGACGCCGCCATTAACCTAAACACACAAGACTGGTATGTTGCCGATTGTCTTTTGTCCGACGCCCAGGCACTTGTGAAAGAATTTCACTACGCGAAGGGAGGTAGTACAAGTGCAATATACACACACGGCATGTTTCGCAAGACCGACAACGCCCTCATGGGAATTGCTTGGTGGACTCCCCCTACGAAAGACACCGCCCTCACTGTCAATGCAAGCGATTGGAGAAGGGTCCTCAATTTATCTCGCCTGGTTATCCGCCCAGAAGCACCGAGAAACAGTGCATCCTTCCTGCTTGGAAAAAGTATCAAAATCATCAAGAAGGATAGGCGTTTCGTATCCTTGGTGACCTTCGCCGACGAGGCACAAGGGCATAGTGGTGGAATATACAAGGCAACCAACTGGTTGTACCTAGGACGTGTCGGTCCGCACGCAAGGTGGCTTGATCCTAAAACAAACCGACAAGTGAGCAATGCCCACAAGAATAGTACCATCATGTATCAGATGGGCTATGTAAAAATGAAATCCTTCTACAAACACAAATTCATTTTTCACCTAACAAAGGCAGAGGGAGATAAAAAAGTGAGTCAATTAAGTGACCTCATAATCCCCATCGAAAATCAGAGTGATGAGGAATTACGTAAACGATTAGATGCCCTTCGCAGTAGAAGGGAGGTAGAAAGGCCCGCCGCAAAAGCCCGTGTTGTGAAGGAGAAGAAAAAAGTACAGAAGAAGGCCGTAACGGCAGCGGAGAAACTCCTTGCCGATCTGACACCCGAACAATTGGCCATGCTGCTGGAGGGATTGAAGTAATGAAAGACAAATTGAAGATGGTAAAGCTGGCCGACATCATTGTCGATGAACGCTACCGTGTTGACCTCGGCAACATTGATGAATTAAAGGAGAGTATTAATGAAAAAGGTATCCTCCAACCCATCACGCTTTCGAGTGACCTACACTTACTGGCTGGCGGTCGCCGTTATACAGCTTGTATGGCTTTGGGCCTTGTGGAAATTCCTGCTTTACTTCGTGTAATCGAAGGTGAGATAGATGCGCGGGAAATTGAATTAATTGAGAATATACACCGCAAGGAATTCACATGGCAAGAACAGGCAAAACTAATTGCCCGTATCCATACCCTATACAGCGAGAGGAACATCAATTGGACTGGTAGGAAAACAGCCGAACTAATTGACAAAAACCCGATGAATGTTAGTCGTGCGCTTCGCCTAGCAGCAGGAATGGAAGTCCTCCCCTCTCTTGAACAATGCAAGACTGCCGACGAGGCAAGTACCGTCATCAAAAAGGCTGAGGAGGATAGCATTGTACAGGAGTTGGCAAGGCGGCAAAAAGGAAAAATGGAGCAACATGAGAATAACCCCGCGAGTACACAAAAAGAAAAGGGGCTTGCGGCAACCCTTCGTTGTGCATCTGAAAATTACGTAATTGGGGATGCCATAAAGCACATTGAACACATGAAGGCTAACATTAATTTCAACCTTATTGACTGTGATCCTCCTCTTGAATTGGCAAATGAGAAACTAGCCTCTGAATTATATAGAGTTGCGGCAAAAGATTCTTGGCTCCTTTACTGGTTCCCTCACGAACGATACATTGAGACATATTCCGACCTCTTGAAGGCAGGATGGAAAATAGATCCAGCCCCCTTCGTATGGTATCAAAATGCCGGAACCGTAATAAAAGACCCAACGCGCCTCAGTCACAATCATACAACTATGTTTGTGTGTCATAAAGGGAATGTAAAGTTGGCTCGCCAAGGAAGCATGAATACAATCCTCTGCGCAGAAGATAGGCCCTCCTATCATCCTCAACAACATCCTATTTATTTAATGAAAGCGCTCCTTCAAACCTTCCTAGAGGATATGCAATTTGTATTTGTGCCCTTCTGCGGCAGCGGAGTAACCCTTCGCGCCTGTTATGAGCTTGGTTTTCAATGCCTGGGGATTGAAAATAATCCAGAATATAAACCAAAGTTTCTTCTGACTGTTGAGGAAGATACAAAGAAGATCCTCGCTAAACAATAATTGGAGAACGCAATGTTCCTTCCTGAGCAAGGTAAAATAGAAGTCCCTCCCTACGGCAATAAGAAGAGTAGGATTGCTATAGTGGGGGATTTTTGCAGTGGTTTCGATGTTCGAAACAGGAAACCCTTTAGTGGTCCTGATGGAAAAGTGTTGGAAGATTGCCTTCATCATGCCGGTCTAATAAGAGGGGAAGTCTACATGACTAACCTGGTGAAGTGTAGGGCAGATAATAAACACCTTTTCTTTGATGAAAAGAAAACAACCTTTACAGAAAAAGGAATGGAATATGTCCGACTCCTTCAGGCAGAAATGTCAGAAGTTAATGCAAACATTATCATTGCATGCGGACCTGCTGCTTTTGCTGCTTTGTGTAGCCTTGGCCGTCTATCTCTGTATAGAGGTTATGTATTCCCTTCGACGCTACTCCCTGGGAGGAAAGTAATTCCCACCTTCCACCCGATGAATGCCTTGCGAGGTATGTACACCTATAGGTACATGATTGCAGCAGACTTCAATAAGGCAAAGGAGGAGAGTAAATTCCCAGACCTAATAAGGCCCGATAGACAATTGGTATACAACCATGATACAATACAGGACGCACTCGACTGGCTTACCTATTACGAGGAGCAAACACTTGTTGGCTTCGAC
Organism: Pseudomonadota bacterium; assembly: GCA_028873515.1. GTDB lineage: Bacteria > Pseudomonadota > Gammaproteobacteria > Burkholderiales > REEB80 > REEB80. Next base: position 34,428 of record JAGWIG010000017.1, on the reverse strand, counting down.
ATTGAGGTAATCAACTATGAGGTATCCTGCATCAGTTTCTCGTCTTCACCGGACCTTGCGTGTGTCATACCGATATCAGGGCGGTGGAACCTGGAAGAAGAGTTACAAATCTGGAAGGGAATCCAAAGAGTACTTGGCAATCCTGCGAGTACGAAAGTCATACAAAATAGTATGTTTGACGTACCATTCCTGCTCACGCGTAACGGAATTACTGTACAAGGTCCAATACATGATACCATGGTGGCCCATTCAATAATGTTCCCTGAGTTACAGAAAGGATTGGGGTTCCTCGGCAGTATCTATTGTGGTAGTCAGGAATACTGGAAGGACACCGTGCATTTCCGCAATATAAAGGATGAATCATAATGGCAAAGCCTCTTGTAATATATACTTGCCGCAATACCAACTTATGGTATTACGATGATGAGGATGGTACCTTCGGACCCTTCTACAGCGCACAAGACCTCTTCTTTGAATTGAAAAGATTGGGGAAGATACTCGATAACAATTGCCCAACTTGTCAGGATGAATAACATGGAACAATTAAAGAATCCATCCCCAACAAGGGATATTGAAATTCGCCTCGGTAACTTCAACACATGGACCTTTCTCCTATCAGAAGGTGGAATTACCCTCCACGAGAGTTATCCAATCTCCTCCTATGAAGAATGTCTTGAGGAGGGTATTCGATACCTTGATGAGTTGCATGAAATTAAACCTATCCAATGTAATGGGAAGCATTTCGGGGGATATTATGAAAATGGATGAATCGTTCCTTCGCTATTCCGCTTTAGACAGTGCCTGCATGATTGAGATGCATGATAAATTCTGGCCCATGTTATCCAATGGTTACGAAGCAACCTACAAGATGACGATGGACCTCCTTCCCGTCCTCACATACATGCAGACTCGCGGCGTTAAAGTAAACCACCTCCTAATGGCCGACACGAAGAGGGAAGTATTGGAGAGTGCCGCAGAGAAACAAATGGAATTGGATGAGCTTGTCGGGCATTCATTAAACGTAAATAGCAGTAAGGCATGTGCCAACTACTTCTACATTGAGTTGGGCCTGCCTACAATCATGTCCCCCAAGACAAAGAAGGTAACGACCGATGACATGGCCATGCAGAAACTCGTTAGAGGTACCGCCAAACAGACGGGATTACGTCAGGCAAAACTTGTGCAAGAGATTCGAGGGTTACAAAAGCTCTACGGTACATACCTCGATATTAACTTTGATGCCGATGATCGCCTACGAGGGGCCTACAACCCAAGAGGCACAAAGTTTGGCCGTCTTTCTTCATCAAAGACCGTGTTCGGCACCGGAATGAATTTCCAGAATCTCCCACAAGAGTTCAAGAAGTTCCTTGTGGCAGATGATGGGTATGTGTTGATTGAGGTTGACAAAAAGCAAGCCGAGTGGGTTGTAGTTGCCTACTTCGGTAATGATGCAAACATGATTACCGCCATTCAGGCAGGTGTTGATGTGCATTGTCACACTGCCTCCCTCATGTTTGGATTACCTGCCGAGATAGTCGCCTACGAAGATGATATTGTAGGTCATGCAACCAGCGCAGATGCTATCCACAAATTGCGCATGGAGGATGAAATCCTCAAGAAGTTATACACAAGAGATTGGCCTCGCAGTATGTCCCTTCGTCAGTGCGGTAAGAAATCAAACCACGGATTGAACTACGATGAACGATACCGTAATTTCGCCCTTATTAATGAAATGGATGAGTCTGAAGCCAAGAGAATTATTAACCTCTACCACGAGATTTACCCCGGTATTAGATTGGGATACGAGGTTGTTAAACGACAATTACAGAAAGACCGCACCCTTACCAACTGTTTCGGGCGTCGTGTCCGCTTCATGGGTGAGTGGGGTGATGACCTCTGGAAGTCCGCCTACAGTATGATCCCACAATCGACTGTTGTGGATTCCCTCAATCAAGGGATGGTCCGCATATACAATGATGAGTACCTCACGCAGCACCTCAACATTGATATATTGGCTCAGGTGCATGACAGTATCCTAATGCAGGCGCCAATCGAAGTTGTGTTGGACAAGGACAAGTACAATAACATGATGCACCGCATCTATGATTACGTAAGTCCCACAATCATGTACAACGGTAATGAATTCAAGATTGCAACCGACGCAAAGTGTGGATTGAATTGGGGCGGTTTCCATAAGCAGCACAATGAACAAGGCATGCAGAAACTCAAAGAACATGCCGACATAATTAATCTCCTTGCAACAAGGGATACACATGGCACGGGAACTCACTAATTGGTTGGACTCATACCTAGAGTACACCGATAGCACGGAGTCCCCTATCTCCTATCATCAATGGTGTAGTTTAAGTTCCGTAGCAGGGGCATTGCAGAGGAGGATATATCTTCGGTGGGGACATGAAATCATATACCCCAACCTATACGTTGTCCTTATTGGTCCATCCGGGCGTACACGTAAGGGTACCGCATTGGGTATTGCGAAGGATATCTTGAAAGAGATACCTGGGATCACCGTAACACCGGAGAGTAGTAGTGGTAGACAGGCAATGATCCTTGCAATGAAACGAGCATCTGTAAACTTTCAGGACCCTTCCGATGGTAAAGTTAAATATCACTGTGCGGTTACTGCATTTTCCGAGGAGCTTTCTGTTTTTCTGGGTCAAGGAGACATCGCGTACCTATCTAATCTTACCGACTGGTATGATAGTAAGGATGATTGGGAATATGAGACCGTTGGCCGTGGTAAGGATACCCTTCACGGCTTATGCCTTAATCTTATGGGAGGTACGGCTCCCGACTGGATTCAATCAATGATCCCACACGAAGCTGTCGGCGGTGGATTCACCAGCCGTATCATCTTTATTGTGGAGGAGCATAAAAGAAAGATTGTCCCTGAACATACCCTAACAGTGCGCGAGACTGAATTGCGAGGAATGTTAATCAATGACCTAGAAAGAGTCAGTAAGTTATCTGGGGAAGTAACCATGACTCCCGACGCCAAGAAGGCATACGTTGCATGGTACATTGAGCAAGATCGAATGACGGGAGCAGGGCACCCCGCCATTGATGACCCAAGATTTGCCGGCTACTGTGAGCGAAGGGCAACACACCTTCGTAAACTAATGTTAGTATGCAGTGCGTCGAGAGGGGATGACCTGAAGATTACAATACCAGACTTTGATAAGGCATTGCAATACTTGTTGGATGCCGAACGGAATATGTACAAAACATTCGGCGGTTTCGGTAAGAGTAAGAGTAGTGATGCTACCGAAACAATTAAAAATTACATAGAAAAAGTACAGTACACAACAAGGCGCACTGTACTTAGTAGATTCTATCGGGATGTAGATGCCTTTACATTAACACAGATTGAAACAACACTTGTACAAATGGGATGCCTTAAGACTAAGCTAGTGGTGGATAGTCAAGACAAGGCGTATGAATGGATTGGGGGAAAATCATAGTAAACCGGCTAACAATTTGTTACCGTACAGATTATTTATACGCCTTCTGTTCTTGCGTGACCCAATCCTGCAAGGCCTTCAATTGTTCGTATTGCTGCCAGTAGAGGTTACTTTCGATGGCGTGCTGTGCTGCAATATCTGTGAGGACAACGGGACTGGCTTCTTCATTAACTGAGGAGGTGGAAGGGGGAAGCTGCATTTTGTTGGCACCGTTCCACAACTGCACAAAGCCATTGTTAACAACACAGCGAGAGGTATCTTTATGAGTAACATAGATAGGGACCTTTTTAATAATTGTCGTACCAGCATCGTGAATAACCTGGATATGTGTGAGGTATCGTGTTACAACCTTAGTCGTAACAGCCTCACCCTTTGCCTGTGTTACAAGGGCCGTGGTTTTATACTTAATGATTTGGGATTGTACCCCCTCATGAAACTCCCACTTCCCAAATCCCCATATCCCTATGACAGATAGAAGGAGAGCAATTACAATAATAAAGAATTCATACGTCTTAAAGTAGGCAAGCATAAATCACCTTTGATGAATTATCTCCGCTTTGATATCCTCCAACAATTGTGACTGTTTCGCCAACTGTTGATTGATGGGTTGCAGCTGAGCCTGTAAGGATTCAATCTGCATATCATGGAATGCCTGATGCTGTTGTACATTGGTTAACTTATCATAGGTTATCCCGGCGTTAAATATAACACCCGACGCAAAGATAATCCCTCCCGTGGTCAATGTAACCTGTAATTTACGCCGAAATTCTGCCGAGTTAGTCACAATATATCCTTAAGTGGGTGTGATACAAATTGTAAATTCAGCTTGACGCCTAGCTACTAATCCTGGCAGTTTCTTCCCACCTGCATATACCCAGCGTAGCAACTCCTTACACGCCTCCATTACCTTCCCTTCATTAATCAATCGCAACATAGAGGAGTGTTTAAATTTATCCTCCCCTATGTTGAATATAATGTCAGAGAATGCCGCCTTCTGATTACTTGTAAGAGGAACTGTAACGAGCCTATTAAGTGCTGCAAGAGATTGTTCCTCATTATACCGATTAATTTCCGCACACATTGAGGGTGTTACAACTTCCTTTGGATCAACCCCATGAGTATTCCCATTACAGTTTGTCCATATTCCCGTAACATCCCTATAAGCAACTGTCGGTGTCCTTGAAGGCTCAAAGTAGGAAACAAGTGCTGTGAATATAACAATGGTACCAGCCCCACTGAGTGCAAGCTTATGCCACCTCTTCACCATCATTGTCTTATGAACCTCCCTATAGCAGCACCTACAAATATAAGAAAGAAGATTACATAGGTGAGCCATTGCGGGAGTAGTGAATGCTGTATACTATCTGTTGCACCGTAGAGAGTTGCAATTCCTATGCCAACACCGGAAAAGATAACCCCAATAGCATGAAACCAGGTTGAGTAAAACTTCCAACCTTTCTTCCACTCCGGTATAAGATTCATGCCATTGTCTCCTTCCCACTCGCTGTAACTATTGTATATGGCGCTGGGGCCGTTGTCAAGGTAATGCCACCCGTAGAGTCCGCCGTGTATGCAATCGTTGGGACTCCACCAACCTCTACCTGCGTGACTGTTACCGCATAGAGGCCACACCCTAATTGATAGAACCTATTAACACCATCCCCCTGTCCGAGCTGCACATTTTGATATGTGTATATAGCGGCGGGGAATGGTTGTACCCACGGGGCTATTTGATTATCCGGTACACCCCTCACGAAGTCTTGTGTCTGTCTCGGTTCATTATGCTCCGGGTGAACATAATAACCCTGCCAGTTCCTTACAAGTGTGCTGGCCTTAGCCTTAAAGCCACACTGAAAGCAGACAGTATTCCAGTCACCAAGGCGAAGGTAATCTGCACGTCCCATTAGTGTCCCCTCTGTAGTTTATCCATCTTTTCTTTGATTGCCTCTTGCCTACGCTGCATCATTATTGCCCTCTTATCCTTCGGTGTACTACCGTAGATTGGATGCCCCAACATACTGGATATATCTGCCTTAAGGCCGCCAGTATTATTCTGTGACATAGAGAAGGGGGACATTGTTTCAACCGCATTCTGCACACGATCCCCGGCTGTCTTTAATGAGGGCGAGTAACCCTTTGCAGATAGGTATTCCTTCCCCGTCAACTGCTGACCTATAAGTCGCACCGTTGGGGATAACTTATTCAATATTTCCTGTGCTGGGTCCATGGTGAGTCGTGGGAAGTCAGACAACTCCTTCATCCAAGGAGATTTCTGCCCATCACCTAGATCAAGCATAAACTCATCCTTATTCTCCATCATGGAATGCCCAGAGAACATATAGTTCAAGGCATTACCGAATAGGGTAGAATAAACAAGACTCTTCAACAACCAAGACCTATGAAGGTCAACTGCATTCAATGGATGAATAGGAGAGCCTTCCCCCTTCCCGAACAATGCCTTAGTCCAATGCATCGTGGTAGAGGTAAGCCATTCCGGCGCCAGCATAATGGATTGAATAGCCCGACGACCTGCCGGGGAGAAAGTAGACATAAGGAAAGAGCGCATATACTTATTCTGCACCTCATTAGCCATCCTTCTCCAATTCAAACTACCGAAGGAGACAGATGACATAGAGGCAGCACGGCGCATAAGGTCCTCATCAGACGGCATAACCTTTGTTGGATCCTTACTAATCTCCTTAATCCAGTTAGCCTTCAACTTCATAAAGTTAACCTTAGAGGCTTCTCCCATCAAACCACCACCTAACCGATTAAAAATAATCCATTGATAGGTATGGTCAATAGCAGCTGCCGCCTTTGGGATATTCCCAAGACCGGGAAACAGTTTATTCATTTCCCCTTCAAGGAACATAAAGCCCGGGCTCATACTCCTTCCAAGATCCTCCGTAAACCCAGTAGAGTTAGAAGGTACATGAAGTCCTTGCTCCAACATCTTATCTACAATATCTCCAGGCTGTGGATTCTTTACCGCCTTCTGAAAGTCTGTACTACCTGCCAATGCCTGTAAGGTAGTCTTAATATTATGATACGGATTAAGGGACATACCCATCTGTACATCGGCAAGTGTTTGCCCATGAAATAGACTCCCCATGAAGGCTATTCTCTTCAAGGCGGAATTAACAAATTGATAGGCAAACCCTAAATGAGTAGGTGTATGCACATCAAACAAGTGGGACATTTCTGCCGCAATGGCAGGATGCACAGATAGACCTCGAAGGGCAGGATGATTAATAACCTGATACCCATAAGGAGCCCTACCTGTTTTAGTGACAAGGGGTCGCTTTTCCAGGTCAGTAGCGGCACGTAGGGTGTCAATCGCCACCTTAGTGTGCATCGCACCGAGCATGGATTTATAATACTCCGCAAATGTATCTGCGAAATTATCGTGCTTTAATTCCATCCCTTTCGCAATGGCATCCGCAAGACTCATCCTCAATTTACGAGTCCTTGTAAAAGGAGAACTCTTACTAAGGGGGGTAGATTGTTGCTTATTAAAGGCATCAATAATTGCCTTATTAGCCTCCGTCGGCTTGAACAGATGAGTTGTGTAATTCTCCAATTCCTGCATACTCATACCAACAGCTTTCGCCATATTGCGAATATGTTGATATAGTACCTCCGCAGTCTCCTTAACCTTCTGCTGTTCCGGGGTCAACTTGATGGAAGTATCCCCTTCAAGGGAATGTGCAATATTAAGACTATCGGCACCTTGCAAGGCATGCATCCTCGCCTGAATATCATCCGTATGCCTTTGCAGCTTAGCAAGACTTCCCTCTAACTTATCCAACGTACTACTAGCCCTCGGGAGTGTATCCGCACTCCTTACATCCCTTACAACCCTTGCAATACCTCGAAAGGTAACAGCACCTGCACCAATGCCAGCGAGGGCGCCATAAAAGGCATCCTTCCAGTGATGATCCTGACCGCCCATCGTATACCCAGCAAGCGCACCTGCACCCAGCAAGGCAGCCCTCTTCATCTGATCGAAGGTTGCAAACCCTTGCTGCTTCCTGAAGTTGGCACCATGACCCCTCTTGATTGATTCCTCAATCATATCCCTGCCACGATTCAACCTACTCCTTACAGTCCCAACCGGTACCTTCTGTTCAGTGGCAATCTCCTCATAACTCTTCCCCTCAAATTCATAAGCCTTAATAGCTTCACGAATATCCTGCGGTAGTTTGGAGATTGCATGTTGCACCATGTTGCTAGTCTGCTGCGCACGCAAATGCTCCTCCGGCGTCATTTCCTCCGAAGGGATATTACGTGCAGTCTCCTTTACATTGGAAACAGGTGCGCCGTAGGGATCATGTGTATCGCCGTGCATACTCTCCGTCTGTACTTGTCTCCCAGCACGGCTAATCTCATTCAATCCTGTGTTATGTAGGATAGTATGCATCCATGTATAGAAGGAACTATCCCCCTTAAATGATCCCGCCTTAAGGTGCATGATTGCCTTATGGAAGACATACATGGCAAGGTCTTCGGCATCCATACCGAGGCGAGGACCGGCACCCCTCATCAATCCCCTTGCATTCCTAATGAGTCGTGGCATGTATTGCTTGTACAATTTTGCAATGGCGCCTTGATCGTTCTGCGCTGCCTTTGCCAACACCTCACTTTCATTGGGAAGTTTATCTTCCGGCAATACCATACCACTCAATTTACCCTCCTCATCCATCTCACCGGTCTTTTGTAGATGGTCAGAGATAGGCATTTCATGTGCCTGAAGGTGTGGAGATTGGTCCCTATTATATTCAACCCTCTGATCGGGAAATTTAACACCCGCAGTTGTATGCGGAGCTAAATCTCTCCTAGTGGCCTTATCATAATTAAGGCGATCCTGTACATTGACCGCCTGAGATTCCCCAGCGGAGGCATTATATCTCCTCCTCGCCTCCTTCTTAATAGCTTCTACCGTATAATCAGTAGCTAACTGTTTATCAATCCTATCAATAGCTTCACGATAATTCTTAGCTTTAACCTGATCGGGATTCTTACTCTGCATCTCCTCACGAAGGAGACGCTCAAGATAATCACTATGATTTATTAGATTATCAGCCTCCTCATTTAATTGAAGTACATGACCGCCTACATTATCTCCCCTCGGTAACCCTTCTGCATGCTGCACCACATGCATTAATTCATGCGCGATAATACTCCTGGGGCGAAGTCCAGGCTCCTTATAATAAATAGCTGCCGCCTCTAATCCCTTCGGCTCACTGATTGTAATATTACCTGTTGTAGGATTATAATGTGCCCCAGGCGCACCTTCTGTAACATGCACCTTAACCGAATCCATCAATTTAGGGTAATTACGCTCAAACTCCGTGTGCGTCATAACATCCCGAAGAGGTACTGGACTTATCTTTGCCTTTTCCCAGATAGGATCATTATGAGGTTTGACCCTCATACCCGAATCATCAATTTCATGCAACCATTTACCACCAACAGCTCTGTGGTATCCCGTTGCAAGGTTAATCTGTTCAGGTGTCCTCCCGGCCTTCTCCATTTCCCAGGCAGCTTTTTCCATTATGGGATTAAAGTCTGTGGATAGGCGTCCTGCAAAGATAGCCTGATGCCCGAACATGGTCATGCCACCAAACAATCCCTTGAAGGTACCTTCTGTGCGATGCCCGGGGCCAGCTTGGTAGGCACCATAACCAGCAGCACCGAGTGTAAGGGCTGCGGCGCCAATATTCTTAGCATTGAAAGGACCAACCGATTTCTCATCAAGACTGCCAGCACCCGGCTGTCCTGCATCCTGCGCTGGTCTATTACCTTGCCCCTGCAATTGCTCTGGATGCCCCATATTATCATACGGTTTCGTATCCAGATTAGCAGGGATATCCTCCTTCTTCGCAGAGGCAGAATCCTCCGCCACCTTAGCAATGTGTGGCTTCAATGCATCTTGATATACCTTATGGTCAACCCCATACATTTGTTCAACAAGGTGATTCTCCGACCGTGTTGCAATATCATGCGCCTCACCATATGATAGCCCTTTCCCTTCCCGCAGCTTAGCTTCCACCTCTGCCGGGATATGCGCATATGGCCCCATGCGCTCCTTAATAAGTTGCATCTGTGCATCACTAACCGGCCCCGTCAAATGCATAAGGGGATGTTCAACCGATTCATGATAGGCAACAGTATTACGAACAGGGACAGTCACAGGATTCCCTGCCTTATCCTTCAAGTCGAGGGATATTGGTGTATCCTTTGAAATGTGAATTACATTACCTTCAGCATCTACACCACCGTAGTAAGGGACAACCTTCGTTGCATCAATGGGGGTTGTTGAGGGTAATGGTTGCCCGGGTTCCCTTGCTGTGACGGGACCCTTTACAACAGGCTCTCCCGCAGGAGTATCCGTATGAGTCTTAGGAATCTCCCCCTCACCATGACCTGCAATACCCCCAGTAACTCCACCTAGGATTGCACCAACACCTGCCGCTGCCCCAATATCAACTGGTTGTACATTACCTTCATCCAGATTCTCCTGAATGGCGGTTGCGCCGGCATTGATACCTGCACCACTAAGCGATGATCCGACAGTATTTCCAACTGCCTTAATCTTCTGCAACCTTTTCGCATTAGCTGCGGCACGTTCTGCCACGCCAGTATAAACATCTACATACTTTTGTGCCTTCTCTATCACCGCAGCTTTGTTGGCAACCGGAAGGTTTGCAATCTGTGCCTTAAACTTAGCTGCCTCATCTGCAATGCTCCTTGCAGCCTTACCAGCCTTCACAGAAGAGGCAAGGTCATTTCCAACTGCCATATCACCTAGCTTTAATTCTCCCATTGCTAGGAATACAGGGTCGAGAAATGACTGCGCTGCCAGCAAGGGATGCTGTATCAATCCCTTAAACCCATCTGATATCTTCGAGGCAAAGGTTGCATTCGCCTGACTCTTCATTGTATCTAGTTGAGTCTGGGCCTTCTTAATCAATGCCGGCGGATATTGAGTTGGATTGTTTACAATATCAAGAAGTTTACTTGCCTCTTGAATCTTTGCATACGTGCGTGTCGTAGATTCCTGTGGATAGGCAAGCGTCTTTACAATCTCAGGGATTGTAGATTTATTCAGTAGATAACCAACCGGATCAAGTTTGGCATCCTCCTGCTTAAGGGGATCAGTTTTATATGTTTGAGGAACAGTAAGTGGGTCGGTACTTGTACCCAATAGATAATCAAGAGGACCATTAAAGTCCACATTGAGCAGCTTAGCTGCCTGCATCTCCGTACCTGTCATTGGATGTGCAGGTATTGTCTGATGTTCCTTACCAAAATTCTGAATGTAATTAATCACCGACTTACCAGTATCGGCAATTGTATTCACAGCATTCTTGGCATAGGCACCGCCCGTGTTTACATAATCTTCTGCAAACCTTCCTGCTGTCTGTAAGGGTGTATCAGGTCCTGTATTATCAATAACTTTCAATGGAGTAGCAACAGGTCCCACATCAGCTTCCGAATAAGGGGAGGTTGTATTAGCCGAGGCGGAGTCATATTTACTAAGAAGCCATTGCTGTGCTGCCGCAGCATTTGCGCCTGGCCCTCCTATATTAGCCATCTCCGTTGCTTGAGCATTCCAACTATTCATATCTGCCTGAGAGGCATTAACAGTCTGGGAGGGTGCAGCAACGGAGGGAGTAACAGCAGGTGCCGACGGATCATACGGTCCTACATCCGTCTCAGAGTATGTACTATTATCGGTCATTATGATAAATCCGGTAACAAATTGTTACGAGGTACATTAGGGTTTCTGCCAGCCGTCCTTCGTCCACCGAAGTGCTCCCTTACTGGTGTTGTATACCTTTCCAGGTATGCGTGCGGAGGGATCACTGTGTAATTTCTTGGTGAGGGGGATTGGATTCTGCGCAGTATCACCAGCACCTGTGAAGGCGGCAGGTTTTTCCTCCGTACTTGTACCAGCAGGAATTCCAAAGAAGGTACGTGGTGAGGTAACGGTAGTCGGCTTAACAAGAGTGCCATTCTTAATAGCCCTCTGCGTTGCCTGCTCCACTGCCTGTGGATATGTAATAGTCCTACTCGGATCATTGGAAACAATCTGCTTTGCCTCCGCAGCTATCTCCGTCATTGCAGGCGTAACAAGATCCCTTGTCCCACCCATGGAGGCAGATACATTATTCCCAGAGAACATGGGATCATTCAGGTGAGAGGCACCGTCAGCACCATAAAGGGCATTAGCAATGATAGGTGCGGCAGTCCTCAATTCCTCCGTGGAAGGGGCCTTACTGATTGCGCCTGCCTTAACATTAGCAGACCTTAATTTAAGATCAGCCTGCTTATATGCCGCAGAATTAGCATCCCTTAAGGCAGTCTGCTGCTCCATAATGCGGTCATGCATTTGTGTATTTGCGAGTTGTGCCTGACGAATTGAATCAGCTGCCTTCTGTGCTGCCGTCATACCACTCTGTGCAATCTTCTGCATGATGCCAGGTGAGTATTCCAACTTAGCAAAATTCTGTTTCTCTACGGGGGAGGAGTTTGGATCAGCTAGGACAGACATTTTCAACTGAGCGAAACCTTCCGGTGTATCTGGCAAGGTAGAGGCAGCCTGCGCAGTCATACCGAAGTGCATTTGCTGCCTCTTCAACTCAGCAGTCTGCATTGCGGATTGTTCCTCCTGCTGCTTGACCTGCGTGTTCTGGACATTTGTAAGATTGGCAAGGGCCTCACTAGCACCAACAAGATCACCATGCGCCCGTGCGGAGGCAGCAAGCTGCGTGAAGAAAGATACAGGATCATTCTTCACTGCCTGCTGATCTGCTGTAGGTGGCGGTTGCGGAGGTGGTGTGCCGAGAGGTTGTCCAGTCTGTGGATTGATAATAGGAGTAGGTTTCGCAATACTCCCCTTCATCATATCATCCATTTCTTGCTGCTGCCATTGTGCCTTCTGGCTATTCTGATCGGCAACTTGATGGGCATTCTGCAAGGTAAGTGCTTGCATCTGCCGCGTATAATCATTCTGACTTGCCTGTGCCTGACCCTGCTCATAGCCAGTGCCGGCATTAGCAAGTGCTTGGAGACCTGCACCTATATTAAATCCCATGATTAGGGTCCTCCAAAAGAGAATGCGGGATTAGTAGTTCCCGTAACATTATTATATGTACCCCCACCAAGGCCATACCCATTGTTTGGATCATAACTCGGCATAGAGGTTGCAGGTGTACCGCCAGAAGGACTATTATATGCATTGATACCTTGCCCAACAAGATTACCAATCTGCCCCCACATCTGATTACTCTGCTGCTGCTGAACATTTGCCTGCGCATTTGATGCCTGCATTGCATTAGCAGGGGACTGACCGGCACCAGACAATGTAACGAGGTTATTAAATTCTTGCTGGTAGGCAGTACCACCTGCCTGCGCCGCTGCAACAAGGGCATTACCACTCCCTGTATACCCCTGGGAGGCCATTGCCCTTGAGGCACCCTGTTGAAGTGCCTGCCCGTAACCACTATCAATTGCAGAGCCAGGATTAGCCTGCAAGGCATTGAGTTGCTGTGCTGCCGCAGGTCGATAGGATGCATAGGGATCATAGGCAGCAGCGCTACTATTACCTGCACCACCTCCTCCACTCCCGCCGCTCATTAATGCCCCACCTACAACCGTAACCGCCGCCGCACCAATCGCTGCCCATACCATTATACTTCTCCCAACATAAGCTGAAGTTGCTCAAGGCAATCTACCAAGAGCTTACCAGTATCCGGATCACGTAACCTCGACTCAGGCATGATAACTTCAGCCTCCAATGCTTCCTCCGTAGTAGTCTCCGTGACATGAGGAACTGCCCACCATACATCTGTATGATTGTATAGGACTTTCTTAACCCCTGACTTACTAATAAACATGCAGGGGGCATCAAACCTTTGAGGACCATCCTCCATCAGCACGGTCACACTTCCCTTCAGTATGATATTGAAGTGTTCCGTCCGGTGCATCTTCCCTACAACGAAGGAGTTGGCAGGCATGAATATACTCCTCATGCACATATGCGGAGCCCATTGATTAGTTGTAGGCATATCAACTGCCTTACCATTAGCGAGGGTATCTTGCAAGGTAAATATCTCTTGCAGGGTAGGACCACGATGCATAAACTCGGAGGGGATTATATTATTCATATTAAGCATTCGGGAAAGGTGCAGTGGGAGGTGTAAAAGATGACGTATATCTAGCAACTCCCTTTGTTACTCTATACTCATTTACATAACCATACAAGAACCAAGACGTATTTTGAATATTCTGCCCCAATTCTATTGCGTCAACAGTGCCTGCTGTAATGGAAGCTAAAGTTCCTGTAGCTGATAATACACCATCTATGAATAAATATATATTTGATCCAGACCTAGTTGCAGCTAAGAAATGCCAAGTATTTGCTGTAACTGTTGTAGATGTTGTGGCTGCGGTACTACTTTGATTATATTGTAATTGTAATTGTCCTGAATTTAACTGTAACCTTAAAGACATATTACCATTAGAAAAATGTGACAAATAAAGTACTTGATAACTGGATACAGTAGTAAAGTAATAGAAACCTTCAATAGTGAAATCACTGTTACCTAAATCAATCGACGCAGGAGTATTAGCAGATAAATAACTAGAGCCAGGTAAATACAAAGATGATGTACTAAACTTAGATTGAGAGGTACTTATAGCGGCGCTTCCTGAGGTAGTCCACGCAGTAATTCCCTTAGAATCAGTAATAGTAGTACTACCATTAGTACCAATCCCATGTATTAATGAGACAACCGAAGTCCAATAAGGGTCACTTCCAGAAGCAAGGTAATTTAAATTTCCAGATAAATACCAGGCATCAGTATCTACTTTAATTAAATAACCTTCTGAGTTAGCCGCAGTTATGATAGAGCTATTATTAATAATAGTAATGCCTGTAGTAGCCCCCGTTACGGTCATATTAGTAAATCTGGCACCTAAATAAACAATACTTTTTATTGGAATAGCGACACTGGCATTAGTAGGAACTGTTACTGTAATACCTCCTGATGTAGCTGTAGCATCTACAAAAGCCGTGGCGTCAGATAAAACTAAAGTATAGGTATTTCCAGTAACTGTATTAATTGTGGCAATTCCACCACCACCCCCGCTAGCACTAATTACTGGATTACCTCCGGCACCCGTAGGATTAGTAATTGTAATACCCGTACCTTCAATAAGTGTACGTGAGTATATACCTCCCACACCATCGCTGGCAAGAAATCCGGCAGTCGCATTCTTTGACAGGGCAACAATGGCGGCCGTAATAGTATTCAACTTTATTTGAACATTAGTAAACCACTGATTCCAAATAAAATTAACCCTTCCCGTATCCTTATCAGAGATAGGAACCTTATCTGGACTTTGAGCAAGGTTATTAGATTGAGTAGAACCCATTACAATGTACCTACGTCAAATTGCAACTCCACGCTTTTCAAACGGAAAGGTAGGTTATTATTGATTGTAAACTTAAATGCCCTTCTAGTGAATGTACCACAATGGTCTAGTTTCGGGAAGGGCAGAGACATATCAACCTTACGTGGTTGTGACCATGTCTGGTAATCGTCATCAGTTACTTGAACTTGCATGATTGCTCCCGTTACCTGATCTGTGTCAAAGATCATCCTCCCCAACTGTTTTCTTCTCGACGTGCCGGCATCCCACAGAGGTGTGATAACAGTAACAGGCATTACATTCCCATCATCCGTTAAATAATTAGGGCTAGCATAATACAACGTTCCGTTACTTTCATGTTGAAGAATATGATTACCAGCGCTATCACGGCAAGCAGCCACAATAGGCATATAATTGCCATTAGTATCCGTCCACTGTTCCCACCTATTTTGCACAAGGTCATAGGCGAGTGTGAGATTGGCATTCTTAATCGTAACGACATAGAAGTTATGCCCATTCGCTTTGATATGCCAACTGTATACAACCGACAGGTCTATTTGATTAAGGAGGCGGTCAATATCCGGCGTTGATATAATCTTCGGTTGTGTCTGCTCCAACATCAATACTTGATTGGAGGCATCCCTATTAGTTGATATGAAGAATAATATTTCCTGAATGGATTGCACGCTATCGGCGGATGCGCAACCGTAATTCAATTTCCCGGCCGGGTAGAATTGAAGGGGGGAGCCAGTCGCATTACCTACATCACTAAAGAATTCAGTTGTCCACTGCTTCAAGGCAACAACATACACCGATTGCTTGGAAAGGAAAACACCACTATCAGGCTCAATCTGTGCCGTGATATAATCAAGAGCAGTCCAGTCACCTGCAACAGATACACTATTCGGCACACTACCCCAAATGACGGCGGGGGTAATATTAGTGCCAAAAAAACGCTGCATTACATATGTTGCGCCGTTAAGATAGGCAAGTCCCTTTGTTGTATACTGTGGGTAGTTTGCATTAATGGAATGAAGGGTTGCCGTCAATAGGCCAGTATCATCATATGCATACCCCTGCACACCATTCTGCATTACTAATTTTGGCGTTGCACCAAGAATACTATTGAAGGTATATACACCTCCAGTCGCATCAAGTCCGGTGGCTACCTGCGTCAATCCCTTATACAACACACCCGCAAAAATAGAATATACATAACCATTCCAGTAGTAGGTACCCATACCAGCAGCACTTGTTGCAGGAGGGATTCCCCAAGTCAACATACCAGGGCGACGATATATATGTGTACTCCTATCCGGAGATACCTCCACGTAACAATTAATGATACGGGAATCCTTCGCCGTTGAGTTATCCCGATTCTCGGGACCTGCAATTAAGGGAAGGCGCGCAGGTACTGCAACAGTTGGGGATTGTGCCATTAGCGGAATCTTCCGGCTGTATTATAGAATCGACTATCTACATTGAATCGGGTGGAGGCATCCTCCACATCGAAATTCTCCAATGCGGTACGGTAGGCGGTTGCCCTCTGCTGGCAACGGGACATGATTGATTCTGGCTGACCTGTACAAATGTCATCTGCCAATCCCCAGCGGAGGGCCATTCTCCACTCCTGCGGGAAGGCGGTATTGTCAGTCAATAGGACTGGATTCTTCGCCTGCACTCGCATGAGGAATGTGGCGGTATTCAACACCTCGGTACTATCAGGAGCAGGCCACAAATTCAAATTAAGGGCATATGCCTGTTTATCGGGGAAGAAAGAATTGATTGTACCTGAGTTACCCTGTATCTGTGAGAGGCGCTCCCATTCATCCCTTGCCAACATTACAAGAGGGCGCCTCGTAAGGGAAGTATTAAGAATAAACCCCTGCAATACAGACAAGGGTTTATCCATTGTAACGGCTGGACCAAGCGGCCCAATTACATACTGCGTCTGATTAACCACAAGGGGAACTGTTACCTCCTCCTGAAGGAACAGTTTAATCCCCTGTGTCTGCCACAAGTTAATAATATCGCAGAGGCGCCTCATGTATATTGCAAGTTGCTCTGAGTCCGCCTCCGCACCTTCCTGCAAATACCCAGCATCAAACATGGCATCATTAATGATACCATATGCCGTGTTGGAAGTGGAATTTGCCATTACTTATGCCCCTATACCATTCTTAATGAATTCAAGGTAAATAGAATAATTTGTTGATGCAGTACCGCCATTCAACAATACATTACCTGTTACACCAGTGCCTGCATTATTTGGAATACCCTGCGTATACATGAAGGGGGCAACAATACCACCCGATCCAAACAAGTTCCAAGCAACCACAGGCGTGTTGGCATCCCACAGTAATTCCATAACTGCGGAGGGAGCCAAACTATGAACAATTGAATTCAACCTCATTGATGTGCAGGGAGGGTTGAGGGTAGTAACGTCAACGATTTTTGTATTAACTTCGGCACCCGTACCATCAACCTTGATGACAAGGTTACGGGGACCATCCGTGATGATCTGAACGGTAGCCATGATTAACGCTCCATTGCGGCGTACAGGAAGTCCGCATAGAGGGTCTTGGCGGCAGCTGTGCTGGTCTGAATGGCTAGGGTTGGATTCAGCAAGGCAGTTGTCATTGCCCCCGTCAGTGAGGAGGCATAGATTTTACCTGCCGGTCCGAGGGTTGCAAGGTCTTGCCTCTTTTGCCCAACCAAACTATTACCAGCATAGATCAACACATTACCGAGACGATCGACCGTGAAACCGAGGTCAATATCGGTTGCGTTGGTGAGAAGTCCGGTAAGTGTAGTAGTACCAATCACAGTGCTACCAGTCACAACATTCACAACAATGTTTGTGGAGCCGGCTGCCTTCGTGAAGTAGATACCATCCGTCACCGTATACGGAGTTGCGGTGGTCTGAATTAGCCCAGCATTGATAACCGGAAGGGTGACGTCAGCTGCCTGGATGCGGCACAAAAAGGCCAGTTTCTTAGTGGCAACGTATTGGAAACCGGCGGCAGGCAACTGAATGGAGGCAAAGTTGGTTGCCGTAGCACCTGTAGTGAGGAGGATACGACCTCCATTACCGCCTGCCACAGAGGCGGCAACACTACCACTAGCGGCCGTAACAGTATAGAGAGCGGCATTATAAGGTAGAAAATCATCCTCATAATACGCATAGAAGAATGGATCAGGTACACCAATATGAGCGAGAGGCTGATAAGGTGCATCCTGCGTGAAACCGGAAGTGAAGCGAACGGGATTGCCCATCATATTTGTCCTAGTGATAACGCCATAATAAAAAGGCGCTCCCTTTCGATATTCTGTCAGGGAGCGTTATACACCGCGTAACAATTTGTTACCTCGCTTACTTCTTCTTACTTTTCTTAGACCCGTGGTAGTTTTTCTGCCCAGGCGCCGCTTGCGCAAGGCGGGCCATCTTACCAATGACACCGCCTGGAACTCCTTGCGACTTCATCTGAGCAGCACGGCCACCATGCCCGAGTTTATTACTCTTCCCTTTAAAGGAACCGGACTTTTTAATAGTAGCCATACATTACTCCTTACGGACCATTACTACCATAAATACCACGGGGATCGGTAGCACCGAGGGAGAAGCGCATGTAACTGGCCGCCAATGCATTCTTGGTATTGAAGTCATTGTCCTGAGCAAACTCAGGCTTCGCACGCCAGAAGAAACGCATACCATTCGGCACATTGGTACGAACAAACCAAGCACTCGGTTGCGTAAAGTAATGATTCAACTTCACACCCTTCGGGAATGCCCCGGTGGACTTCAACACGTTAATGTTGTTGTTCGCCGTGTCACTCTGAAGGACACTCTTGAGGATACGCTCCGCATTGTAATGTTCCTGCGGGGCAATATGCAATGACTGACCCATGGCAGAGACGCGAAGGCCCTTATCCGAGGTCATCTGCATGATCTGGATACCGATATCCTCAAGTGACGCCTCACTCAGGTCAGCACCGGGCGTCAATGCATTACTAAAGGTGCCACCAGACACCTGTACATGCGCATTACTAATCAACGGCTGACCATCGGCCATCGTGAAGTAGGTGCTATTAAACGCATTGTTGTAGAGGAATGCAGCAACATTCTCAATGGTCTGATTCATTGAAAACGCATTCGCCTTCGCACGCCGAGTTGCAACTTCCTTATACAGGTTATCCATCAACTCCTCATGAGTGACGATGAAACCCAGGCCATACGCGATATGCGTATAACGGGTTACATAACCTTGCTCCTCACCATCATACTCGACGGGGGCACCCTGCCCCTTTACAGGAGCGAGGCCAAAGCCAGTGACCTGCACATCTTCCTCATACGCCTTCTTGGAAGTCTCAACCTCGAAGAGGTCAGTATACTCCACCGGATGTTCCGCATACATCTGACCCCATACGGTATGAACACCAGGCCAAAGTAGTTTCGGATGGGTACCAGTATTAATTACGCCTGCCATATTCTATTCTCCTTAGTTACCGGCAGTGCCGGCAGACAGTTCGTGGGCATTGATCTTGACAAGCCACTTTGCGTTAGCACCGAAGGCATTGTCACGAGTCCGATCCAACCCAAGCAGGCGAACTTGCAGGGTACTGGTTGTGGCGGGAGTTGCGTCCGTCACACTCGCCAACTGCCAACCGGACGAGAAACCATTATTCGTTCCGAGGAACAAAACCTGGTTCAGGCCAATCTCAGTTGCGGAGAGTTGTGTGCCGTTGGCATGTTCCTGCACCTTAAAGATCAGGTCAGGACTATCGGCAACGATAGCATACCAGTCAGTTGCCTGAGCGGCAGCAGGACGCACCGTACTGTTCAAGTTCAGAGGGTTGAAAATACCACCCTCCATCGTGCCAAGACCCATGATAACACCACGGATATTGCCAGTTGCGGCGGCGAGAGTGATACCAGGTACACCATTCGCATCACCACTACCGCTACTAATAACCGGATCACCAATTGCATATCCGTTAGTATCAGCCGCTGCGATTTGATAGATGTTACCCTGGCCGTTATACGGCGCCCCAGTCAGATGTTTGACAGGGGACAGACCATTAGGGCGATTTACATTTGCCATAGGGGTTTCCCATTATGATTTACGGGTGAATAGGCTGTTCTTACCAGTTCTTTTATCAATGTAACGTTGTTTCCTGTCCTCGCCTGACTCACCTGAACTATCACTGCCTATGGTGCCGCCCTTCATTGTCGCCGCTAACTGGTCTGACTGCTTGGTGATGAAACTCTGCGCGTAGGCGAAAATTTCATCGGAGCATTCCATGAGGTACATACGGGTGGGACCCTCCCCACTACCGATTGAGATGCGTGTACCCATGTCACTATTGCCACTATTCGCACTATCCCCCGCGAGGTCGAAATTATTAATATCAACGTCGTCGGGGTCTACGTACCTATAACCTGCCTGAATTGCCTGACCTATACGAGCGGGGGTTCCACGAAACCAGTGCCGATGCCAACCCGGTTTCTCCGGGACTTCCAACCGCAAGGTACCGCCCGTCATGGGCTTATATCCCTTCGGAAGATCGAGGGGAAGGTTTGCGGGATTCGGTTTCTCTTTCTGCACGGCCATGATTAACCCTCACTCTCTTTGTATTTGTTGTAGAAATGGTTTTCCCATTCCTTGACGGTCTTGAACATCTTTCCGGGACCTACGAAGGTATCATTATCTTCATGGCATACATCCCTTGCTTCCTTGGAGAGGGAGGCAAAACCGCCGCCAGAACTCTCCCTTCCATTCACTGCCCCTTCTACCTTGCTTGCCTGCCTTCCACCTTTCCCTTCCTGCTCCTCCAACAACTTTAGGCATTTATCCATGAACGCCTTACCAGTAGATTTCTCCCCATCATCACGGAGGTCGGCACCAATCTTAATAATAGCCCTGGTGCGCTTACGATTGGCCACATCGGTATCATCACCGAACCAATCATTCTCCTCATTCCACGCGATGAATTCTGGGTCGAGGCCGTTTGTCTTAGGCTTCTCTACCTCTTCAACGGGAATTTCCTTACTCTTTGCTACCTCGGTCTTCAACTCATCCAACTTGTCGAGTACCTCAAGTTCGGCATCTACATCACCGACCTCTTTTGCCGACTTCAACTGTGCCCGCAATTCAGCTCGTGCCTGTGCTACTTGCTGTGCGGTGCTTTCAGTGTAGGATTTTTGCAGTGCCTTGATGGCGAGTTGAGAGGATTCTACGGCTTTCTTTAGACTAGCGACTTCGCTGTCCCTTGTCAACAGTTCCGCACGAAGTTTCTTGGCAGTTGCCTGAACGATTGGAAGGATATGTTCTCCCCTCTCCACGAACTCTTCTGCACTCCTCCATCCCTTTGGGTCGCTTCGGTACTCATCTTTTGGTACCCAACCCATTTCCCTTGCTTGTGCAATAATCTCCGGGCTGGATTCCTCACCCTCACCGTCATTCTCAATTTCGTCAATCATACCTTACTCCTCAATTCCTGCAAAAATATCACGGTCGTTTACAAATCGGTATTGTTCTTTGTCCTTCACACCTGTTGCCATGTAGCCGGCATAGGCACTAATGAGGACGTGTTCACCAATGATGGCGCGGGGTACATCCTCCTCCTTCCAACACATCGGGCCGATTGCAATAACAATTGCACGCTGCTCAACCGTCTGCATGTTTGCCTTGATGGTATCGGGGATGTAGATAGCTCCCTTATCAATTGCCGGCTCATAGGGTTTGACCAGCACGGCACGTCCCTTCGGATTCAATCCACTGGTATTCATTCCTTGCCCTCCAACTCTACATAATCAATGCCAAGGAGGTCCCTCATCGCATTGCAGTATCCAGTAGCACCTGCATTCTTCACTAGCATTTCTGTGCTGAAGGCAGCACTCAATCCACCATCTGCCCATTGCTCCATCAAATTACTGCGCTGCCTGCCCGCCCATTCCATTAGCATTTCCGTTACCGGGTGCTCCTTCCAACTGAGGAACAGCTCCTTGTCCGCCTGTTCCATCTTGTCCTGTAGTGTTGTCATTTTCGCCTACCTGTTGTGCCTGTTGAGTTATGGAATCATTCACCATCTTCAAGGCGTCGATCTGTGCCGTGAAGGCAGCGATGTTACTTGCCGCACCTACACCTCCTGCTTGCTCCTGTGCCAATGCTGCTTGTGCATACAGGGAGATTATTTTAGCCTCATTTAACCTTCTCTGTTCAAAGAGGGATGACATATACTGTAACTTCTTCCATTGCAGGTTTGCCATTGCTACCTGAACTTTTAACTGCTCGATCTGTACTTTCTCGGTCAATGGTGGTGGCAACTTCCTTGCCATACCAAGGTACACCTTGGCAATGTTTGGAATCTTTAATGCCTTAAGGAAGTATTTATTCACTTCATCGGGATCATATAGAAGGTTGCCATTACCAACTTGTTGAAGTACCTGTGCCTGTTTGAATCGGGCCTGGTCACTCATTACATTCGGGTCGGCAACCGGCACCACAGAACTGCTATCACCTAGATAATCCGCACGACTAATGTAGGTATCACTACCTGCGAAATAGGTCTTGCCAGCGGGGAGGTGGATTGCATTAAGGACGTATAACTTCTTGTACTCCTGCTTTAAAGAACGCCAGATACGCTTAAAGATGGCAGCGTATACTTTCTGTCCCTGCTCAATCATTGTCTGACTTGTTTGAGCGGGTGTATTCTGCCCCGGATTCCCTCCCGTACTAATGTCAACAGCACCGCTGATTTTCTCCGTGTAGTTAATCAACAGGGACAACAATTGAAACATCACATTGGAGGGTTCTCGCACGGGGAGGGGAATGACAGATTTGCGCAGGTCGTCCCCGGTGCTATCAACTCGATTCCACTCGAACGGAGAAAAGTTATACACACCTCCCCGGATTTTTGCGCCACGACCGAGAAATCCCCCCGCAGTGTTACTGATAGTTCCGGAGTCGAAGAGTTGGTTGACGGCACTATTAACAGATTCATTCAAGGGTCCCAACAATACACCATAACCAATATCCATAATGCTGCCATCAGCAGAAGGGATGAAGGGGATTTTTGTGAAATATTCGTGGGACTTAATACGAATTATCTCGCCGTTGCCAGTCCTCTCAACATCCTCCTCACTATCTGCACGTGCCACAATACGCAGGACGCAATGGGTGCTATTCTCGATTGTTACAATGTATGGTTCGGCATAACCGTCACCGTCGAGGTCGAGTGTACGATGCTGTTCGAGGGCAAGGAAGGGGGTACGTGTATCGGGTTGTGGTTGATCCATACCTGATCTATTATCAACCTCCACCTCTTCCTGTGATTGTGGGATGGCGGGAGCTACATCGGTGTACCATTCCTCATCCCGTACATCACGGTATGTGCCGGAGAGGATACGACTATGTATCTTATTACGGGAGAGGGGAATAAGATGTGTCTTGGTATAATCTTCAACATTCTTTGCCCAGTAATTGATTACAAGATCACGGGCAAGGACAAGGTCACTCTCATTACGACCATGCTCACCACTGAAGTAGGTCTTCTTCCAGGCTGTCCCAACAATGGGAACATTCAACAAGGCACGATCTGTCTGCTCCTCCCAATCCTCATCTTGCTCAAGGAGCTGCCAACTCATGTGGCATGATACCCTCTCCGCACGTGCTGTTTTCATCCCGTCGGGGTCGGGACCGATGACACGGGCCTGTACAACATCTGTACCATCTACAATGTCTGGATAGGCACGACTATGGAATTGAAGGGCGGCAATCGTGATTAGAGGGAAGGCAATGTTACTACAGCCGGGCCAAGGGAAACTCTTGTCCTTTTGAATTTGCATGGCGAGGTCCATGCCTGCACTATTCCTCTCCAACCAATGTACACGAGATTGTACATCTGCCTGATAATCTGTCCAAACAAGGTCACCAATCTTCCGCAGATCATCCTCCGAGAACCTGTCGCAGAGGTTGGGTGACTCAATTGTTTCTTTGTTAAACTTAATTTTATTCTCAAGGTCGAGCATCTGCATGTCCCGTTTTATAATAAATGTCGTAACAATTTGTTACGAGGTTTAGTAGCCAGTATGCCTACTACGACCAATTGCATTTTCTCTATAATACTGACTCTCTTCCTCCTCCAGATCATCAGTCTCCTCGAAATCTTCCTCCTCCAACTGTCCTATCATATCTAGGCCAATACAGAGGGTGGCATCACTATCAAACTGATCATCTAATTTAGCCTGCTTACCACCGGTGAACTTTAATAACTCTTCCTTGTGCCCGGGGTACCAAGAACCCTTCGTGTCGAAATGAATCATGCCTGACTTCATTCTTTTCTGGAAGGATCGACCCCTTGTTGCCTTATCCTTTACAGGGTTTAACACCTCGAAATTGAGGTATATGTCACGTTCCTGCATCTCATTGCGAATCATCGGGTAGACTGATTTCCAGATTACCCCACCCTCCACAAAGAATACCTCCGGTTTCCACCTCTGTTGAATGGTGAACATCTCCTCCATCCACTCAACTGTATCCCATCTATTCACTCTAACATCAGTTATGTGCGTTAGATTATCAAGGGACTTCCCACCAACAGAGAAGGATGTTCGATTGGCAAGGTCAGCCTTAGAAACGGCAAAGTCACAGCCAACATAATACTTCTTTTCAGAGGAAAAGTCATCCTCTGACATGGGGATGAATTGCTCCTCCTTCAGGTAGGCATCAGCCATGTCCTGAGGATCATTGAGGAACTCCTGTGCGTAACCGCCTGGGTCTCCGTCTTCCTCGAACTCCTCCTGCTTTGCCCGTAGTTGTTCCGCTGTCCACCTTTCTGGCCACAGAATATTAGAAAAGTCATCATATGATTGATGTGCCTTATAGAAGAGGCACTTCCATTTCTTATTCTTTAATAATCGGGAAAGGAGGGAATCTTCATGTAGGATGGTTCCATGAACCCTTATTTTGCCCGTCTTGGAGAGGGCTTGTTTACAGGCGCGAAAAAACCAACGGCGAAACTTCTCCCTTCTATCCTTACTCTCGACCTGCTCATCATCCTCCATATCATCGCAGACGATAAGGTTGGGTCTTTTACCATTCCATAGGGCGCCTCGAATCTTCTGCTCCGCACCTCTCGCATTAATTCGGAAACGATGACCGTCGTCACATATAACAATAATTTCTGTCTTGGCGTCACTCTCGAACCCCACAATGCCAAACTCCTCACGGAGGTCTGTATTAGTGTGGAGCTCCTCACTAATATTGGAGAGTTGCTCACTTGCCTTTGGTTCTGTACTACCTATGAGGATGACATAATCGCTTGTACGGAAACACACCTCTGCCATTATATAGTCAAAGGTAAGTCCCGTCGATTTAGCATGATCTCGGGGAGCAACACAAACGCAGGAATCATAATCACTCGTATAGAGGGCCCACGCCTCCCGATGGAAGGGAGGTGTCGGCATTGCATTATCATACCTCGGAGAGAGGAATGTGCCTGCAAATGCTTCCACAAGTGCTGAGGTGAGCTTTACTGCCATAAATTTCCATGCAACTCAAACTGCAACCTATTACCACTATTCATGCCAATACGCCAGAGTGTTGGATTAGGGATGTAGTTGCCTACATTTACTTGCAGTATGTATTCTGTCCCGTAACGATCCCTCTGCTGCCGATAGCAGAGATTGTTGTTATTAATATAGGCAAGAATAACATCATTACTACCTACACGGGTTGGAATTGACCTCTTATCATCCATCGTAACGCAGGGGTAGGTAACAGTGGAATCCATGATAACAAAGGCATAGGCATGCGCAACCGGATCATACCAATAATAACCTGCACCATATTGATCCACATATGAGATAATGGGAAACATATTCTGATCGAATGCAAGACGGCACCAAGTTGCATTTACACGACTGAATAAATAAATAGGAGCAATGGTACTTGTGCTGATATAAAAATCCCCACTAAATCCATTTGGCCTTATCTCAAGATACCAATTCTGCACCTGCAACCCTTGTGAAGGGTCTTGCAATCCAATACCCCCTAGAGTCCAATCTGTCACCGCCGTGATAGGAAAGTTATCTGGCGTTAGGTATGGATTATATATTGTAGGGGGATTGGAAAGGGTAGAAGGTGAGATCATGG
Organism: Pseudomonadota bacterium; assembly: GCA_028873515.1. Taxonomy (GTDB): domain Bacteria; phylum Pseudomonadota; class Gammaproteobacteria; order Burkholderiales; family REEB80; genus REEB80. The sequence continues at coordinate 8,351 of JAGWIG010000017.1, read as the reverse complement.
ATACCTAGCCCAGGATACATTCCAATTCATTGTTAGGGTATAAAGGGCCGTCTTGGGAATATAAGGTGATACAGAGAATTGATATGTCCCATGATTTGTCTGTATTGTAAATGCAGTAATACCACCACTTAAATTAATTCTATTAAGTGGTACAACACAACTCATAGATAATGTATATGTACCACTTGTATACGTACCAATGGTTGTAGGAAATTCACTAAGGTTTCCATCGGAGGTACCTGTTGGATATCCCGTTACAGTTGTGGTAGTTCCATTATATCCTGTAAACTGCCCTAAAACCGTATAACTAATATTAAAATATACATTATAAGCAAAATTAGGGACGGTGCCTATATTAGCTCGAAGGTAATTACCTGTATAGGTAACACCGCTAATTTGAAAGGAGTAGGCATTTGTTGTTAGGTCAAGATATAGTCGCATCTCATGGTATACGACAAGGGCATCACTACTCGTCACAGTGATGGTACCAGGACTGCCACCCACAAGAATAAGTGCGTGTGTGAATAACTGTGGTTGCGTATCAGTGCTATTGGTATTACCAATGCCAACCTCCGCTATATTACCTACAACAGCACCGATTGCGAAATTATAAGTACGTATGCCTGACCAATAAGCAGGAGGTCCTGCAACATACTGACTAGAAGAGAATCCCTCCACATTAGAGGAATTAAGTGGGGGATACATCGCAAGGAAGGATGTAAGATGTGTATCTGTAAATGCGGGAGTTGTAGTACCTGTACCTACACCGCAATGTGTACCTATATACATCTGCCCATAGGATACATTATTATTAGGTGGCTGTGACCCAATCCAATCCATACCTTGATTTGTAATAAGATTGGGAAACCATCCTGTATCATCCTCTGTACCATCCTCATGTTTTACACAGATACGAAAGTATCCTTGCATTTTAGTTTCAGTATTAACAATCATGTAAGGGTTCCATTCTGGATACTTATACTTGTCTGTATGGCATCATAAGGGATATTGTAGGTGACGGCGGTTGCTGCTACTATTGTGCCATTCAATATTGCAATGCCCGTACTGATACTTTCAGGACCGTCGTTGTAATTCAAATAACTCTGCGATATAAGAAGGCCATTTTGTATAGATATACTTGCAGTTATTCCATCAAGTGGGTATAAATAGTAGTATTGTTGATAGGTTAATACAGAGGTGTCAATAGTAATACTTGCAATGAATCCATCCTCTGCCTGCACGACGCCAAACAATTTACCATTACTAATTATAGGAGCATTAGCAATAAAGGAATCTGATAATATATAAGGGTAGAGGGTGGATGTTTCATAGAGGTTTGTAAATTGCGGTACTGCATTTCCATCCTCAGGCAGCACAGCTAATCGAGTTACTTTATCATATGTGTTGCCAAGGGAAGTACCTACTATGAAATTGATGCTATATATGTTACCAGGGACGCCGAGGCGAATGCGTTGCTCAATCCAACCTGCATGAACTGTGATGCCTTGATATAGGAGGTTGGATGGATTGAGGTCATCCCCACTGAATACCGTGACGGTGACAGATTGACTTGTTATTGTTTCCCCCGCCGCAAGGACATCACGAAAATCCCCTAGGTAGGATTTCGTCTCCACTACGGTTTTACTATCACTGGTGTAGAGGGACACTAGTAATTTCCCCCGGGAGCGATTACAGCAAGGCGACCCTCCTTACTATAATTGTGCGTGCCGGAGGCAGTTACTACACACACAATGAGGTAGATGTTACCGGCAACGCCTCCCGTTATGTTGACTGTCACTTGTGTGGAGGCATTGGTGATGGTACCAACCATTGTTGTTGGAGAGGGATCGGTGCCAGAAAAGACGGAGCAAGAGACAGCCGAGCCTGTTATGGTTTCCCCGAATTGTAACTTATCCGAGAAGTTGATAACAAGGGGAACTGTCTCTGCCGCCGTCTTACTTGGAAATTGTAGGAGGGTCATTTCTTCTTACTCTTCCCCTTCTTCCCTCCCTGTGGGATTGGGAGACCCATCGCCATCCTCTTGTGCTGTGGTATCAAGGCCGAGTCCTGTCCTTTCGATTTCTTGGTAGATGCCATTTTCATTTCTCCGTGTTTCTATTGTTTTGACGGCGCCACTCTGTAGGAATAGGAGGCGTTCAGCAAGGCGAGCTAACCTATCATTGGTATCAATGATCTCCTTCGGGATACTACTACCACTGCCAATTCGTTTCGTGGCCTCCATTTGCAACCGTGCTGCCTGCATCTTCTCCTTGTGGTTACCATTAGCGAGGGTTTCACCAATTGCTTCCACGGATTGAATAAACATTGATTCCAGTTGGAGGCCAGCAGCCTGACACATCTCCGTGATGTAATCCTTCACAAGTGCCTGTTTCGAGAGCATAGTGATGTATTCGGGTGTACAGCCAACAACATTAGATATTGTACGGCGGTCAATGCCCTGCGCCAACATGGCACATACCTGTTTGTGTTTGGGTTTTAATTCTTTCATCACCCAACCACTATGACCCTCCTCCTCTGGGAGGGTGTCAATCATCGCATTCATCCCTTGTACTTCCCTACCGCACGCATACCCTTCGCAGTCTTGGGGAGGATAGGTTTCTCAATACGAACGTGTGCTGCCATGGGAGGAGCGTGCATCTTTGCGAAACCAGTATTGATCTTCGCCTCATGCAGCTTTGGCACAGCCATCTTACCAACCTGATATCCCTTAAATACATTGCGCATCTTTCTTCTCCTCTTTCCTATGTGTCTCTAGATATTCGGGGTCCTCCTCCAAGGCATCCTGCACTCGCTCCAATGCCTCCTTCTGCAATGGTGTGAGGAGGGAGAAAAGGTAATCGTGCTTACTCTTGATGGCCATGAGAAGGAAACCGGGAGAGGACAAAGAGACCGTAACATAGCTCGGCTACTCTGTCAACACTCATGGAGGGGTTCGTAGAAACACTGACCCTTCACATATCAAAAATGTTGATAATGGAAACAGACCGAATGGCAAAAAAGACCGCGATATTTCAAATGCTCCGCGCGTAGGAAATTGCCTTTAAGCATTTTAGCAGTCACGCGATTTGCCTCCCCCCCGCATGCGAATCATTCTCATTACGTTTCTGGATTGATTATCATTCACGGCACGTAATGATTCTCATACATCATCATTGCAATACTGAACGGTTCATTATTGTATCATGCAATGTATACTGTACGGTTCGGTATTGTAAAAGGATGGATACTATAATGAACCGTACATTATATGAATGAAAATAAATTGAAAATAGTTTGAACTAATTGCGCATGTTATTGTCTATCTATATGTAGCAAGCGAAACTCTCACGCTCATATGAGAGATACGATTGGAGATTGATAACATGAACAACACGAATACAAAGAGCCGTTGCAAGATTGGCGAAGTGACGTACAAAAGTGCCGTCGTGATCGACTGGACGGATTGCACAATTGAAGATGTGCAGGCCCTTGCTGCGCAGAAGGTTGTGAACAAGTTTCAACAGACGGCGCGTGAAGCAAACAAGCCCGTGCCGGAAACGATCACATTGTACGCGCGCGATTACAGGCAAGGGTTGAGGAAGCCGGCAATGACGCCGGAGCAGATTCTCGCAAGCATGAGTGAGGATGACCTGATTGCGCTGATGAAGGCACGGGGCTTGATGTAATACGTGTGCATGTGAAGTATTACACATTCAATTAATCGAGTGTGTAATGCTGCATCTGCCCTCTTTGTATGAATGTTGATTATGTGAAAAAGGGCGTAACAATTTGTTATGGGATTTTGTATGTTTGATGGCCATGTGATTGTGATATGTATTTGTGAAGTTGTGATTGTGTGAATGTGTGAACGTGTGTCAACCGGGCATGGGTACTTTCAAAAAATAAAAAAAATATATATACCTAGTTGACACAGCTTCACGACGCACACAGTACAAGCTCACAGCTTCACACTATCTGTTGTGTCTGATACAATAGACGCTCATTCAACGCAGCACAGCGAGACGCACACATGAAACCAACAAATGAGCAAATCACGAAGGGCCTTGATAGCTTCACGCGCATTAATTTGTTAATCCAGGAGGAGATTAATTTCATGGAGGAACATGTGGTTAACTTTAATTCCCTTACAATACAGGGAAAGTTAGTACGGTTGAAAGGGAAGGTTGACACTTGCAGGGATGAATGCCTACAAATTCTTGTACGGAGCGCAGGGGAATGAAGGGCGGCACAACTGCGCATATTCGCGTCACACCTGCCGACTGCATATCCACCCTGGATGTACTGGAATCCGCAGGCATCGACGTGAAGGGGATGTCCTTCGCAGCCTGTGTTTCTCTTGCCTATTCATCCTTGTTAGGGATGGCACGAAAGGCGGGATTGATTGAGGAACCCGATACCTTCCAATATTTGAATAGGATGCAGACGTATTTAGGGACGGGGAATAACAAAAAGAAACATGACGTTACACATAACTTGTATGAACGGTCGATGCGGGGCGGTGTTGCTGTTTCATTACCGCCCGTGCAACAATCCATGCCGCCGCAAGTGATGGAAGAACAGGCCCTTCGGGAGTTGAAGGATCGCTTCACGAAATTGAATGACCGGAAGGAGGCTGACATTCCGTTGTCAAACGAGGAGGAACAAGAATGGCAAACATGCTTTGCTGTCTTGTATCCAGATGGCTAACATAACTAGGAATAACAATGAATAACTCAGTACAAGATACCCTAAATGAACGTGGCAATCGTTATGGGGATTTTGCAGACCACGCAAGTATTGCGCAAAACCTCCAAAGGGTTATGCGTGCCGTGCCTGCATGGGAAGGGAACCTATCCGACTCACAGCGGCAGGCACTCACGGTAATTGCGGATAAAATTGCGCGCATCCTTAATGGTGATCCTAATTATGCTGATAATTGGCATGACATACAAGGGTATGCTAAGTTGGTGGAGGATCGGCTATCAAAAAGTAAGGAATGAAAGATAAAGAAAAGTAAATTGAACTTTTCTCTCATCTCATTGTCTAACATCTTATAACAGACGATTGGAGTTATATAAAATGAATCCATATAAAATCTCCTATTATACTTGGACTTCTCAGAGGGAATTAAATGCCAGATATCATCGAAAGTTCTTGATTAAAAAGAACACGCGTTGGCATGGGCAAAGGTCATTTTGAAGTACAACGATTGGGGACATACAATGCAGAACACTTTTCCAAGCCTGACAATGACGAAAAAAGAATACGTGCAACGTATGCATAGGATGTTTGCACATTACGGGTTTTCAGAATGTCCTCTTCCGTTGCATCGTTTGTCCTTCCTGTATGATAACAATGTAACAGAAGTGGCTGCCTACCGCATCGGTTGTGATGTTGCTGCGGGGTATACCTTCATGTCCTCCCTTCGTGAGAATAGGTGACAGCATGCAACTCCCAACAGCAGAGCAATTTGAATTGTTCGTCCCTCGCAATAACGGTCATGTTCTCGTTAAATTAACATTGTTGAATGACCGCCCCTCCATGGATTTCATACACACCGCCTTCCTTCACATATGCACGAAGATGTTGGCGAAGGCGGATGCACTTCCAGACGGAGCGGAACGATGTGTGACGGTGACAGACATCCTAACGTATGCGATCAGCAAGAACGGTTAGGTCGCAGGAAAGCAGCAGAGAACGATTGGAGAATGCAATGCAAACAGACGCGAAAAGAAATATCACAAGTACGAAAAGGGCAGCATGCAGGACAGGTACAAAAGTCGTGAAGACACCGATCAGGTGCCTTATAATGCCCGGTTATTCAATGCCAACACCTCGCGCTGTTGTGGATGCATGTTTGCAGAAACTATCGGCAGCGCAGTTGCAAGCGATCATCAACAAGCGCCTGCAATCATAACAAAAGTCGTAACAATTTGTTACCATGTGTACAACAACAATGTGTATAACAACAAGGGGTCACAATGAAAGCCTACCTTATAAATCCCGCAGCCCGTTGTATTAGTGAAGTACAGACAACGGGCACCATCATCGACCTGGAAAAACACCTCCCTTACAAGTATTGGGAGACCCCTCATTACGTTAGTAAGAGGACATTTCTCCTCTATGGACAGCAGTGTGACTTCACGGGGGAACAGCATTACACAATTGTTGAAGGGAAGCACATCTACGGCAACATTGTTGTGATCGGTGGCCTTGAAAATACAGATATCCCCGAAGGAGGACATCCCATCACCGACTGCCCTCTCACAATGGAACAGGTAGAAACAAACGTCGCCTTCCCTCGCACAACCGAAACTGTCCCAACAAGGGGTGTGAGAAAGATTGCCGACGGCATATACGCAATCGACATGGGCAACATAGAAGAGGTACACGACTTCCTTCAACAGATCATTGGAGATTGACATGACCTACCGCGCACAAGTAACCCTTCCCGGCGAAGTCCACACAAAGATGCCCGTTTTCAACACCGAGGAGGAGGCAGCTGAATACGCCGAGCAGCAAGCGGAGGCATGGCGCCTTGTCACCGATTACAATACAATATTGGTTGACAAACCCGCAACGCATGCGATGAAGAAGGGCCGCCTAATCACCTTGTAACACCAGCAGCACAAGTCATGCACCTTCACATAAGAGGGTGCATGTCTGGTATTGCAGGAGTAACAAAATGACAAACGCATACCAGCGCAGATTGTCACATAAGTTGAGTAAAAGAAGGCAAACCTACGAATCACAACGCCTTGATAACTTTATAAGAATTGACCGCTTCATGTTATCCTTCGAGAATGCATGGCTCGCCCTATACGGTGAAAAGATAACCATTCAGTATAGGAAAGGATGGTATTGGATAATGGGTCGCCGTATGCGTCATAGTGCCGTCGAACGTATAACGGAAATAATGCAAGCCGAATACCACGAACGAGAATTGGGAGAATAACCATGACCCTGTCAAAGAAAGATTATGAGGCAATCGCCGCCTCCATTGCATTCTCTATCTGTTATACGCAGGATAGATTCATACACACGCAACTTCTTGTAGATCACCTCTGTGATTACCTAAAGACAACAAACAATTCCTTCAACGCTGAGAAATTCAAGGAGGCATGCCATGCTTCGTCGCGGAAATCGTGATATCCTCACCGCCGATCAGCGCCGTTATGATCGTATCCTTCGCAACTACGACCGCATTGGGCAGAAACGGGAGAAGGAGGAAGGGGAAGGAATCATCATCCTCCTCATCATATCTCTCTGTTCCTTGTTGATACTCGGGGCAATTATATCAATCCTGCAAACCATCTACGGCATGCACTCATGAACAATGATGCCTTCAATCGTTGCCAAGAACGTTACGATAATATGTTACCACCCGACAATGAAATTCCAGAAGTTCCCCTGCATGTGATAGAGGCAAAAATCAAGGAATGGGTTGATGATCCACCCGATTGGTTACTCGAAAAAGCAGATGAAGCATGTGTGGAGGATTGGAAGGATCGTAAAAGATGGTGACAATAGCCCTCTACCTTTTCTACTGCATGTTGCCTGTGCAACCTCTCCATGTGCAAACAAGGCATGAGGTTTGCCCCGACGCAACCTACTTCATTGTACACGGGCATCATGCCTCCTGGATAAGTAAGAAAAAATTACTGTGCAGGATCGGTAAACACGACTTTTATGGAGATAAGTGATGGAAAAGAAAACCCCGGAGGCGCTGGCGGTGCTGGATGCGCAGATTGATATCCACGTTATAAAAGTACACGAAGGCCTCGCCGATGATCTGCGCAAAGCCCGCGCCGCGTTCGCTGAGTTATATGCATCAGCTAGGGCTTCGCGTGACATATGTATGGCATGGCCGACCCGTGACCGTCTTGATGCCGCACTCGCCGCCGTGGAGGTGTTGAAATGAACAGAGATGAAGAAAGACCGAATGGCTGGTGTATCCGACGCTACCCCGAGGGGAACGTTGGCGGCGTGGCTTTCGACTGTCCCGGATGCGGCTCTGACTGCTGGGTGCCAGTCGATAACGGCGAAAAGGGTTGGGCATGGGATGGTAACGAGTCCGAGCCAACGCTGACGCCATCACTAGGACAACGTTGCTGCGGGTGGCATGGCTACCTGCGAGCCGGGAGATTTATCTCATGCTGACCCCGAACCCGATGCAGCAGATCAGGGAGTTGGCGGATACATTGCGCCGAGGCGACTGCAATGACGCCGAGTGTCTTGCTATTGCGAACGAGATTAACCGCATCCTCAACAACCCGGACTGGGTGTGCGTGCCGAGGGAGCCATTCGACGGAGGTGATCTGTTCTGGCCTGACGATGATGGCGAGCAGTGT
>JAGWIG010000187.1 GCA_028873515.1 Pseudomonadota bacterium | reverse complement strand
ATGCTCTTCTGGACAGCAAGGTTGCAACTGGGGCCTATCGTTTTACCATTCATCCAGGCAAAGCAGTCACGGTGGGCGTCAAGGCTGTTATCTATATGAGAAAGCCTGTTCAGAAGCTTGAGATTGCACCCTTAACGAGCATGTTCTGGCATGGAAGGGGTCGAGGGGTCAGAGCAGGAGATTGGCATCCTGCTCAACATGATTCCAGCGATTTGGTCATGGCAAATGGAAATGGGGAGTGGGTGACTCGCCCCTTGAACGATCCCCTTTACACGCAAATAACTTCCTATGACATGAATCAACCTCAAGGGTTTGGCCTGATTCAGCAGGACCGTCACTTTTCCTCTTACGAGGGATTACAGACGAAATATCAATTGCGTCCCAGTGTCTGGGTGAAGTTTATCGGAAAATGGGGTAAAGGCCATATCCAGCTTGTTGAGTTGCCCACAAATAATCGAGATCTGGATAATATTGACGCCTTTTGGATACCCGAGCACCAACCAGCACCGGGTGTAGGGTATCATTTTAACTATCGGCTCAGGTTTTTTCTGGATAATCCAAAGCTTATCCCTAATGGCCACCCTGTGGCCACCTACATCGGTCATGGAAAAGCACCCGGATCAAGGCAGGTAGTGATTGATTTTACTGGGCCTGGCCTGTCAGGCCTGTCAGCATCTGCCCGGGTTCATGCTGTATTAGGAGTAGACAGGGGCGCAAAAATTTTGGACCAGTCAGTTAAACGGGATCGTTTTGGACATTCCTGGCGAGTAACCGCTACGATTCTTCCGGTTTCTGGCCATCCTTCTGATGTGCGCTGCTATCTTGTTTTGAATGGGAAAACGATGAGCGATACTTGGCTATATTTATTAAATGCGGCAAAGGAGTAACTTTTGTTCATGGATAATCTAATTCGTCATACAAATGCAGGTTTACACCATGGTATCCCTGTTCTCAAAAAGAATGATTTAGTAATGAGTCGGATTGAACAATACCTGCTGTGTCTGCAATTGAATGATACCGAACGTTTCAGGATTAGGCAGGAGGTACTGGAGCGAGTTAATCTTTCAGGAGAAACCGAGGTATCTTATGGCCTAGTTTTTTCTGTTTTGCATACAGTCCTTGCTCGGCTTTCCGGAGGAGATGAACTTGGTATCCGGCTTCAGCCCTGGACAGGTGTAAACCGGAAACGGCATGAAACCCAGGAAAAATTATCCGGATGGCTGAATCAGCAACTACAGCCGCCGTTAGCGAGACAGCCTATGGCTCCTCTCAGGCTGAATCGTTCATGGCGGGATGCGTGCAGGCGTTTATTGACCGTTTTGGGCATTCGGAGAGGAACTCCAGCAGTTCGACGCGCATTACAGGGGTAATGTTGGCCTTAACAAAATCCCCCCCCGCCTGGAAATTCACTGCTCAGTCTCGTCGCATGTGGTTTACGGCGTTGGTTATCTTTCCTACTATCTTTGCATCTGCCCTTTTGGCCCAATCATTTGCCTATTCTTTGCCATTATGGCTTGAAGCGCCTATCTTGATTATTTTTATTCTGCTTTTTTCTTGGGTTTCTATAGGTTTTTGGACTGCACTGGCTGGCTTCATATTATTATTGCGTGGGAGTGTACATGTTTCTCAGGGAAGCCCGGAGTTATCTATGGGGCAGCCTCGTAAAAAGACCAGGGTGGCGGTTGTCATACCTATTTATAATGAAGAAGTCGGGCGTGTAGCGTTGGGCTTGCTGGCAACGTACCGTTCACTTGAGTCGGTAGGTGCTTTGTCTTATTTTGATTTTTTTCTACTCAGTGATACTCGTGATCCCGAAATCTGGCTTAAGGAAGAAGTTGCCTGGGCAGGTTTATGTAAGATGCTTGAAGGATTTGGGCGCATACACTATCGTCGCCGGTCTATGAACAAAAAGGCGAAGAGCGGAAATATTGCTGATTTCTGCAGGCGGTGGGGTAGGGGATATGAATATATGGTGGTGTTGGATGCTGATAGTGTCATGAGTGGCAGGACGTTGTTGGATTTGTTAAAAATGATGGAAGGTAATCCCCAGATCGGCATTATCCAGACTCAGCCAGTTGCTGTGAATCGTGAAACCCTCTATGCCCGGTTGCAACAGTTTGCGCACCGACTTTATGGCCCTTTATTTAGT
>JAGWIG010000186.1 GCA_028873515.1 Pseudomonadota bacterium | reverse complement strand
TCTGGCGTACCAGTCATATCGTAGCCGTAGGAGCATGGGCAGTTATGCCCTTTCATCCATCCCAAGCGCACGCCGAGGGCTTGTATCTGGCCGTCCAGATAGGCTCTCGGCAGCAGTTGCGTTGCAACTGGCGGATAATACGGCGCAGGTGTATAAATCGGCTGCGTATAAGGTTGAGGTACTAGAGGTGTTTCTGCCATTTAGAGGTTTCCGAAATCTATCTCAACTGGAATTTGTTCGTACTTCTTCTGCGCAACGATAGTTGCGCCGTTAGAAACATAATCAACAATTTCTTGATACATGTTCGCATCCGTATACGACTCTGGCATATACGACTCTGGCATATGAGAAATTGACTTAGCGACTTTAACTGCATCATCTGCTAGTTTTTTAGCTAAAATGTTATTTCTACGAGTCGCCCATCCTTTTTTTGCGCCTTCTGACCCTTTAATACGACCAAGTAACGGATGCGGCAATCCTTGCGCTTGTCGTTCTTGATTCCATTTTAATATTGCTTCTGAATTTGTTGCTGATATATGAGGTCTTGGGCCGCGCATGTTGGCTTTTGCTTCTTCTGATTTTGGAACGCTTTTTAAATAATGCTCCTTACCTTCTTTGGCTAAATTTTCATTAAACTTAAACCCTGCCTCACTAAGAGCTTTCTTATGTTCTTCTGATTTTGGGCCTAAAAGCTTTCCTTTACGCCGTAGGCTTTGTTTATGTTTGGTTTCCTCCGAATATTTCTTTCCTAAGTTAGCTTCTCGCATTTTTTCAATTTGTTCAGGACTTTTCTTTCTTCCTTTATGTGCTGCGCCTATTTTTTGTTTTGTTTTCTCTGAATGCTTATAGCCTTCTCTTCCTTTTTTGTGCTTTTCTTTAATAATATCGCATTTTTGCACTCCCTGCATGCTATCTGCTAAAGGCGAACTATTGTACCCTTTATTGTAACTATCTAAAGAATCAATCCAAAATTGCTCTCGCGCAAATAAATCTTCTTGAGATATTTGTGTGTTCTCAATGTATTCCAGAACAATGAATTCAAAAGCGGGTTCTCCATGCTTATCCCAAGACTGCTGCAATTTATAAGCGTGGTGGCGGCCATATTTCAATTCATTTTTATGCTTAGTAATTCGGCGCATCAAATTTCTAGTGCTGCCCACATAGCATTTCTGGCTGATCTTATTGAATATTTTATAAATAGCTACTATTTTTGTGCTCATAATTTTTTCTATAATGTAATAATCTTAAAGCGTAAGCATAATCGGGCCGCCCAGCTTAGTCTGCACGGAATACATCAACTCGTTTCGCTGTTGCGTAAATTGCTGAATCAGCCCCCAATATGGACCTTTTTCTGAATATTTTGCTGTAAACATAACGCCGTCCTGCTGCGTGCTATGTTCTGTCAATCCCATATTAAGTGTTCCTTGAATTGCGGAAAGTGCCCGAATAGCAGCAATTGACAACACAAGCTCTTGCACAAAACGCCACCGTGAATTATAATCATTAGGCATAAGTCCTGCTGTATATTGAAGGTATAAGCCTCCAGGCAATGTATCAGAAAAGCCTAATACGGCTAATTGCAAACTCCAAAGGGGCAAAATTGCGACATTTTCTGCAGGTACGAGGCGAATTAATCCTTCATCCGCGTCTGTCACAAACCACGAGGGAGGCACGCGGAAGAATTGCTCCAGTAATGGGTAAATAAAGCTGACATTTTTTACACCATTGAAATCCTGCTCAGTTACAATACGGCTTGGTTGCACCGCATTTCTAACGGGCCGGTAACGCAATGGCTGACAAGTCCATCCGCTGTCTTGGCTTCTGTCCAAAAAAAAGTCATATGCGGCGTCCTCCAAATCGTAGTCTTTACCTATAACTTGGCCTCCCGTTTCAGAACTTGCAGGAACTACGCCAGAGTTTGCAGCCGCTACAGGAGATAATAGAGGGGGGCTGGCAACCCATGTAGGGCACAGCAAAAGCCCAGTCTCTTGCTCAACATAATCCTCCGCAAATCGAATCCAATTCAATAGTGTCTGAACTGGAACTGGTGTCGGCACTGGTTGATAATATTGAAGGGGGACGCCAACAAAATCTTGTAAATCTTGAGGCAAAATTCCTGTTTTAGTAGGCGTATAGTTTCCTGCTAAGCCATATCC
>JAGWIG010000185.1 GCA_028873515.1 Pseudomonadota bacterium | reverse complement strand
TCCATTCACCTGTATTTGAGGTGTGTAACGGAAAAAAATCCGTATCAAGAATTCCGGTTTTAACCTACCGGCCAGGTTGAAATTAAACTTCTGTTGGTTCTAATCATGGAAAGACAAATCGGCCTTTTTTTATCAAAAGCGTGTCTTTTATTTGAATGATTCAATAATGAGAAACGTGTATTCAGCATGATGGTGTGTACACAACACGGATGAATAAAATCATATAGTTACATAATAACCAGAAAATGGGCACGGTGCCCATTTTGTACATTTAATATAAGCCATTGATTTTTATATACTGTGCTATGTACACGTCAATCAGCTTGCCCGACACATTTTTCAGGCGATTAAAGTGAAAGTGATGCAAATTACTTAACTATTTAAAACGCAATTCACAAATGAAAACATAACAATAATGATGGTTTTACCAATTACCCTGACTTAAAGACGCCGTTTGGACGATTTGACGGCTGTGGTAATGAAATTATTCATGTAGAGCCGCCAACTGGACGATTTCACGGCTTTAAAGGAATTTAAGGCAAAAAAAATGGTATGAATAAGACTACGACCTCTCTTGCAGTAGCTGAATACTTTGGAGTCGAGCATGGTGTCGTGCTGGTTTTAATCGGCAAGCTGGCCAGATCTCAGCATGAATTATTCATGCAGAATTTCAGTCTGCACGTGGTTGAACATGGGGGAAAGTCCAAGTCTTGTTATGTTATTGCAAAGCACGGATTGGATTATCTAGAAACCTGTTTTCCAGCTAAGCCTATACATTACAGAAGGTTAATGATGAACAATGAAGCCGTTGAGACTGAGGACACCAGGAATACACTACGACCAGGAAGCGATCTGATGGCCTTTGCCTTCGATAGCCATGCTGTGAGGGTGATTCGTGATGAAAAGGATGAGCCGTGGTTTATTACCGCCGATCTATTATCCATCTTGAATCTTGATCGTAAGGCACTTGAACGTTTGGATGAGGATGAAAAGGGTGTGAGTTTAATTCACACCCTTGGAGGATTTCAGGATATGGGGATAGTCAATGAGTCCGGCCTCTACAATCTGGTGCTTGGCAGCCGCAAACCGGAAGCCAAACGCTTCAAGCGCTGGATTACTCATGATGTGTTGCCGTCTATCCGTAAAACCGGGAAGTATGCAATCCCCAATGTAACCCCTACTTCTACCATCGGGCACCCGGTTCGCCCCCGTTTGCATCTATCTATTGAATTCCCAAAGGGGGCGAAGATTGGTGGGTTTTCCGTTGAGGAAATCAATCAGGAAGACACCTCCAGATTTCATGTCACCCTTAATTCATATAAAGGAACGACCATGCAGGAAAATAAAATCATTCGCGCCATTGATCTTGGTTATGGCCGGGTCAAGCTTACCGCAGGAAAACTCGACAATGGAAATAATCGTTGCTCTGCTTTTCCATCCATAGTGGGTCGAGCTGGAGGTAAAAACCTGGGTGGAGGATTTTTTAACGAACGTAAAACCATGGTTGTCCGATTTAATGATCTGAATTATGAAGTTGGCGAAGATGCCATTATGGCAACATCTGGGCATTCAACCCGTATCCTGGACATGCGCTACGTGTTTAGTGACAACTACCAGGTGTTGATGCGGGGTGCACTAAAGGCCATGGGAGATAATCATATCGATGTACTGGTGTTAGGAGCCCCAGTATCCAATTTTATGGAAACAAGGGATTACCTGCGTTCCAGTTTCAAGGGAATCATCGATCTGGATGGAACACGATCGGTCAATATTGACAAGGTTATTGTTCTTCCCCAGCCATTAGGCGGGTATGCCTGGTTTGGCAAACAGCACAATATCTATGCACGAATCAGCAAACAGTTGAATCTCATTGTTGATCCCGGCTATTTCACATTGGACTGGATGGTATCCAAAGGTGTGAATTTCTCATCGGAGCGTAGTGGCAGCCATCCTGGTGGCATCTCTTCGATTATCCGTTCGGTGGCACGGGAAATAAGCCAGGCAGAACACACCGGAAACATGGATAGCCTGTTTACCTGGGATGCCATTGATCAGTATTTCTATGCCAATGAGCCCTTTTTACTTAAAGGAAGGGAATATGATTTATCCAAACACATGCAGGCAGCAAAAATGCTGGTTGATGAGGCAGTCGATGCTT
>JAGWIG010000184.1 GCA_028873515.1 Pseudomonadota bacterium | reverse complement strand
CCATCACCGCATCCTATTTCAATAACCTGCTGGCCTACAAGGTTAAAACGGTTAACATAATCTGATGCTTGATGACGCTGATATTCCTGCATCTGCATTGAATGAGAAGTGGCCATCAGATAATCATCATAATAATCGCTATCCAGACCAGGCTTCAGTTGAACAAACCCACATTGGTGACACTGGTAAATGCTAAGGCTAACGGGTTGATCAGCAGTGATATCTTCTTCCCTAAGCAGTTTCTGGATATTAAGTGGCATACGTCCAAATTCAAGACATACGTGAATATCTGCTGCGTTACAAAGACGACAGCTATCATGATTCATTGGATTTTTTTCCTTTTTCTGTGCCAATCAACCGTATGCTTAAGCCCTTCTTCCAAAGATGTCTTTGGTCTCCAGCCAGTTGCCCTTGATAATGCTGTAATGTCCGCTTCCAAATGCATAACCTGATCGGATCGGTAGGGCACTTCACCAAACCCCAAAGGAAGTTTTGGGTCAATGAGATCACGTATTCCGGTAATAATCTCATGCAAGGGCCTGGCCCGGCCAGAACCAAGATTAAATACTCCCGTTGCTTCAGAATTCATAACAGCAATGATTGCTTCAGCGGCATCTTCGATATACAGATAATCCCAGCTCTGTTCACCCTTGGTCAATGCTGGTTTTTCTTCTGACAAAAGACTGCGAATCATGTATGAGATAAGCCAGTCCGGGTCATCTCCTGGTCCATATGAAGAAAACAACCGCAACCAGGCAAACGAAATTCCATCAGCCTTGGCCAACTTCATAAGTGTCTGACAAGTCGCCAACTTGGCTGCCCCATAGGTCGTCGTCGGCAGGGTGGGTGAAGATTCGTCTATCCTGGCCGGACTGGGACCATATTCAGCCTGCGACCCCAATCCCACAAACCGACGAATACCTACATGACGGACTAAATCATATAACGCTATCGAAGACGTGAAATTATCAGCCTGCCTTGGCTCATTACGCTCCGCTCCCTTAACTCCCGACCAAGCCAGATGGATCACCACATCTGGGGCATATTCAGAAATAGCAGCCCCTGCTGATCCAATCGCTCCCAAATCACCCTTAATAATCTCAACCTTATCCAAAATCTCCGTGATACGTTGTGTATCACTGTTTGGACGCAATAACAAGGCTACCGGGAAGCCTTCTGCCACCAGCTTATGCGCTACGGCAGCACCGATAAATCCGGACGCGCCGGTTAAAAACACTTTTGGATTAATCTCATGTTTTTTCATAGCACATTTACCTGTAACAAACCTGCCTTGTCTTTTCCATTAAGAAATAGTAGAAATTGCAACTCTTACCATGCCGAATTCGGTTCGAACGCTCATCTTCCCACGCTCCCATAAAACCCTAAATTCAAGATAATTCAACCGGCCCTAATTAACTTGGATGGTAAGACCTTATACAGCAACAAGTTTGGCAACGAGGCGTGTCGCTCTCAAAAACTGACCCCAAAGAACATTTCAAGCTTTTCACCAACAAACGACAACATGTCTTCCGTCAATCCTGGATATACTCCTAGCCAAAAAGAATGGTGCATGATGGTATCCGTATGAATCAATTCCCCGCTCACCCGGTAATGTCGCCCATGAAAATAGGGTTGACGGGTAAGATTCCCAGCAAACAGCAATCGGGTACCAATCTTGTACTGATCAAGATACTGGAGTAAATCCACACGTGTTACTCCAGCACTTTCACGCAATGTGATCGGAAACCCAAACCAGGAAGGATCGCTTCCCAAAGTTGCGTCAGGGAGAATAAGAAACTCTTCAAGCGATTCCAAACGCTTTTTCAAAAAGGAAAAATTACGTTTACGCGCCTCAATAAAGCCATTAAGCCTATCCATCTGGGCAAGTCCCACCGCTGCCTGCATATCCGTGATTTTAAGGTTGTATCCAAGATGGGAATAGGTGTATTTGTGATCATATCCTTTAGGCAGGCTCCCTAGCTGCCAGCCAAAGCGCTTGCCGCAGGTATTGTCCTTGCCCGGCCCACAATAACAGTCCCTGCCCCAGTCCCTGAAGGATTCAAGTATCCGCTTAAGCTGACTGTCCCGGGTAAAAACCGCCCCCCCTTCCCCCATGGTGATATGGTGTGCCGGATAAAAACTCAAGGTACCGATATCAC
>JAGWIG010000183.1 GCA_028873515.1 Pseudomonadota bacterium | reverse complement strand
TCAGTTCGCTGCTCTGCAAGCGGCAGGGGTAGACAAGCGTAGGGTCAGCACGAAACAGCCTGTCGCAAGGTTCGCAAGAACCGAAGCTGCGTTACAACCCTGGCGAGGGGAGCGAACCGCAAGGTTCCGTCACAAGGCCCGTAAGGGCAGAGCTTCACGGCCCGGCGGGTGAAAAGCCCGCTCACTTTAATCAACAGAAAGGAGAGCGCTCTACCTCCCCGACCTGAAAACCGGGGTCTCACGCGCAAAATGATGAACTTAAATGGTAGAACCCTACGCAGAAGAACTCCGGATAATGAAGCCGTCAACAGTTTGATTGCCACAGGGATCTCTCCTCCACTTGCCAGAATTTACGCCGCACGGGGCATTACTTCTGCTAATGATCTCGATACCGGGATTCTGGGCTTGGCCCATTATTCAAAGTTACTCCACGCTGAAAAAGCCGCATCCCTGTTGGCCGATGCCATCCGGGATGGAAAGAAGCTGCTCTGTATTGGCGATTTCGACGTGGACGGGGCTACAGCCACCACGGTTTGCGTACAAGGCTTACGTGCCATGGGAGCCAACATTGCCTACCTGGTGCCTGATCGGTTTCGTTTCGGCTATGGGCTGTCTGCAGAAATCGTCCGCGTGGCAGCAGAGCGAAACCCGGATATCCTGATTACCGTTGATAACGGCATGTCCAGCATCGAGGGCGTGACCGAAGCCAACCGGCTCGGCATGCAGGTCATCATCACGGATCACCATCTTCCTATCAAGGGCATAACCCCAGAGGCCGCCTGTATCGTTAACCCCAATCAGGAAGGTTGCCCCTTTCCCAGCAAGAACCTGCCCGGAGTAGGCGTGATCTGGTATGTTCTGGCCGCATTACGTGCCGAACTGAGAAAACGCGGAATTCTAGAGCAAGACAGCAATGAACCGAACCTGTACCAGCTTCTGGATCTGGTCGCCTTGGGTGTAATTGCGGATGTGGTGAAACTGGACAGGAACAACCGCATCCTGGTCGAGGCCGGACTAAAACTGATACGGGCCGGAAAAACCCGACCGGGAATCAAGGCTCTCTTCCAGGTAGCCAAAACCCGTATCCAGACCGCCTGCTCATCCGATCTTGGGTTTAATATCGGGCCCCGTCTGAATGCTGCGGGGCGTCTTGATGACATGTCACAGGGCATTGAATGTTTATTGAGCGACAATTTAGACAGGGCCTTACCGCTCGCCCAAACCTTGAATGACCTGAATAATGAACGCAAATCAATCGAATCCGACATGAAGGATAGCGCCCTGGAAATTCTTGAAGTGGTGAAGGCTGACCAACGAAATGCCCTGATTCTCCATGATCCCTCCTGGCATCAGGGTGTAATTGGCATCCTGGCCTCCCGACTCAAGGAACAATACCATCGTCCAGCCATTGCCTTCGCCGATGCCGGAGACGGATTGCTTAAAGGCTCCGGACGCTCCGTCACAGGCCTGCATCTTCGTGATGCCCTGGACTGGGTGAACAAGACCCACCCCGGCTTGATACAGAAATTCGGCGGCCATGCGGCAGCCTGTGGCCTGACCCTTAAGACGCAGAACCTTGCACCTTTTACCGAAGCCTTTGAAACTGCAGTGACAACACTACTTGGGGATGAAACCAGCCTGGACCCCGTGATCGAAACAGATGGGGAACTGACACCCCATGAAATGACCCTTGAACTGGCTGATGAGCTGGCCCTGGGAATATGGGGACAAGGTTTTCCAGAGCCCCTGTTTGATGGCAAGTTCAAGGTGCTGCAGCAATCCATCGTCGGAGAAAAACATCTAAAACTGAGACTTGAGCTCGATGGCGCACAGATAGCCGGAATCTATTTTTTCAATACAGAACTGTTGCCTGATGAAGCCACTCTTGTTTATGCTGTCTGCATTAATGAATTTAATGGACTTCGTTCTTTACAACTCATCATAAGGGATCGGCATACTTAATATTCATGGATGAGTAACAGACGTTAATCATTAAGCAAAAACCAATAAATAACAATAAAGGTCATTCATCATGAGATGCAGATTCAAGTTTGAAGTGCAATGCCTGGTTTGAAGAATACCTGATTGGGTGTCAGATATCCAAGCCGTTTACGTGGTCGATTGTTCAATCTTTCCATTGCCGTATCAATCTCCAGTTGTGTAATGGTGGTGAAGTCCCTGTTCTT
>JAGWIG010000182.1 GCA_028873515.1 Pseudomonadota bacterium | reverse complement strand
TTAATACCTATGAATCTGGCATGCATTACATTGCGCAAGTACGCAATTTCCCAGCGTTCAAAATCGCTATCTCCAAAATCAAGCGCCCCTTGAACAAACCCTTCTCGCCATGAATTGATAAAGTCCTTTTCTCTAATCCACGGCAAAAAATGATCTACGATAACTATATGCATGATAGCCTCACCTCTTGAACGTCAGGCGTTTGTAAATCTCTCGAGTCCGCATCACATCGCCGGCACAATAAGTGGCAACATCTTCGATCCGGCCAGCTTTTATAAAATCCCATACCATGCTGCCGTCAATATCTTCGCCGTTTAATTCTGCGCCTTTCTGAGAGATTCCAAGCACTTTGCAGAGCTTGTCCAAGCTAACGCGATTCCCAATACCAGCCCAGCGCGTCATGGTGTCAAATACTCGATCATCCCAAGGGCGCGCATAAAAGGGGATTACTGCCGGAGGCTCAATACCCAAAATTACGGCTCGCTGGAAAATGAAGCGCAGATCAAAATCAATCACGTTATGTCCGACAATGACAGGCAAACGATCTGATGATGGAGAATATGAATCTCTGATGATAGCGAAAAATTCGCTAAGCACTTCCGCTTCATCGGCTTCCGGTATTAAGTTCCAGACAGAACCGGGATCATCATTATCGATGGCATACCCGATAACAGCGATATGACCCAATGCCCCGTCAAACGATGTTCTCCGCCATTTTTCTTCCGCGACTTCTTCTAACTTTTCATCGCGGAACCGTTCGACCCATCGCGCAAGCATTGAATCCTTACTGATGTATTTAGCCTTCTCGGCGTCGATGCCAAGTTCTTCGGCTGCTTTCTCTTTTGTCAGGCCGGAGGGAGCTTTAAAGTCATGAGACAATTCTTCACGAATTGATTGCAAGACCGTAGGGTCTTGCGCCGGGATAGTCTCAATGTCCAAGTAAATATTCATGCATTCACCATTTCTTCAAGCTGGCTTTTACGATCATCTTTTGCCGCCGTCAGTACTTCCATTGCCAACTCATCACCGCATGATTCCGCCTCACGGTAAGCCGATACAAACAACTTTTTCAGAGATGCATAACTATCGGCTTTCTTGATCTTGGCAACCAATCCGTCTACATGCTTTGGCGACAAACCAGTTTTTTCCTTTTGCGGAGGCTCAAACGCGATATTGTCCCGCTCTGGATCATCGCCTGTTTCCAGGCTGAAAGCTTTGAGCAACGCATATTTCACGGCATAGCTGATTGCCTTGCCTGGGCCTTTATCTTGCGTATCGACGCCGTAGCCAAACATCTCGATTTCGATGAAATCTTCGGGGTTATCAATGTTTACAAATCGGACAAGAACATCTGCCTCGGTAAGATTCCCATTCTGCGAATGTCGTTTGACCGTTGGAACCGCCAAAACCCCATGCTTAATCAATGCTGGCCGCATTTTCGATGTGACGGCATCGTGACTCACGAAGGTGTATTGTCCATTCACTTTCTTTTCTTCTTTCTGGATATACCCCACGGTTTTCATGATCGCGGCCATGCGCTTATAGATATTCATCGTTTGTTCCTGCTGTTCTTGTTCTGCTTGGGCTTGTTGAAATGAATCATCATCCATTTTTCTTTTCCTGAATTCGCTTGAAAGTCTCGCGGATATCTGTTTTGTGGCTCGGCACGTACTTGAATCTCGGGTCAGTGATAGGGATAGTCGGGTTCATGATTAGCTCGCAAGGGCAACGGTCAGCCACCAAGCGCAAGCGATGGCCACGCCTACGGCGATGGCATAGAGCATGCCTGATAGCGGATTGGCGCGATGTTTCGCGGCACGGAGTAGGGCGTTATCGGCGCGCATTTCTGGCTCCCCGATCAATGATGTCCATGACGTCCTCGGATTCTTCGAGAGATATGGCGCGCTGCCGCTCGGTTTCCTGCTGCAGCAGGTAGTCATGGATGTACTGCGGCAGTTCGTGGCCAGTGATCGTCACCGTCTCGATATATGGCTCATCGTCCTCAATGCCGAGCTCGACATTGACCGGTATGTCACGGCCAGCCAGGTGCATGGTGGGCATTTCACAACCTCCAATTAGGCGAGGGCAGCGTCTCAATGAAAGCTATCCCGTATTACCGGCTATCCGCGCCGTGCGGCTTGCTGCCCTCAGTGCTTGGGGCCGGAGGTGATCCCGGCATTGACCATTGGC
>JAGWIG010000016.1 GCA_028873515.1 Pseudomonadota bacterium | reverse complement strand
TCTGGTATCTTTCTTCCTGGGTAAGGTGTGTGTAGTTCATGGATGCAATTTCGACTGGCTGGTCAAAAAAGCACAAATGCTACCGCATCCTGCCCCCCTGATCAGCATTATTCAAAATTGCACTTCATGCTTGAATCCGTGGATTAAAATAAGCATATTTAAATAAGTTTTACATCATGGTTTTCTGACCTGAATATACTATTCTCGATATAAAACCTGTAAACAAATATAATCATGCTCTTTCGGAATTTTTTAAATGCAAGAGAAATCCTGGCACTCCCCTTTCCTGCTTGTCATTTTAGCCCTAATCTGGGGATACAACTGGGTCGTCATGAAAAAAGTACTTGTTTGGGTTGGTCCATTCACTTTTGCATCCCTAAGGATGCTTCTGGGATCGTTTGCACTTTTTATTGTCATGTATATAAAAAAACAACCCATATCCCTCAGGAATCCAATCCAAACCATCCTACTTGGCTTCTTTCAGACTGCTATCTTCACTGGTTTATCCATGTGGGCACTGGTTGCAGGAGGTGCAGGTAATGTCGCTGTACTAGTTTATACCATGCCATTTTGGGTCATGTTACTTGCTTGGCCCCTATTAAATGAAAAGATTGGCGTAATCCAGGCCGCTTCCATAACTCTTGCAATGATCGGACTGATATGCTTTTTTTTTCCATCATCCGGATCGGATACGCTTGTCAGCAAAATTCTCGCCCTGTCTTCAGGAATTTCCTGGTCAATATCAGTCATTCTTGGCAAACATATGCAGTCTGATGGCCATACCAATGTTTTATCCCTTACTGCGTGGCAAATGCTGTTTGGAGGAATAATGCTCACACTAGTCCTTCCATTTGTACATGAAAGCCCTATACACACTTCGCCTTATTTCTGGTTTGCATTGGCATATAATGTCGGGCCTTCAACTGCGCTAGGTTGGCTAACATGGCTTTATCTTCTTCGTAAGATGAAAGCTGGAACAGCAAGCCTTGGGATACTGCTTGCTCCGGTTTTTGGCGTGTTGAGTGCTGCTTTGGAACTGAATGAAATCCCGAATTCAATTAATCTTACAGGTATTTTTGCCATACTTGGAGCATTAACTTTAATCAGCGCTTATAACATGAAGCATCTAACTGCAATTCTCCAGGAGTAACCTCGATTAGGTATCGCCTGTAGATAATGATTCAATCTAAAACATTCCGGCCTGCGGCATATCTTATGTTACAGTGCGCACCAGGCTTATCGTTCTGTGGTTGCACTGATTTTATGAATACTTAAATCTGCACCATCAAATTCAGCTTCAGCTTCCAGACGAATTCCAACCGTTATTTTAAGCAGGCCATAAACGATGAATCCCCCTGCAAGGGCTATTGCTATACCTAAAGCAGTACCGATAAACTGACTCACTAAGCTCACGCCTCCAAGTCCACCTAAAGACTTTTGGCCAAATATTCCGCAAGCAATACCACCCCATGTTCCACATAGGCCATGTAATGGCCATACTCCCAGAACGTCATCAATTTTCCAGCGGTTTTGTACATATGAAAACATGTATACAAATATCATGCTTGCAATTACTCCTGTCACCAACGCACCAATAGGGTGCATTACATCTGATCCGGCACAAACAGCAACCAGCCCTGCTAGAGGCCCATTATGAACAAACCCCGGGTCATTACGACCCATAACCAGCGCTCCCAATGTTCCTCCAGCCAGCGCCATCAGTGAATTGATAGCAACAAGACCGGATATGGCATCCAGTCTCTGAGCTGACATCACATTAAAACCAAACCAACCGACTAGCAGAATCCAGGCTCCAAGAGCAAGAAAAGGGATATTTGATGGCGGATGCGCAGCAACAGCACCTCCAGGGTGATAACGACCACGCCTTGCTCCCAGTAAAATCACTGCGGGTAGAGCAATCCATCCACCAAACGCATGCACTACAACTGAACCTGCAAAATCATGAAACGATGCACCAAACTGATGCGCAAGCCAGCCTTGTAAGCCAAACTCATTGTTCCAGGCAATTCCTTCGAATAACGGGTAAACAAAGCCAACCAGAAAAAATGTTGCCGCGAGTTGTGGCAGAAACTTTGCACGCTCGGCAATTCCGCCTGAAATGATCGCAGGAATTGCAGCGGCAAAAGTCAAGAGAAAGAAGAAACGTACCAACTGATACCCATGATCAACGCTAAGTATTTGAGCATTTGAAAAAAAATGAATCCCATAAGAAATTCCATAGCCAATAAAAAAATAAGCTATGGTTGATACTGAAAAATCACACAATATCTTGACCAAGGCATTGACCTGATTTTTTTGTCTAACGGTTCCCAATTCAAGAAATGCAAAACCGGCATGCATGGAAAGCACCAATATGGCACCAATCAATATAAACAGTACATCCTGACTCATAATTCCTCCTTATAAGTAATCTCCAGAATCGTATGCAAAAGATATGCCAGATAAAAGTGCATGATAACGCACGATTTTGGATCAACCTGGAGAGCAAACGATGCACCGATATGGTGAATTTGAAAACACATGCGCCATAACAGTGCGCATGTGCCGAAACGTTTTTACTTTTTTAGTTTGTAATTTTTAATGCCACTAATAATTTCAGACCAGGCCGCTTCCCTATTAACCCAACCTTCAACCCTGACCCATTTCCCTTTTTCCAAGTCCTTGTAATGTTCAAAGAAATGCTTAATCTGATCTAAAAGGATAGGTGGCAAATCATCCGGGGAATGAACATTATCATAAATCTGGGTCAGTTTGCTTACAGGTACGGCCAATAATTTAGTATCTTCACCAGCCTCATCTGTCATCCTTAGCATACCGACAGGACGTACCCGTATGACTACACCATGTTGAAGCGGGATCGGCGTCACAACCAGCACATCCACAGGATCTCCGTCACCTGAAAGTGTCTGGGGGATATACCCATAATTACAGGGATAATGCATGGCAGTGGACATGAACCTATCTACCCATAACATACCTGAATCCTTATCAACTTCATATTTGATAGGTGGTCCATTCATTGGAATTTCAATAATGACATTCACATCATCTGGCACGGCGGTTCCGGCCTCTACCTTTTCTACACCCATAATTCATCCTTGTCTGAAAATAAAAACTTTAAACTCCGTCTCGCGCATTAAACGCATCATGTTATGAATTCAACAAGTCAGGTACACAACACAATAGTTCAGGATTGTTTTTCAGCCCTGAGTGCTACGATTGCTTCTTCATAAAATTGACGTGAAGGGTCAGTTTGGGTCTTGAATCGCTTATGAACCCAAAAATATTGCTCTGGCATAGTGCGAACGACTGATTCAATATAAAGATTCATGCGAAACGTATCCTCCTTAATATCCTCACCAGGATAATTCTTCCAAGGCTCACCAATTTCAAGTACATACCCATTTTCAACCTGTCTTGGAATCGCTGGAATGACAACCGCATTTGCAGCTTTGGCAAGCCGTGGAAGGCTAGTCAGTGTGGCTGCGGCCTGGCCAAAAAAAGGTACAAAAACAGCCCCTTCTCTACCGGCATCCTGATCAGGCAGGAAATAGGCCGGGATATTTTCCTTAAGAGCCCTCAACAGAGGCCTTATCCCTTCCTGACGAGAAAATGGCCGGTTAGCAGAATTAAACCGCATGCGTCCCTTAAGAAATAATTCGGTAAAACGGCGGTTTTTCTGTTGCGTATACATGGTACACAAAGTCATTTCCATAGATAACCGGACTCCACACATGTCAAGACCAACAAAATGTGGTGCAAGAAGAATTACCGGAACCCCTTTATATGCAAGGAGACGATCCAGATTGACTATACGAACCATACGGCGCAGTCTTTTTTCAGAACCCCACCAAAGAACTGTCCATTCTGTTGCCATTCTACCCAGAGCCATAAAATGACGCTGGGCAAGTTTATAGACCTCATCTTCATCCAATTCTGGCATACAGGATTTTAGATTGACTAACGCAACATCCCTTCTTTCCCGTGCCAAAAAAAATGCCAATTTTCCAAAGCTTCGACCCAGCATAGCCAATACAGGCTGGGGCAACCAGTGGAGCATCCAGAAGATAAAAATTGCCACCCTATCCATTAATCCTTTGCACCCAAAGCCATTAGAACCTGATCGCGAATATCATTCACACTGCCTGTACCCTTGATTCGAACATAATGCAGGCAAGGATGTGCACCCTTCTGTGCCTGTTTGGAATAAAAGGCAACTAGCGGTTCGGTTTGGGAATGGTAGACAGAGAGCCGTTTCCGAACAGTTTCCTCCTGATCATCCTCACGCTGAACCAATGGATCTCCCGTTTCATCATCCCGACCTTCCGTCTTCGGAGGATTGAATTTCACATGATAAACTCGGCCTGAAGGTTCATGCATTCGCCTCCCACTCATGCGCTTCACGATTTCTGCGTCATCAACATCTATCTCAACAACATAATCGATATAAATTCCTTCCTCCTTCAATGCCATTGCCTGGCTGATAGTACGAGGAAATCCATCAAGCAGGAATCCATTATGACAATCTGGTTCCTTAATCCTTTCTTTCACAAGCCTGATGATGAGATCATCAGAAACAAGCTGCCCGCTCGCCATAACATCTTTTGCGGCAAGGCCAACAGGCGTCCCTGCCTTGATAGCAGCACGAAGCATGTCACCTGTAGAAATCTGGGGAATATTGAATTTATCGCGAATAAAACCAGCCTGCGTGCCCTTCCCGGCACCAGGTGCTCCGAGCATAATCACTCGCAAAATGAATCTCCTGAATGATGGGGTTGATAAATAGTCCGTACCAAATCAAGCTCCTCTTCAGTATCAACACCCGGAGCATGAGGCATTTTACTCACATGAACACTGATTCGATACCCATGGTAGAGTGCCCGTAACTGTTCAAGCGATTCCATTTCCTCCAGTGTACAGGACGGTAAAGATGGATAGGATCGCAAAAAACTGGCGCGATAGGCATAAACGCCAATATGCCGCAATGGTGGATCACCTTTATCCATTCTCCTATATGGAATAAGTGCCCGGCTAAAATAAAGTGCAAACCCTTGCACATCCAGCACGACCTTAACTATATTTGGATTCGCCCACTGGATTTCATCATCCTGTAGCGGGTGAGCAGCAGTCGCCATTACCGCTTCAGGATGCTCGGAAAGATTCAGAGCAACTGCACATATTAGTCCAGGATCAACAAGGGGTTCATCACCTTGCACGTTGACAATGATTTCATTATCATCAACTCCGAGACGATTTATAACTTCAGCAAGCCGATCCGTCCCTGATCGATGGCATTCTGCAGTAAGCATCGCGTTTTCACCGTGTGCCATTGCAACTGATAGAATCGCTTCATGATCTGTAGCAATCATTACTTCACGAGCACCACTTTTACGTGCCTGTCTTGCCACCCTGACTACCATAGGTAGGCCTGCAATATCCTTGAGGGGTTTTCCAGGCAGGCGTGTCGACGCATACCGGGCTGGAATGATGACACGGAAATCAGGGGCAGCCCGTGTCATTCTTCTGGACCCAATTCACGCGCCTCCTGTTCGATAAGCACAGGAATATCATCGTGTACTGGATAAGCCAGCCTACAACCCTTGCAAATCATTTCAGTTGCACCGCGACGATAATCAAGCGGTCCCTTGCATACAGGGCAAACAAGAATTTCAATGAGTTTTGGATCCATGAGGCACCTTAATTTTATTCAAGATAAACTGGCCAAATGCTGTACTGATTCTCGCCTGAACCGGAAACACCCAATAACGTTCATCTGCAAATCCCCGGCATTTTACTGCATCCTTTTCAGTCATGATAATCTCACCCTCAAACTGTTCAAAATCCTCAACTTTATAGTCATAATGATCTGGAAAAGCATGGGGTATCACACACAAACCCTTCTCAGTCAGGGTTCGGAAAAATCGCTGGGGATTACCGATGCCCGCTACTGCATGCAAGGATTTCCCTTTAAAACCCAGCACATTCACCTTATGTTCTGGAAGCAAAAGATTATAGAACAAATCTCCTTCAAGCTGCATGCAATAGGTTTGTTCGTGCAACAAATATGCCTTCTTGCCATTCACAACAACCGCATCCACCGAAGAGATTCTGGATGCAGGTTCACGCAACGGGCCTGCAGGCAATAGCAGGTTATTCCCAAAGCGTCTTTCGCCATCAACCACAAGAACCTCGACGTCACGACCTAGTCGATAGTGTTGCAACCCATCGTCACTCAGAATAACCTGAACATCTGGATCAAGCTCAAGCAATCTGTTCGCTGCAGCGACCCGATTTGCTCCAACTACAACTGGGCAACCTGTATTCTGATGAATCAGCCATGGCTCATCCCCACAATTTTCCGCAGACATCTCAGAATTAACCGAAATCAATCCGTGTGAACGACGACCATAACCACGACTGACCACTCCAACATGTATTCCTTTTTTGGCTAAGAAAGTGACTAGCCACAGGATAAGCGGTGTTTTTCCTGTACCCCCTACAGTAATATTCCCAATTACTATAACCGGAACTGGTAAATGAATTACCTTAATCAGGTTTAAATCATAAGCTTTGCGTCTAAGCGTTACAATAACAAGAAATAGCAGTGCCAGAGGAGAAAGTAAAAGAACACGCATGCTACTTTCATGCCAGAACCTTGTAAACCATGATTCAATCCTTGACAGATAGTTTGGCATTGACAGCTATGACTTTGACATGCGGGTTGCGAAAGCAATGTGATCCAGTCCGGCCTCCCGGGCAGCCTCCATAACGGTAATGAGCGATTGCTGCGTTGACATGGCATCCGCATCAATAACGACGAGCATACCGGTATTCCCATCTGCAATTTTGCCTAAAGCCTCAGACAATTGGCCAAGTGGAGGTTGGCCATTAACCAGGATTCTCCCGCTTCGCTCAATCACTATATTTATGGATTGAAGCTTCCGGGTTTGCGCCATGGATGCTTTTGGCAATACAACTGAAAGCTCACCCAATTTACTAAAAGTGGTGGTAACCATCAAAAACAGAAGAATAACGAGCAAAACATCAATCATCGGAATCAAATTTACTTCGGGTTCTTCCCTGACTCTCATACGCTGAAAATGCATAATTAATTCCGTTTTTTGTCCACAACTTCCACAAGACGCACAGCCTGCGTCTCCATATCCAAAACAATCCCTGATACCTTTTGACGAAAATGCCGATAAAATATAAGACTTGGTATAGCAACGATAAGCCCCATTGCCGTGTTGTACAATGCCACTGAAATTCCCTGTGCAAGAACAGCCGGACTAGAGCCCTGTGGTGTTAATGCACCAAAAATATCAACCATGCCAATCACCGTTCCTAGCAATCCAAGCAATGGGCTAACGGAGGCAATAGTGCCAAGTGTTGGGAGATAACGCTCCAAAAGATAAGCTTCAACCCTACCGGCATCCTCAATTGCATCCTTCATCACCTCACGAGACGCACTGATATTACGAAGGCCCGCTGCCAATACTCTTCCCAGGGGCGAGTGTCTGGTTAGAGCATCCAGCATCTCATCATTAACCTTGCCTTTATCTACTGCCTCCTCAATTTCTCTAAAAAGGCCTAGAGGAGCGATTTCTCCTGGTTTAAGGGACCACAGCCTCTCACCTATGATCGCAAGCGCAATTACAGAAGCAAAGATAAGTGGCCAAATTGGCCAGCCTGCAGCCGCGATGATCGACAACAATTTCCAATCTCCTTAAGTTTCACAATAGCCGAACTTTAGACGCCCAGGCAAGATAAGGCAAGACTGTATACCTTAACCTGTTCCATCTATAAAAAAAACCTATCCCCCTTTTAAAGATATTTAAAACGAGACCAAAAAAAATCATCTTTCACTTTCAAATAACATTATTAAAAATCAATAAGTTAAAAAGTATTATTTTTTTTAAAAAAATACTGGATCTAGTCAAGAAATTTATGTTAACCTTACTCCATTCTTACGGCATCACTAAAAATTAAAAAATATTATAAAAAAGTTCCTTAATTCTATTTACTATTACAAGTTGTGGATAACGCTGTGCATAGAATTGCACATTTCTGATTTCATTTGAATTCTAGCTCCAAAACCACTGGGAGAACTCCTCAGGATAATTACCTTTTTTTATAATTTAACTATCGGTAATTTATAGTAAAATAAAAATACTTGATTTTATTGTTCACGCCTCTCAGTGAGGGGTTTTTTGTATCTGATATCGCTTAGGGATTCTGTGGATAACTAACTCGAAATTTCGGCTTCAATTCGTTTACAATTTCTATGCATTCTCAACCGCCTTTTGTACAAGCTTACAAACATCCTTACCCAAATCCTCAGCAAAACAGTTAACCCGGTTAACCTGATCCATTGATCGAAGCCAAGTTAACTGCCGCCTGGCGAGCTGCCGTGTTGCTGCGATACCGGATTCTTCCAGCTCATTTTTCCCAATAAATCCTTCAAGATATTTCCAGACCTGTCTGTAACCGACACAGCGCATGCTCGGCATAGATTCCTTCAAAACGTAAGTTTGCCTCAGCCGTTCAACTTCATTGACAAGACCTGAAGCGAGCATCTTTCTGAAACGATTCGCTATTCGATCATGAAGATGGCCTCGATCTGAGGGTTCAAGCGCAATCCGTAAAACCGGAAAATCCGGTACCACAAATTTCGGTTTGGCTAACCAAACACTCATAGACTGCCCACTTTGTACATAAATTTCCAATGCCCTTCCGATACGTTGTCCATCATGTACATTCAGTCTGGCAGCAGTAACTGGATCAATTGATTGCAACCGCGCATGCATTGCCGGCCAGCCTAACAGCTTTGCCTCATTCTCAATCATCATCCTTACTTCTCTATCAGAATCAGGCAAAGTATGAATCCCTTCCTGAAGCACTTTAAAATAAAGAAATGTACCCCCTACTAGAAGCGGGATTTTTCCCCTCGACCTGATAGCATCAATAATTTCCAAAGCATCATGACGAAAACGTGCAGCAGAGTAAGATTCTGTTGGGTCAATGCAATCGATCAGATGATGTCTGATACTTTGGCGCATAATCACATCTGGCTTCGCTGTACCAATATCCATACCCAGATAGACGTTGGCTGAATCCACGCTAACAATCTCAACTGGAAATGTCTCAGCAATATGAAGGGCTACTTCAGTCTTCCCGACTGCGGTAGGCCCCATAAGCATGACAACTGGAAGGGACATCATTCCCCCCTCATGAACAGCCTGTCTAACATTGAAATCGTAAACTCATGCCAAGTCGGCCGGCCATGGTTACATTGTCCTGAACGCTCAGTTTCCTCCATATCCCTTAACAGGGCATTCATTTCACTAACCGCCAGTTCACGATTAGCCCGAATTGATCCATGACAGGCCATTGTCGCTAACAACTTGTTACGCTGTTCATCAACTACATGTGAAGCACCAAAATTTTCAATTTCTGACAAAACATCCCTTGCGAGAGAAATGGCATCTGAATCGGCTAGTAATGCAGGAACAGCACGAACTGCCAGTGTTGCAGGTGAAAGGATGGCCAACTCGAATCCGATTGCAGACAGCAATTCAGAATGAGTTTCAGCCGTAATTACTTCCTGAGGTGTGGCCACAAAAGGCAAGGGCAACAATAATGACTGCATAAGCACTTCTCTGGTGTCCATTGCATGCTTCAAGCGTTCATATACAACTCGCTCATGTGCAGCATGCATATCAACGATGACCAATCCTCTGGCGTTTCTAGACAGAATGTAAATCCCATGTAGCTGGGCAATGGCGCCACCAAGCGGAAATTCTTCTCCATTCTCGATAGAGTCTGATATTTTCAACGCCTCCTTGACCTGAAACTGGTGGGCATGATAATCACCCTGAGGAAAAGAAAGCTCCATCGTACGCTGACGAAAATCATCTGGTTCTGAATAAGAAGGGATCGCTGTGCTTTCCTGCCCCGACTTCTCAAAGGATGATGCTGACAAAACCTTGTCTAATACATGAAATACAAACTGGTGTACAACATGTGAATCCCGAAATCGTACCTCGTTCTTGGCAGGATGCACATTAACATCAACAGCATTATGAGGAACGGTCAAATAAAGAACATAGGCTGGATGACGTTCATGATGAAGAACATCCGAATAGGCCTGTCGTATGGCATGCGTTATCAGTTTATCGCGGACAAAACGACCATTGACATAAATATACTGCTCATCCCGTCCACCGTGTGAATAGGACGGTTTTGAGATATAACCAAAAAGTCTTAGAATACCAGAATTTTCATCCACCTCCAGAGAGGACTCGAAAAATTCCTGTCCTAGCACATCACGTGCACGAACTGCAGGAACATCACTACATGCCGCATATCGATGCACCATTTTCTGGTTATGGCTTAGTATAAAGAACACATCCGGTCGTGAAAGGGCCAACCGCTGAAACACTTCCAGACTATGACCATATTCGGTACTGGCACTACGCAGAAATTTACGGCGAGCAGGGGTATTATAATAAATATCAGTAATATCAACGCATGTTCCACATTCAAGCGCTGCAGGCTTCAATGTCCCGATTTGACCACCTACAGCCTCAATAACCGATGCATGAGCAGCCACTGCAGAACGGCTTGTCAGCCTTAAGCGGGAAACAGACGCAATTGAAGCGAGAGCTTCTCCACGGAACCCCAAACTGACAACACCTTCCAAATCCTCAAATGAGGCAATTTTACTGGTTGCATGACGTGATAATGCCATGAGCAGATCATTTGGCTCCATTCCACATCCGTTGTCCTGAACACAAAGCTGTTGAATACCCCCACCCTGAAGTGCAACACTAATCTGTGTTGCACTGGCATCGAGGCTGTTTTCAACAAGCTCCTTCAAAGCTGACGCAGGTCTATCAACCACTTCACCTGCTGCAATCTGATTGATTAGTACATCAGGTAGAACACGAATTATTGCCATGATTCAATCAACCGTGAGCTAATCTCCATAAGTATAGCGAAGTTTTTCTCCTTGCACTTTATCTACCTGCCAAGATTCGATCAAATGAAGGATTTGAATGGACATAATCGTACAGCCCATGGGCAATAGCTTCAGCAACCTGTTCCTGAAACGCTGGGTTGTTAAGCCTCGCTTCTTCAATTGGATTGCTGATATAGGCTGTTTCAACGAGAATGGAAGGAATATCAGGTGATTTCAAAACAGCAAAACCGGCTTGTTCAACCCTTGCATTATGTAAAGAATGGAATCTATCAAGCTCAGACAGCACATCAGCCCCCATCTCAAGACTATCATTGATGGTGGCTGTCTGAGACAGATCAAGAAGGGTTCGCGCCAAAACCGGATCCTGCACTGGCAGGGTCACACCACCAATCTGATCAGACTCATTTTCACTTTTTGCAAGAAGTCGTGCGGCGACACTGGTTGCACCATGTTCTGAAAGAGCATATACCGTCGAACCCTGGACATTATGCCCACCGGGCTGCGAATCAGCGTGAATGGATACAAACAGATCCGCGTGCATTTCATGAGCCTCAAGAACCCGCATCTGAAGTGGGACATAATAATCACCTGTGCGTGTCAGCTCTGCGTGCATGCCGGGTATGGCATCAATAGCTCTCTGAAGTTTGCGGCCAATCGCCAGTGTTACATTTTTCTCCAGGGTTCCATTCACGCCATGCGCACCGGGGTCCTCTCCACCATGGCCTGGATCAACAGCGACAATGATTTCATGAGACAAAAGGGTTTTATGGCTCACAGGTGAGTTTAGGTGAGTCTGAAAACGACGTTTGGAAGTCTGTGGTAATGCAAAACGTGCTATCGCATCTATAGGCAGTTTAGGATAAATATCCAGTATCAATCTGTAGCCATAATCAGAAACTGGAGCCAAATTGGCCAGAACAGGTTCTACCGGATGTTTAAGAACCATCACAACACGAACAGTATCAGGATTAAAACGGGCAACACGTATCACTGCAATATCTGGATTATCGGCATGAATAGCCTCAGGAAGTCTTTCAAGAGGTCCTTGCAGCCTCACATCGTGTAAATCCAGTACTATCCGCAAGGGGCTCTGAAGCGTAAACAGATGATGTACGATAGGGGCCGGTGACTCGATGACGATCCGGGTATAAACAGGAGAAGGCCATATACGAACAGCCTTAATCAGTTGATCAGCATGGGAAAGAGGCATGAAAATCAAAAAACCGACAAGCAGAACCCATCTTCTTCCCAGCACAAGCTCACTCCTGCAGGATAGTTAGATATAATCAAGCAAATCCTGGTTTACCCGATCAGTACTTATTCGAACCTGCCGCCCAACGCCAACATAATGGATTTCAATTGTTAAATCCGGATTTGGCATAAATTCAGCAGCATTTTCAGGCCATTCCACGATACACACTGCATCTGAAGAAAACAGTTCTCGAAAACCCGCTTCCTCAAGCTCAACCGGATCACTAAAGCGATAAAAATCAAAATGGTGTAAGTTTAACCCGCATTCAGTATAGCTTTCAACCAAATTATAGGTTGGGCTGCGTACTGCGCCTGTGACCCCAAGCGATCGCAAAATCGCTCTGACAAGAGTGGTTTTTCCCACTCCCAAAGGCCCTTTAAGTGCAATGACCTGTCCAGAATGCAAAATCCGGGCGATGCGCGAACCCAGTTGCTGCATTTCTAACTCACCGGAAATCTCGCGTATGATGGTAAATGTTTCCATGGAACTCATAATCCAATGCAGCAAAAAACTGGCCCCGATTTAGATTTCATCCACTTGGCTCAAAACATACGGGCCTGGGGAAAGAACCTTGGTTTTTCTCAGGTTGGAATTACTGACACCAACCTGAGTAACGAAGAAGCTGGTCTCATGTCTTGGCTCGATTCTGGCTTCCACGGTGAAATGAATTATATGGCAAAACATGGGTCACTTCGAACAAAACCTGCAGATCTCCTTCCTGGTGCTCTTTCGGTAATTACCTGCCGCATAAATTACTGGCCAGAGTCCAGAGATGCCGAGAGTGTGCTTCGTGAACCGGAAACTGCCTATATTTCCCGCTACGCACTCGGACGCGACTATCACAAGGTCATGCGCCAAAAACTTGGAAAACTCGCTGATAAAATTCATGAAGCCATTGGGGATTATAATTTTCGGGTATTTACAGATAGTGCGCCAGTCATGGAAGTGGCATTAGCTCGTAAAACAGGACTCGGCTGGCGTGGCAAACACACCCTGCTTTTGTCCCGTGAAGCGGGCTCTCTTTTCTTTCTTGGTGAGCTTGTCACAAATTTACCTCTCCCGTCTGATCTTCCCGCAGATGAACACTGCGGCAACTGTTCGGCATGCCTTGATATTTGTCCAACCAAAGCAATCATTGCTCCATACCGGCTTGATGCTAGAAAATGTATTTCTTATCTAACAATCGAGCACCGAGGATCAATTCCGGAACCCCTTAGGCCCCTCCTCGGAAACCGTATCTATGGGTGCGACGACTGCCAACTCATTTGCCCATGGAACCGCTTTGCAAAAAAAGCCGTTCTTCCGGATTTCCAGGTACGTCACGGATTGGATACGGCTTCTTTAATCGAACTTTTCGCCTGGGATGAGGCAACTTTCATGAAAAACATGGCCGGAACGGCCATTTATCGCATTGGGCATACCCAATGGTTGCGCAATCTTGCAGTCGCACTTGGTAATGCACCCTCGTCCACTCCCATAGTTAACTCCCTGAAAACACGTTGCGACCATTTTTCCCCTCTTGTTCGCGAGCATGTTGAATGGGCGCTCAACCGTCATCTACGTGACAATAAAGAGGCGCACAGGCACAGACCGAACCATCACCAAACTTTAAAAAAAGACGGATAAAATATTACTAGTGATCATGAGGAGCATTATCTAATGGATAATGATTGGAAAACCACAACCCGAATAAAACACCAATAATAGGAATAGCGATAATAATAAGCTTATAGAACATTTCGGAAATCATGGTCTCACTCCTTTTGGATAGAAAAGACACCCGAACGTCTTGCCAACATTTTCAGTATAATCAATTTCACTGCTGAATCAATAACCAAGGCTTTTCTTTTCAAAAACAAGCTGAATTTCAACCCATTCTTTGTCATGCACTTCAGTCTTAAGCGAAACTGTCAGCGCCTGCATGATTTTTTCAAAACCTGCCTCTGACTGGGATACGGTATGAAAGGGAGTAAGCGAAACGCTTAATGGCCTTGAAAATCGAAGCGCAATTCGTCCGCCCAGCACTTCGTCCTCAAGAATTAACCCCTTGCACAGACTAAGATTGTGAGGTAATCCAAAACCTCCAAGAATCTCGTTGTGAACAATCACACGTCCCCCTGGGCCATCACATGAAGGCATAGAAAGATTAAGAACCGTATTGAACTCTACCTGAATTGGGGAAAACTCATATCGAACAGTCAGTACATTGTCGGATACATGATAATACTTGCGTAAACTTTCAGCTCTATACTCAAGTCCCTGTCTCGAAAACTCAACTGGGAGATACATTACGGGCTGAACCGACTTGTCAGAAAAGGATAAACTATCACGAAAAGAGGTCCTGGGAAAAGGATCGGCTATCATATCTGCCGAGGTGATCAACTGTTTAAAGCTCACCCTGTCATGAGGCGATGCAATACCTTCATGAGATCCACTTTCGCCTTGCTGCTCCATTTTTCGGTAATAATGCTCAGGTTGTCGCCTTAATGTATCAGCAAGATTATGCCCCAATTCATAAACATCAAGTTCATGAATACTTGCCGCTCCATCTTCCCGAATCCAGATGGATAACTTAGGATTATGAAAACGGGTTTCAACATAACCATCCAGATCCCAATCATTCTGTTCGATATTAGGAGCAGGTTTTAATGTTTCAAGTTTTTTTTCCAAAGCAATCAGGGAACTGAAAACCAGACGCCTAAGATGCGGTAGATAAAGCCCCCCAAACAATCCATGCCAATATGCATCATTTGTCTGGGAAAGGTGCAAAAGCAGGGTAAGTTCCGGATTTGTTTTTCTTAAAGATGATTTCTCGACACGTTCGGACAAACCGAGCATCCGTTTATGCATCCAGTTAGACTCCGGGTATCTGGAAAAAAAATTTTTCCAGATACCCCCCCTTACAAAGGGTTTGTCTATATCATAAATACCAGATTTACGAAGTGCCTCAACAAGATCATTGAAACGATCTGCATGTTCCTTTGACAAGGTCCATTCGTTCATTTCAATATAGGAAGTAGTTGGAAGGTAAACGATACCCCGGGATGAATCCTGCCTGATATAATCAAAATAATGCGATACCCGGATATTCGGATGGGCTAATATTCCCTCAATAAAGCGATTTAACCATTTTTCGCCATACACCCACTGCCAAGTCTGCGGCCAAATTCCAAATTTTTCAATGTCATCAAAATAAACTGCCGCTGCCACATGTTCTTGAGCGAGTTTCGATACAGCAGAAATGGCCAACTCTGGCTGGGAAAAAGGAATCTTGTAACGTAGCTCCTGAGAAATCGGAAAAAGATTCAGAACATGCCCATCTTCCTCAGTCGTATAATATCCATCCAGCTTCTGCAAATCCAGACCTGAACAAAGAAAATGATAATCATCCACTGCCGTGTAAAAAATCCCCGATTCACTCAATGCAGGAACAACCGTAGCCTCCCACACCCGCTCAGTCAGCCAAGCTCCAACCGGCCTTGCACCAAGGGTCTTCTCAAGGCGATCAGATAAAGTTCCAAGCTGGCTTAACCGATCCCTATAAGGAATTACAGCCAGTACTGGCTCACAATCTCCGCCACCGAAGAGTTCAATCTGGCCGCGCTCGACCATTTGCCTGATACGCTGCACATCCTCAGGATATTGCTGGGCCAGCCAGTCGAGCAGCCAGCCAGAAACATGCAGAGCAAACCTGAATTCAGGATAATTCCATAGCGTTTCAAAAAAAGGCCGGTAACAGCGTTCATGTGCATGATGCATGACTTCCGCAAAATTTCCTGCCGGTTGATGCATATGTACGCCGAACAATAGATGGACTGGCTCTGACATTCTTGATCCTCAGGTCACACGACGCATAGTTCCCGAACCTTCCGACTGACCCCCAGAACAAAGCGGCACATTCAGACGTGCGGGAGGAAGCACATCCATAATTTCATAAAGCCGAATTAAGTTATCCCGAAAAACCCTGTCAAAAAGTCTAACGCTTTCCGGATTATTGTAATCGCCAAACCACCAGAACCAGTCAGAGCCTTCACAATTTGCAAGTTGACGCATCAGTGCTGCAACCTGTATAGCGTCCAACCGTTTTGAAGCAAGGGTTTCATCCAGGGCTAGTTTAGCCGCACATAAAAGGTCCCAAGCTAGATTCTTTTCAGCTGAACCCATCCAGGTTGAAAAAGTTCCATAAACCCAACTCCCAGCTACCAGTTTCTCAAGTTTACCTGCACTTTCGAGACACTCTGAAAAAATGGACGTCGTGATGCGTTCACTGGTATCAAGGGCATCATATAACTGGCTCAGAAAGTAATACCCATTATAGGGATAGGTTTCCCATGCGTTTTCGCCATCAAGTATTACACTAACCACACCCCCTTCATCTACTGCCCCGGCAATTTGCTCAAGCTGATGCAAAAAATGCTGTACCGCATCACGAGCAAACCATTGTGCGTATTCAAAACCTATCAAATCAGATAATCTCTCATCCCGGAAAAAACAGCAGATACGCTCTTGCGGGGTAGAAAACCTGTAAGGTCGATAAAGCCAGACAGCCTTGTTCTCAAGAGATTCACCCTTAAGGTGGATACTAGCGGCAAGCACAGCCTCGCTACTTGCTGTCCACTGCAATTCCTGGTTTTCAAAAAGATCAAGAACAGCCATGGATACCCCACCTTCAGAAGGCCACATCCCATTAGGTTTTTTACCAAAGCGGCACTTATGTTTTTCTATTGCTTCCTTGACATGCCAAACGGCCCTGGCTTCCCCACCTGGATAGCTTTCTGCATTGGGCAAAAGCATATCGGGTGTATTTTCACGCGCAACCTTGAAGTCAATAAGAAGAGGGAGAATAGGGTGTTGCTGTGGATTGGCAGAAAGTTCAATCTGGCCCCGTTCCGCCAATTTACGATAACGACCTATCAAGCCTCGAATGGTATCACCAATACACATCAACAAGGCATTTCTATCAGCTTCTGTATATCCTGAAGCCTTCTCCATCAGTTTGGATATCAGCGGAACTGTTCTTCTCAAGCTTTCCCCAGTCCAGGATAAATGATACCAAGTAACAAGGTCAGCATAAAAATGAGGACCAAAATAACCAAATCCAGCCCCATCTTCCTGTACCAGTCGGTAAAGCTCGTAAAGCCTGCGATAAGCCGGGAAAGGTTCTAGCATATGCGCATGATTATTGCGAAAACAGAATTGTAGAATCCGCTCCACAGCCTCTTCTTCAATCAGGGCTTCGTCAGGCTTGCCGAGAAGAGCCAGCAGGGGATCGCGAAGCGGTCCTATATCGAACTGAAACACATAATCTTCAAGCTGATCAAGAAGCACGGGAGCGAAATTAACAACACAACGCATATCCGGATGCTGTTCAAGATGCCATGCCATATCAGAGTAATCCTTAATAGCATGGAGGTAGGTCCATGGCAAAACATAGGTATCATCCAGATAATTTCGATAATCCGGTTGATGCATATGCCAGCAAAGCACCAGTTTCAAAGAGGTTGTTGCCATATCAGGATTCTATTGTATCCTCATGCCGTTGCAATTGACGTTTAACAAAGTCGGTTCAAAAACTTCAAGTCTTGCTGAAGACTTATTTCTCTCTACCACGTCATGAATTAGCGAAAAAAATGGGTATCCTGCCCAAGCATCTGCGGCGTAATCAGGGCGATACCAGATTCAGTTAAATAAAATCGTCTTGCATCCACTTCAGGATCAAATCCTACCTCTAGACCCTCAGGCAGCACACAACCTTTGTCAACTATGGCCTTGTTAAGTCTGACATAACGACCAATACTCACATCAGGAAGAATAACCGAATCCGTTATTTCAGCATAACTATGTGCATGAACATTGGTAAAGAGAATCGAACGGCAAACCCGTGTTCCAGATACGATACAGCCACCTGAAACAATTGAATCCACAGCCATCCCACGCCTCCCATCATCATCAAAGACAAACTTGGCAGGGGGGAGCTGTGACTGGTATGTCCAGATTGGCCACTCCTCATCATAAAGGTTCAAATCTGGTTCTACACGGGTAAGATCAATATTCGCTTCCCAATAGGCGTCAACCGTACCGACATCTCTCCAGTAAGGCTTGGACCCCGGTGAGCCGACATGGCTAT
This sequence comes from Pseudomonadota bacterium, assembly GCA_028873515.1. Taxonomy (GTDB): domain Bacteria; phylum Pseudomonadota; class Gammaproteobacteria; order Burkholderiales; family REEB80; genus REEB80. The sequence goes on along the minus strand of JAGWIG010000016.1, from coordinate 27,153 downwards.
CGGCAAAACGGTGGGCAAATACACGATAATGACGGATTACATGGGGGATGATATCCTTACCAAAATCATGGCTAGAACGTGAATCATCAGCATCACGCAATAACTGTTCATATAAAAATGTTGCATTGAAAACATACACTCCCATGCTCGCAAGCGCATAATTTGGCTTACCAGGCGAAGGGACAGGGAAAGCGGGTTTTTCCTCAAAACCTATAATGCGCTGACTTGCATCAACCTGCATCACACCAAATGCCCCTGCCTGTTCAATGGGAACGTCGAGGCATGCGATCGACATGTCGGCACCACAAGCAGCATGTTCCGCAAGCATTTCCCCATAGTCCATCTTGTAAATGTGATCTCCGGCAAGAACCAGTACCAGTTCAGGTTCAACATGGCGAATAATATCAAGATTCTGATAAACTGCATCAGCTGTTCCCTGATACCATGCCTCTTCAATCCTTTGCTGGGCAGGTAGAATATCGACGAATTCATTAAATTCACCGCGCATGAAACCCCAACCTCGCTGCAAATGCTGAATCAGACTATGTGCCTTATATTGAGTCAGTACGCTTATACGGCGGATACCCGAATTAAGACAATTTGAAAGGGGAAAATCAATAATTCGCAATTTACCCCCAAAAGGTACTGCAGGTTTTGCACGCCAATCAGTCAAACCCTTGAGCCGAGTACCCCGCCCTCCAGCCAGGATAAGTGCCAAGGTTCCTTTCGTCAAAAGACTGATAAAACGAGGTGAAGACGTTCGCAAAGCACTCTCCTCTTCAGGGCCGCCTGTTCAGATCAGGAAGGATATTTCCTATTTAACCTGACGATGTGTTTAAATGGCAAAGAGATTAGACAGGTAAACCCATGAAACACGACCTTGACAGCAAAGTCAACACGGAAATAAAAGCACTCGTAAATGGCCGTCATGGCGACCCTTTCCGTCTGTTGGGCATACATCAATCAGGTAAATTCTGGCGACTAATTGTCTATGCACCGGGAACTAAGGAAATTGTTATTAACGAACAACACCTTATACCGGATTCAGAATCTGGGCTCTTTGTTGCATTACTAGAAAAACCACCTGTTTGCCCATACCAAATATTACTGGACGGCAAGGCATATATCGATCCCTATCAATTTGAGCCTTACATCCAACCTGACGAGCTTTACCTGTTTAATGAGGGAAAGCTTACAGAAGGATGGCACATGCTGGGGGCAAACCCTAAGGAGTATTCCGGAATAAAGGGAACCCAGTTTGCAGTCTGGGCACCCAATGCCGCAGGGATCAGTATCATGGGTGATTTCAACGGCTGGCATGAAACTCGCCATCCGATGCGTACCATAGGAAGCAGCGGAGTTTGGTCACTCTTTTTACCTAACATACAGAACGGTCTATACAAATACGCCATCATCGATCGAAATGGGCATCGACATATCAAGAGCGATCCTTACGCAAGGGCCTTTGAGCATCGACCTGGTACTGCGGGCCAGATCATTCCAGCCCCAGCTTTCAATTTTTCTGATTCTGCCTGGATGGATGCCCGTACAAAACGGGACTGGCTCCATGAACCCATGAACATCTATGAAGTGCATGCTGGTTCCTGGCAACGTAAAAATGACCGCTATCTTGGCTGGAAAGAACTTGAAAATAACCTTATACCCTATCTTTGTGATATGGGTTACACCCATCTAGAACTTATGCCTATTACCGAACATCCTCTTGATGAATCATGGGGCTATCAAAGCACTGGCTATTTTGCCCCAACCTCAAGATTTGGTACCCCAGATGATCTCAGGCATTTTATCAATGCCTGCCATCATGCCGGCATCGGGGTTCTGCTTGATTGGGTTCCGGCGCACTTTCCTGCTGACGACTTTGCCCTATCCCATTTTGATGGCACTGCACTTTATGAACATGACGATCCCAGGCTTGGATTCCACCCAGACTGGGGGACACTCATTTTTAACTATGGTCGTAACGAAGTCAGAAGCTTTCTGTTAAGCAGTGCAAAATACTGGCTGAAAGAATTTCATTTTGATGGTTTACGTGTTGATGCTGTGGCATCAATGCTTTACCTTGATTATTCACGCAAGGAAAATCAATGGCTTCCTAACCGCCATGGTGGGCGAGAAAACCTAGAGGCTATAGATTTCATTAGAGAATTCAATAGCATGGTCCATGCTGATTTTCCCGGCACCTTTACCATAGCCGAAGAGTCGACTGCCTGGCCCGGTGTATCTCGCCCCGTTTATACCGGAGGACTTGGATTTTCAATGAAATGGAATATGGGCTGGATGAATGACACTCTTTCCTATATGCATGAAGATCCCATTTTCCGACGCTATCACCATGAAAAACTGACTTTCAGTCAACTTTATGCCTACACGGAAAATTTCGTTTTACCCTTATCACATGATGAAGTCGTTCATGGGAAAGGTTCGCTTCTGAGCAAAATGCCTGGCGATGAATGGCAACAGTTTGCCAACCTCCGCTTGCTATTTGTATTCATGATGACTTTCCCGGGAAAAAAACTGAGTTTCATGGGTAATGAATTCGGGCAGAAAGATGAATGGCGTGCAACCGGCTCTCTTGACTGGAATACTTTAAAACTTTCCCCACATCATGGCATAAAGCTCATGGTACGCGATCTCAATCGCCTCTATTCACGAGAGCCCGCTCTTTATTTCCATGATTTTGAACAAAAAGGGTTTTCATGGATTAACTGCCATGATACTGACCAGTCCATCCTGAGTTGGCTACGATATGATGATAGTGGCAATTCTTTGCTTATCATCATGAATTTTACTCCAGTCGTTCGCTACAACTATGAACTTGGAGTACCTGGTTCTGGGCCATGGCAAACCATTTTCAACAGTGATTCGGTTTATTATGGGGGTAGCAATGCAGGTCCAGAGGAAATCACTCATGCACTGGACAAAAATTCGATGGGATTTACCGCATGCATCACACTCACCCTGCCACCGCTTGCCGGTATGGTACTTAAACTCCAGAAAGCTTAAGGAAATGCCATGAATGACTTGACCCAACTACCGGAATGGAAAAAACTTGAATCCCATCATGAAAGAGTCCGTGGGAACTCAATTTGCAACATGTTTGATGAAGATCCGGGTCGGATAAAATACCTTTGCCTTGAAGCAGGAAATATATTTCTCGATTATTCCAAGAATCTGCTGGATTCCGCAATTATGGCTGAGTTGGTCAACCTTGCCAGAACATGTCAGGTACCCCAAAACATTTCCGCCATGTTTACAGGTCAAAAAATCAACTTCACCGAAAACCGACCCGCTCTTCACATAGCACTACGTGCTCCATCGAATGAGACTATACAAGCTGAGGGTCATAATATTATAGATGATGTTCATCATGTATTGCATAAGATGGAACATTTTGTAAATTCCATTGAAACCGGCCATTGGACCGGATTCACGGGAGAAAGAATTACTGATATCGTAAATATTGGGATAGGAGGTTCAGATCTTGGTCCAGTCATGGCAGTCGAGGCTTTGAAGCCATATCATTCAACCAAGATCCGTTCTCACTTTGTTTCAAATGTTGATGCTTGCCAACTCCTTGATATCCTGTCAAATCTTGATCCAAGCAAAACACTCTTCATCATTGCCTCAAAAACATTTACAACTCAGGAAACGCTTGCCAATGCCCATAGCGCACGCGACTGGTTTCTCAAAACCGGAAACAAAAAAAATATCGCCCAGCATTTTGTAGCCGTCTCAACCAACGCTGAGGCAGTTTCAGCTTTCGGCATAAATACGGATAACATGTTCGAATTCTGGGATTGGGTAGGAGGGCGTTATTCACTCTGGTCAGCCATCGGGCTATCGATAGCGCTTGCTGTTGGAATGTCAAATTTCCGTGCAATGCTTAAAGGTGCGCATAACCTGGATGTACACTTTCGTACTGCTTCGCTTGAATCCAATTTACCCGTCATTCTGGCTCTTGTCGGCATCTGGAACTGCAATTTTCTCGGAGCAGAGAACATTGCCGTACTGCCCTACTCAGAACACCTTTCACACCTACCCGCATATCTGCAACAACTGGAAATGGAATCAAACGGGAAACGTACAAAACAGACAGGGGAATATGTCAACTACAACACCTGTCCAATAATATGGGGGCAAGCTGGCACCAATGGTCAGCATGCTTTCTACCAGTTGATACATCAAGGAACCCGCTTTACCCCCGCAGATTTTATCCTGGTTGCACGCGCCCCCCATACGCTAGAAAAACATCAGGATATGCTGGTCGCCAATGGAATCGCTCAAACCGAAGCACTCATGCGTGGCCGAACCCTTCAAGAAGCACAAACCTTGATGCTAAAGGAAGGTCTGGATCCAAAAGAAGCAGAACGTCTTGCACCTCATCGCACTTTCCCGGGCAATCATCCAACCAATACACTCTTTCTTCCTGAGCTAACCCCCGAAATCCTGGGAGAGCTCATTGCGACTTACGAGCATAAAGTATTTGTACAGGGCATCATCTGGGGAATCAATTCATTTGACCAATGGGGAGTAGAACTGGGCAAAAAGCTTGCTGGACAAATCCTCTCTGACATCAGTAGCCAAAATACAAAAAACCATGACCCTTCAACTTCCAGCCTTATTTCGCGCTATTTAAAGCTGCGAAATTAAGGTCGCCGGATACCATTATCCTCAAGAATAACCCGATCTCCGACCTTATAATCACCTGGACTATCCATAATGACTGTGGTAGTTGAGCCATTTGCCAACCTGACTGTTATCGTATAAATAGTACCATTTTGTGAAGAGGAATGTGAAGGCGACCAACTTATCCCTGGCAAGCCACTTACCGTGCCATAACTCAGATTACTCCCCTCAACGGTACGGGTAATCCCCACAATAACCCCTGCATTAGATCCGGATGCCAGATGATCCGGGCTAGCCATCGTAGCGCAACCACATAGAATAAAAGAAATCATCATACATGCCAAAGCGCTGCGACGCATTTTATTCTCCTGTTGTTTTAATGCAGTTCAGCAACCCTATTCTAGGCGCCTGTATGCCATGCGTCCATGCTTACAGCAATATCCACCCCGCTGACAGGAATAATGGCTGAAGCAGGCAAATGTTCACCCGCAAGCCAGGATGCCAGAGCCTTTCTTTTTGCCAAACCTGAAACAAGAAATATCACCTGTCTCGATTCCGACAGACGCCGGGCACTCAGAGTAATACGCTGTGAGGGAGGTTTAGGGGCACTCTCAACAAATAGAACTGGATTATCAGCATTGGATTGTTCCCATACATGTCCCGGAAACAGGCTTGCAGTATGTCCATCTTCTCCCAATCCTAAAAGAGTCAAATCAAACTGACGCATGCCCGATAATAACCGCGCATAAATCTTGGCTCCCCGTAAGCCCATTTCAGCAGGAATGATATGACGATTAAGATCCGGGATAGCCACCTTATCCAGCCATATCTTCGCAGCCATATAACTGTTTCGTTCAGGATCCTCTGGTAACAGACAGCGTTCATCGCCAAACCATATGTGCCAATTTCCCCAATCCGCCTCAATATCTGTTAATAAAGCATAAAGTTCCCGAGGCGTGCTGCCTCCACTCAGAACCATATGAAAGCCTCCTCGCGAGGTAATGGCTTCTTTAGCGATACGTCTTATCGCCTGGCATAAGCGCTGCATCATCGCTTCTGCAGAAGAATAGATATGTAACCTTCTAATCTGAGAATTAGAGTTCATTTCGCCAGAACTGGTCATCATCATCAAACAATCTGTTTGCCTCTTCTGGGCCCCAGCTTCCAGCAGGATAACTCGGGATATAGATCTGGTCTTGTGACCATTGTTTTACAATCGGATCTACCACCTGCCAGGCCATTTCAACTTCATCAAAGCGGATAAACAAAGTTCTGTCTCCTTCGATGACATCGAGGAGTAATGTCTCGTAAGCATCAAGTGGAGCCTCATTATCCATCCGATAAGAGGCTGCCAGCTTGGTAACCCTGGTATCCATAGCCAGGCCAGGCTGTTTGACATGGATTTCCATCTGCATACTTTCCACCGGATGAATCGAAAGCAATATCCAGTTTGGAGTAATAATCTGCAACGGGGTTTCTCGAAAAAGCTGCTGTGGAGTGTCATGAAAACGAATTGCAATAAGCGTCATGGATTTAGCCAGACGCTTACCGGTGCGCATATAGAATGGCACACCTTTCCATCTCCAGTTATCAATATAGAATTTGGCAGCAACAAAAGTCTCAGTTGCAGAATTCTTCTCAACCCCGGGTTCCTCCTGATAACCTGCGACGGACTCCCCCCCAATACTTCCTTCCGCATACTGCGCCCTGATTGCTCTTGCCTGAATGGCACGACGGGGGACTGGTCTGATTGAACGTAGAACCTTTACTTTTTCATCCCTTACAGCATCTGCATCCAAAGAAGGGGGCGGCTCCATGGCCACGACAGTCAAAAGCTGCATAAGATGGTTCTGCAGCATGTCCCGCAAAGCCCCGGCTTGATCATAGTAATCCGCCCTACTGCCAATTCCAATGTCTTCAGATACGGTTATCTGCACATGATCAATATAATTACGGTTCCAGACGGGTTCAATAAGTGTATTGGCAAACCTGAAAACCAACATGTTCTGAACCGTTTCCTTACCCAGATAATGATCAATGCGATAAATATTTTCCTCATCAAAAGACTGGTGCAATCGCTGATTCAGTATTTTTGCAGATTCGAGATCCGTACCAAATGGTTTTTCTACAACGATCCTGTGAAGGCCTTGAGGGCGATTAAGCCCAGCGTCATCCAGGTGCTGTACAACTGGCATGTACTGCTCAGGTTTCAGGGCAAGGTAGAAGATAATATTTGAACAAGCCCCTTCTCGTGGCTTACCAAGCTCTTGAATAAGATTGGTATAACACTGACGTTTATCAAGATCGCCTTCCATATAACTAAAACGTGCTACAAAACGCTCAAACACCTCTTCGGAAAAAATGTCACCCAGTTTACCCTTGAGCACATCATGAACATGAGTGACCCAGTCACCCTGATTCCATTGCTTTCTGGCAATCGCAATAAAATGAAGGGCAGTCGGCAAACGATTAGCTACCTCAAGATTATAGAGTGCGGGTAAAAGTTTTATGGTGGCCAGGTTACCCGTTGCTCCAAAAATTACAAAACTACATGGGGAAAGAAAGTTCAGATCCTTTGCCATATTTCAGGATTCCTCTTTGACTGCGTGACCACCGAATCCTTTGCGCATCATGGCCAGAAGTCTCGCAGCATAATCATTATTGCCCTGGGTAGTAAATCGCATCATTAACGCCAGACTCATGACAGGCGTCGGCACTCCCTGCTGAATAGCCTCAATGGCTGTCCAGCGCCCTTCTCCTGAATCTGAAACGAAAGGTTCAATGTCAGCCAGGTCAGAATCTGAGGCAAGGAATTCCGCTGTCAAATCCATCAGCCATGAACGAATCACACTGCCATACCTCCAGGATTCTGTTATGGCAGCCAGATCATAATTAAAAGATTCCTTCGACTTCAGCAGAGATAACCCCTCTGCTATCGATTGCATCATGCCGTATTCGATACCATTATGCACCATCTTTGCATAATGCCCCGATCCCACTGGTCCACAATGAACCCAACCCTTATCAGGCCCAGGAGCAAGGATACGTATTAAGGGCTCAAGACGGGAAATCGAGGCTTTGTCTCCTCCAAGCATCATTGCGTAACCATTCTCTAGCCCCCAGATTCCTCCTGAAACTCCAGCATCGATAAAATCTATATTCCTGGTTGCAAGTCGGCTTGCATAATCCAGATCAGCGTGGAAATTTTCGTTAGCCCCATTTACCAGTATGTCCCCTGGAGACAGGAGTTGCTGAAAATTGGATACGGCCGATTCCGTCGCTTCACCTGCAGGTAACATAAGCCAGACTATTCGAGGTTCAGTCAATGCAGCAACAAGACTTTCAAGATCCTTTTTAGCGATTGCACCTGTTTCAGCTGCAAGATTCTGGGTGACTTCAAAATGACGGTTCCATGCAACAACATCAACATTAGCCCGCCGCAGTCTCCTGACCATATTAGCCCCCATTCGACCCAAACCTGCAAATCCGATGATCATGCTCGATTCCTCCATCAAAAAAATTACTGCAAAACCTATAATTAGGCTGCAGACATGCAAATTGCATGAGGGGTTGTGTTAACATCATCATAACAACTTTAATCAAACGACCCAAATCCGCATCTATCAAAGATTCCTACATTTATACATGCTAAAGCCCGCCCAAACTACCGTTTTGTTCGCAACCTCAGAACTGTACCCGTTCATCAAGACCGGGGGACTGGCTGATGTATCAGCCTCACTTCCAGCAGCACTTCAAGAAACTGGGGTTGATGTACGTATCCTGACACCCGCCTACCCACCATTGCTTGAGAAACTTCCTCAAAAAACTCCCCGCAAGGAACTCTTTCTCTCCTCGATTGGCAAGGGTGCTGAACTCATCGAAACCCGACATCCAGATACTCAAACTCCCATTTATCTTCTCAATTACCCACCTTATTTTAATAGACAGGGTGGCCCCTACCAGAATGCTGATGGTGAAGACTGGATTGATAATGTCTGGAGATTCGGATTGCTGGGTGAAGCTGCTGCTGCAATTGGAAGCTATGAGACAAAAATCGGGTTCATGCCACAAATCCTGCACTGTAATGACTGGCAGACCGGGCTTGCTCCTGCATATCTACATTTTAGCTCCAACAAAGCCCACGCTAAAAGTCTCATGACCATTCATAATCTCGCATTCCAAGGAAATTTCCCCCCCCTTGTCCTACCCCGACTGGATTTACCTTGGGAAGCCTATAACCTTCAAGGGGTAGAGTTTTATGGCCACTTATCTTTTATGAAAGCGGGACTGCAATACGCTGATGCCATAACAACTGTCAGCCCAAGCTATGCAAAGGAAATTCAGACCGAGGCGCTGGGCTTCGGTTTTAATGGATTACTGCATGAACGACGGAATGTCCTTACAGGTATAGTCAATGGTATCCATGAAAAAGAGTGGGATACATCAACTGATGTTTATCTTCCTCAACCCTATTCCCTGAAACAGCCTGCGGGTAAACACGGGTGCAAAAAAACCTTGAAAAAAGAATTGGGACTTGACAACCAGGACTCCCCACTCATAGGAGTAGTCAGCCGCATGACCTATCAAAAAGGGCTTGACCTGCTACTGGAAATTGCTCCCCTGCTGATTGCTGCCGGAGTTCAATTCTCCGTACTAGGTAATGGCGAAGCCCCACTGGAAAAAGGCTTCCGTGATCTTGCTACACGTTTTCCCGGAAGAGTCGGACTCAATATTGGTTTTGATGAAGCACTGGCTCACCGAATCACTGCGGGTGCTGATATGTTCGTTATGCCCTCCCGTTACGAGCCTTGTGGTCTGAACCAGATGTATAGCCAGCATTATGGCACCCCTCCAATAGTCAATGCCACTGGCGGTCTCATCGACACCGTTACCGACTATAACGAGGAGCCATCCAAAGCTTCAGGATTCATCTTTTACGAACCCACGGCCCAGGCTCTTCTGACATCGATCAGGCAAGCGCTTGAATGTTATAAACGTCCAAGAATATGGCACCGTATCATGCGCAATGGCATGAAACGAGATTTTTCCTGGCGAAACAGCGCCCAGCAGTATATTGAAATCTATAACCGGATGAAGGATTCTCTATAATATTTAAGCTCTTCGATAGACTCATAAATATCAGCAAGTGCCTCATGTTTTCCTGTCTTTTTAAACCCTTTATACACATCGGGTTTCCACCGTCTTGCCAATTCCTTCAAGGAGCTTACATCCAAGTTACGGTAGTGAAAATAGTGTTCAAGTTTCGGCATATAATGAGCAAGAAACCGTCTATCCTGGCAGATAGAATTCCCACACATGGGAGAAACATTCGCAGGAAGATGCTCTGCAAGAAAATCCAATGCACATGATTCTACTTCAATTTCGCTAAAAGTTGATTTCATTACTTTTTCAATCAAGCCACTTTTTTTGTGAGTACCCTTGTTCCAGTCATCCATCCCATTAAGTACGGCTTCTGCCTGATGTACAACCCATACAGGTGCTTCAGCAACAATAACAAGATCGCTATCCGTTATCACCAGAGCCACTTCAAGAATCCGGTCATTTTCAGGTGAAAGTCCACTCATTTCCATATCAATCCAGATAAGACGGTTAGCATCCTGAGGCATAGGGTTCCCTTCGTAAAAGGAATAATTGTGGCATAATATAAATATGGATGTCATGCAGGATGTGCTATGCCCGTTTTTACCACCCTTTTTGCCCTGATGCTTTTTCTTTCAACCGGCCTTAAAGTTTTCCTGGACCTACGGCAAATCAGCTACGTTGGTCATCACCGTAGCAAAGTGCCCTCAGCCTTCCAGCAGGCCATTGACCTTCAAAGTCATCAGAAGGCTGCAGATTATGCCATTGCCAAGACCCGACTCAATCTCGTCCAGCATTTATACGACGGCCTGATACTCGTATTCCTAACTTTCGGGGGCGGTCTACTCTGGATAGATGAACATGTTCATGTTCTTCTAAAAGATTTAACAGGAAGCACTGCTTTTATTCTATGTGTTTTTTTACTACTTGCCATGCTCGACTTACCTTTTGAAGTCTATCGTATATTTGGCATAGAAAAGAAATTCGGGTTCAATCACATGACCCCTGGCCTGTTCGTTCGCGACACACTATTGCATGCCTTGGTGGGTTTGGCACTCGGACTCCCCTTGCTCATGACTATACTCTGGATCATGCAAACCTACCCTAACCACTGGTGGATAGCCGCATGGCTGGTATTCATTGGATTCAATCTTATTGTACTCGCCCTTTATCCAACATTCATTGCACCTTTATTTAACCATTTCCAGCCTCTTTCTGACGATTCACTAAAAAACCGTATTAACGCTCTTCTTGAGAAATGTGGATTTAAGGTAAATGGCCTGTTCGTAATGGATGGCTCTACACGTTCAAGTCATGGTAACGCCTATTTCACCGGGTTGGGAAAATCCCGCCGTATCGTATTCTTTGACACGCTTTTCAAACAGCTTGAGCCTGATGAAGTCCTAGCTGTGCTGGCTCACGAATTAGGTCATTACAAACTTCACCATGTGCATAAACGTATTGCACTAATGTTTATAGTAAGTTTTCTCGGTCTCTGGCTACTTGCCAAACTGATGACCCACACCTGGTTTTTTACAGGGCTATATCTGCCGGTTCCTGGAAACGCGGAAGCCTTAATCCTGTTCTTGATTGCCGGACCTATTTTCCTCTTTCCCTTTACGCCAATTGGCAGTTGGTATTCACGTCGTCATGAATACGATGCAGATGCTTATGCTACAAGACAAATTAAGCCAGACAAACTGGTTAACTCACTTGTAAAGCTTTTCAAAGACAATGCTTCCACTTTAACCCCGGATCCACTTTTTTCATTATTCTATGATTCACATCCTGGAGCTCAAGCAAGGATCAGCAGGCTTCGAGAAGCGGAATCAAACACATAAATACTAAATCACAGGAAGAAAAAATTTTTATTTTAAACAAATCAATTCCGTTAATTTCTATGCAAAGTTATTGCTCTCAAATTAGCCAAAATATTCTCTGGTTCAGAGAACCTGAAGATAAAGTGTGAAACCAAACATAGTAATAAAGTAAGCATTGCTGATATTTGCAACTCCACAATTGTATTCGTGCAATTTAGGTAACAGATCCAAACTGGTTCTAATGGCTATTAACATTCATTTACTTCTACAAGCCGTTTTATACGTTGTCAGGCAGGATAGAGTCTGTTTCATTGACAACGCTTAAGATAAGGCTTGTCTTGGTTAATATAGGAATACTTACATAAAGCCAGTGAAAATCTAGAATCACGATATTCTTTTGGTCCTTATGCAACATGGTTGGCATTAAACCGGCCCAAAGAAAGAAATTTAATGGCACAAATTCTTTAAGACCGAAAATTAATATAAGGATGATCAGCTGCCAGATTCAGTCAAAAGCCTGACATGTAATTCATGTCTGCTCCTGCGAATCTTACCGTTATTAACTGCTTCAATAACTGCGCAGCCAGGCTCAATCAGATGAAGACAGTTACTAAACCGGCACTGGCCAATATATGGTCTAAATTCTATAAACGCATACACAAGCTCATCAAGAGGCACATGTGCAAGCCCAAATTCCTGTAGCCCAGGCGAATCAATCAGATCGGTTATTGCATCAAGATGATGCAACGTGGAATGGGTAGTCGTATGGCGTCCGGAGCGTAAAGTTTCGGACACTTCCTTGGTGCGCGCATTTGCATTAGGCAAAAGCCGATTCAGAAGTGTTGATTTACCAACACCTGACTGGCCTATCAGAAAGTTGGTATGACCTGATAATGCATTCAGCAGGCAAGAGATGGGTTCATTCATTGAATACTTTATCAGCCTGTACCCCAAGGATTCATAGTACTGCATCAATGGCATGGCCTCTTTGCTCTCGGGAAGATCCGTTTTGTTCAGGACAATCAGCGCTGAAACTCTCGCAGCTTCTGCTGCAAGCAGGATTCTTGATAATAAGGACTCATACAGGGGGGGCCAGACAGCCGTTACGGCTACCACCTGATCGATGTTGGCAACGAGCATTTTCTGGTGATAGGCATCAGATCGGTATAAAAGAGAAGTCCTCGATTCAATGCCTGTAATAAGGCCTTGATTGACCGAAGTCATTTGATAGTGGACCCGATCATTGATTACGATATTCTGCTTATGACCCTTCGCCACACAGCTTATATGATTCTTAACAGGATCCTCAACAATATAATTGCGTCCATGTGATGAAATTACACACCCAACCATATGATTTGGTATAAGTCTTTTCAATATATTTCCAAAAACATAAAATTATATTCGTCTGTTGAAAAGCCAATTCCTCATGGTCTTTCTTTTTGTTTAAAATTTCTCGCCCTCATACTCCTATCTTTTTGATAATATGAAATCAGAAGACATTCAGGCAGTACCTCCAACAGTCAAACCATCAATCCGAAGAGTAGGCTGACCTACTCCTACAGGCACGCTCTGACCTTCTTTCCCACAAGTTCCAATACCTGAATCAAGACGCATGTCATTACCAATCATGGATACTCTCGTTAAAACATCAGGGCCATTACCAATGAGTGTTGCCCCTTTTACCGGACGTGTAATCTGTCCATTCTTGATGAGGTAGGCTTCAGCAGTCGAAAAAACAAATTTCCCGCTAGTTATGTCAACCTGACCCCCACCAAAATTGACAGCATAAAGACCCGATTTCACTGACGCCATAATTTCTTCTGGTGCCATATCACCATTCAGCATATAAGTATTGGTCATTCGTGGCATAGGGATATGGGCGTACGATTCTCTGCGTGCATTTCCAGTTACGGGCATCCGCATAAGCCTGGCATTAAGACTATCCTGCAAATAATTACGCAAAATCCCATTTTCGATAAGCGTGGTACACGAAGTAGGATTACCCTCGTCATCAATATTAAGAGAGCCTCGGCGTCCTTCCAATGTACCGTTATCAACGACTGTTACCCCAGATGACGCCACTTTCTCTCCTATCCTATTGGAAAAGGCCGAACTCCCCTTCCGGTTAAAATCTCCTTCAAGCCCATGACCAATTGCCTCATGTAACAAAATACCTGGCCAGCCTGCTCCCAACACGACTGTCATCGGGCCAGCAGGTGCGGGCTCAGCATCAAGATTGACCAAAGCCTGGTGCACGGCATCATCAACAAATCCAGCAATACGGGTCTCATTAAACCATTCATAACCAAAACGCCCACCTCCTCCTGCATATCCTTGTTCGCGATGACCGTTCGATTCAACAATAATCTGCACAGAAAGCCGTACCAAAGGTCTTACATCTGCAGCCAAATGCCCATCATGGCGAGCAACAAGAATTACTTCATATTCCCCGGCCAATCCTGCAATAACCTGTGTTACACGGGGATCTTTTGCACGTGCCAAAGCTTCAACACGATGCAAAATCGCTATCCGCGATTCCGAATCAAAATCAGCAAGCGGATCCATGGCGGGATAAAGAACATGCCCCCCCGATGCAGCAACAATCGGACGGACACTTTCTCCTCCTTGTCGAGCAATAGCTCGAGTGGCCCTCACTGTCTGTTCCAGCGCAACAAAACTAATGTCATCAGAATAAGCAAAAGCCGTACGCTCTCCACTTACTGCGCGAACTCCAACTCCTTGATCAATGGCAAAACTGCCTGATTTGACGGTGCCCTCCTCAAGAGACCAACTCTCAGATCGACTGAACTGAAAATAAAGATCTGCATAATCTACCTGATGGGTCATCATGAGACCAAATGCTTTTGACAGGTCAAGCTCATCCAGCCCATATGGGACAAGCAACAAATTGGACGCAAGTTTCAGATTCTCTTTAACTTCCACTAAATTTCCTTCACATTAATAGTATCTTATGTTTCAATGCCGGCAGTCCCTCACGTAATCTCTGACGCCGTTCTGCACTTAAATCCGCCAGAACCAATCCTGGCCCTTTCCCTAAACGTTTAACAACTACACCCCAAGGATCAACAATCATACTGTTTCCATATGTCTCTCGGCCACCAGGATGGATACCGCCCTGACCGGATGCAATGACATAGGCCAGGTTCTCAATGGCACGAGCGCGCAGCAATACTTCCCAATGCGCCTGGCCAGTGAGTTCTGTAAATGCGGAGGGAATGCACAGTATATCCACTTCCCCCATCTGCCTGTACAATTCCGGAAACCTGAGATCATAGCAAATTGATAACCCGATACGACCAAACGGAGAGTCCAATGCCACTATATCCCTACCTGATTCAATCGTATCGGACTCACGATAACATTCACCACCAAAATCCATTCCAAATAGATGAATTTTATCATAACGGGCACGAAGTACTCCCTGGTCATCAAAAACCAGACAAGAATTCCTCACCCGATCAGGAGTTGCAGCTTTGATGGGAAGGGTTCCCCCAACAATCCATAACTGCGAACTCCTGGCTGTCTGGCTTAGAAAATCCTGTATGGGTCCAGTACCAAATGACTCACTGGCCAATAACTTATCAGTATCTTTCATACCCATAACAGGAAAATACTCAGGCAAGACAACCAGTCTTGCCCCCAGGTTTTTTGCCTGGACTACAAGTGTTCTGGCCGTCTCAATATTAGCCATGACATCCGGGCCTGATACCATTTGGACAGCAGCAACCCGGACTCCGTCTTTTTCTCCCGTAAAACTGATCAATGCATTTCTCCAGAAGCACGGCTAGCCTTAGCTGCACTAACCTTTTCTACTATCGGCTTATCCCAATTTCCGGTAATCAGATAATGGTAGGAGACAATTCGACCCAATGGATCTTGCAATAATTTTTGCAAAAGAAGCGATGTTAAACCGACTACAGGCCCACCCAAAAAAGCAGCCCCGATTGAAATACTATTTCCAACATTCGGGATTACATGCACATCAATCTGCTGAGTTTCATGATCCAGATCAGTTTGTCCATTCATCAAGACCAGAGCAGAGGGTCCGTACATTCTAAAATCATCACTATGTATTACACCCTGCACTACATCAAGATTAGACTGGATCGTATCAAAAGCAAACCCATGACTAAAAATATCATGAAAATCAAGAGCAAATCGACTTGGCAAAGACTGAAGACTCAGGATACCCAATAACTTTCCAATTCCTGGATCGACTTGAAGAAATTGTCCTTTTTCTGCACTTAGGACCATTTTACCTGTCAACGTGGAAAAATCGAGTTTCATCAATGGCCCTGCCCATGATAAGTGACCCGTAAGTTTTGCCTTACCTCCTTTAACCAGATCAGGATGTCCGATTCGGGACAGGTAATGACCAATATCACGCACATTCAGGGTAAAATCTGCCTGGGAATGCGAATGTAATGGAGTATCATCCCATACACCACTTAATTGTAGACTGCTGTCAGTATTTTCAAGTGTCAGATTGTTAATCGCCCAGTTATTGCCTTCAGGATGGGCCAAAAACCGCATCTTCCCATAATGGTGATTGTTCAGGATCAAATCATCTGCAGTAACATCAAGAACTGGCAAGGTCTGGAATGAAGCTTTAGCCGGCTGATCATTATTCCTGCCTTCATCAAACCCGGTATGTGAAATATCCAGGCGAGTCAAAATGGCATGAAGCGTGCCATTTCCCTTGGGGTCATAACTTACCCTCCCATCCATCTCATCGCTTTTTATCTGTGCAGACCAGGCTTTCCCGCTGGGAACCAAATCAAATTTTACATGATGAAGCTCATGGCTTGCGACCCTCAAGGTATCTACCGACAGTTTAATGTCAGACAAAGGAAAAGCGACTGCACTCTTTCCTTTCTGGTCCAAGATCAAGCTTCGCCAGGCATCAACATCAAGCTGTTTCAGATACCCCGTCAATTCAATTCCTGTCTGGGGTAATGTTACGGCTTTTTTATTAAAGGCGACTCGCCCTCTTGTAGACTTGCCTGGGCGAGTTTCAAAAACAAGATTCATCAAGCCACCAGAAAATTTGGCTCTAGTACGGGTATAACGTCCATCAACCGAATTGATTTTAATAGTTAAGGGTAGTTTTACCCTTGCAGGCTTGTCCAGAGGAGAAGGTAAACTGCTGCTTAACCCGTCCAGATCTGACTGAAGAGTCAAACTTCTATGGCCATCTGAAGCCAAATCAAGTTGCGCCTGGTAATCTGTCACACCTGAAAATTTATCTTTAAAAGGAAGATCAGCAAATTGCAACACTTGTTCTACCTTTGCCTGCCCAGATACCTTAACCTTGGTATTTGAAGTATCTGCATCCAGATCAATTCGTGCAGGTTCGCCAAACAGCCTGACATGCAGATGTCGGATCTTGGCTTTCGTTCCAGTAAAATTAAGTGCCCCGCTAACATCACCAAGTGCTGGAAACCGAGAACTGAACTGGATACGGTTATTAATAAACTGATACGTCCCTGTCGTATGGGTTGCCGCAACATTGGCCAATGGGATTTGGAGTGTCAAACTTAGTTTGCCATCGCCTTGGGCCTGGACTCCATTGCTAATGTCACCCAGCATCTTATTGACGGGGCTATGCTGAATGAATCCCAACAAATCCTTTGTAGGGGCCTTTGCTTGCCCAGTTACAGTGAGAACAGCATCAGGCTGAAACAAATTCGGTATAAACGCCTTGACCTGACTTAACTCACCCCTATAAACATTTCCGGAATGCCCGTCAATCCTCAGTCCAGAATTATTGATACCGATATCAAGTACCAAGTTATTCAAGGCAGGCCATCCACTGGCATAATCAAGCCGGCCCCCGGTAATATGGGCCTCGACACTAAACTTCCCGCTAGAAGGCTTAATAAAGGGGAAATCCATTAAATTACCCCTTACAATAACCTTCGCATCCTTAGCCTGACCCGCCACAATGGCCTTACTTAACCAGTCAATTACTGGCGCACCAATACCAAGCGGGAGATAAGACGGTATGTACCTAGCCTCACAGTGCTGGATATTTCCGGCAAGATCAAGATAACCAGGATCATGCAGATTAGTGACATAGCTACCCGCAACGCTCCCAATCAGATTAGCATTTGTTAAATGAATTCCATCCGTCGTCACTCGCCAATAATTTCCCTGCCGTGCCCATGAAAGACTTCCCACTATCGTGTCGAACAAGATAGGGGCTCGCCACTGAGAAGGCCAGATGACTGATGCCTTTCGGCTATCAACAGATAAAATACCTGAATCCGGCTGCATTTTCAGTTCTCCCGACAAATCTGTAAATCCGGGGCGCTTCCCTACAGCTTCAATTCCAAAATTATGAAACAGGGTTTCAAACCGGGTTAATTTCAACTCCTTTTTTGGCCCTTCAAGACCAAGTTTCAGGTTGGTCATTTTCCCTTGGGGACGGTATTGGGCAAGCCAACCCGCAATATTGTCAGGTAGAGGTAAAGATGCTGCAATTTTACGCATTTTATCCAGATCAAAATGATCTGCTTGAGCATTGACTTTCAGCAAGCTCCCCTTTTGATGGGCAATATCGAGAAAGAAATTCATTGGAACTGACACAGGATTATTTTGTGAACTATTCCCAGGCAATGCCAGGGTAAGCTTATCAAGCTTCAAGCTATAGGCATTTTCACGGGCTTCGTATTCAAGTCCTGTTGAAAGATGATCTATTTTCAACAAAGGGTGAGCTGTATCATTTTGAGCCACAAGATTATTGATATAAACCTTACCCCTTAATTCTGTTAAACGCCGGTTTGCAAGCTGCGCGTGCAAAGTTCCACCGAGGACACCACTTTTCAGAACAAATGGATAATTGACATAAGTTTTAAGCGAAGACAGATCCAGGCTTGGGAAATTCATGCCCAGCCTGCCATGCCAACTACTTAGCGACTCCAGTGACCGCCCATAAAAAACACCATTCAGCTGAAACGGTTGAGCGAGCCTAGCGGGGGGGGTAGCACTAAAGACAAAGGAATGACGAACTGAAAAATTGTTAACGGTCAGACTGGCATGACTAAGAATCAAGGGCGAAGCATGGCGATAATCATCCTGCCACAGAATCCTTGCCTGAGTTATATGTAAATGCCTCTGATGGATTAACCAATCACCAAAAGAGCTCCCTGGAAACTTATTGTTATTACCAATCTCTATTCCGGCAACAAAGAGATTTCCATGAACATTCCGATGGATAACAATAGTAGGTGCGTCAATCCGTAAATCAAATAAATAAAGCTCTCTTAAAAGCAGGCTTGACCAAGCAATATCCGCATTGACTGAGCCCAGCTGCAAAGAAGGGTTTCCAGCCGAATCAAATAAGATCAGATCAGAAATGTGCAAATGAGGATGCATTGCATGCCATCCGGCATTAATATTTCCAATTGTTACCGTGTGACCAATTCGCTGTGTAAGCTGGCTTGCGATATCTTGCTTCCAGGTATTTGCATTAGGAATGAAATAAAACTGGACTGAAAGAATAAGAGTCACAGCAATCAGCACGAATGTGATTAAACCCATCCGTACAATTTTCCATCCCCGCACCCAGAGCTTGCTATGCTGCAATCGGATAAGCCTCAATTATGAAATCCAAAGACTGAAAAATCCTTA
Source organism: Pseudomonadota bacterium (assembly GCA_028873515.1). Taxonomy (GTDB): domain Bacteria; phylum Pseudomonadota; class Gammaproteobacteria; order Burkholderiales; family REEB80; genus REEB80. Next base: position 7,930 of record JAGWIG010000016.1, on the reverse strand, counting down.
GACGATCGTGTTGCCGCTTGCACGGCTAAGCTGTGCCAGGATCTGCGGGTTTTCCAGGGTAGAGATGTCCGACTGGATATCCTCTCTTCGTGCAATCGATCGTAAAAGTCTGCGCATGATTTTTCCTGAACGGGTCTTAGGCAGATTTTCTCCAAATCGGATTTCATCTGGTCTGGCAATGCTGCCAATCTGCTCGGTAACCCAGCATGAAAGTTCAATAGCCATCTTATCTGCTTCTGCCTCATCCGGCATTTTTCCCTTCAGCACAACAAAAGCAACGATACTTTCCCCCTTGATTTCATGCTCCCGTCCTACCACGGCAGCTTCAGCAACAAACGGATGGGCCACCAAAGCAGATTCGATTTCCATGGTACCCAACCTGTGACCAGAAACATTAAGTACATCATCAATACGACCCATAATCCAGAAATAGCCATCTGAATCACGATGTGCAGAGTCCCCTGCCAAATACCACCGGCCTCCAAAATTTTTCGGGAAATAAACATGACAAAAACGCTCAGGGTCATTCCACAAGGTTCGAAGTTGTGAAGGGAATGGGCGTTTGATAACCAGCATTCCTCCACTACCATCTTCGACACTTTGCCCTTTCTCATTGACAACATCTGCCATAATGCCTGGCAAAGGGCGCGTACACGATCCCGGTTTAGTAGAAATGGCGCCTGGCAAGGGGGCAATCATGTGGGATCCCGTTTCAGTCTGCCACCAGGTATCCACAACTGGGCAACGCCCGCCTCCAACCTTGTTGTAATACCACATCCAGGCTTCAGGATTAATCGGCTCACCCACGGTACCAATGAGCCGCAAGCTTTTCAAATCATAAGTTAACGGCAAATCCGGTCCTAACTTGATAAGAGATCGGATAGCCGTTGGTGCCGTGTAAAAAACCGTAACCCTGTGTCGGGAAATCATTTCCCAAAATCGTCCGGAATGTGGCCATGTTGGCGTCCCTTCAAACATAACCTGGGTCGCGCCTACGGCAAGAGGACCATAAGCAACATAAGTGTGTCCTGTAACCCAGCCGACATCAGCCGTACACCAGAATACATCGTCAGGTTTATAATCAAATGTCCATTGCATGCTCAGGATTGCACCCAGCAAATAACCTGCGCTACTATGCTGCACACCTTTCGGTTTGCCGGTTGAACCCGATGTATAAAGTATATAAAGTGGATGTTCAGCATCCAATGCAATAGCTTCACAAACTGGAGACTGTGATGCAATGACATCATCCCACCAGATATCGCGGGGAGCATTGAACTGACAGTTCCCACCTGTACGACGGTAAACAATGACACGCTCAACAGATTCCACTTCGGCGTGAGTAAGCGCTTCGTCACATGTAGACTTGAGCGGTATCGCTCTTCCTCCCCGCATACCTTCATCAGCTGTAATAACAAGTTTTGCCCTGGCGTCAGCTATCCGCTCACTCAGACTCTTTGCAGAAAAACCTCCAAAAACCACAGAATGTATCAATCCAATCCGCGCACAGGCCTGCATAGCAACTATCACCTCAATGCTCATCGGCATGTAAATAATTACCCGATCACTGGAAACAAGGCCGAGTGACTTGAGGCCATTTGCAAAAATACAGACCTGTCTATGTAATTCAGCATAGGTTACAGAAGTTACAGTGCCCTCATCAGACTCAAAAATAATAGCAGGTTTATCAGACAGCTCGTGGAGATGGCGATCCAGGCAATTAAAAGATACATTAATCTTTCCATCTTCAAACCAGCGATAGAAAGGCGCCTTGTCCTCATTTAAAACTCGTGTAAAGGGTTGGTCCCAGTCTAAATGCATACGGGCCAGATTCCCCCAGAAACCCTCATAATCATTTTGGGCCTGTTCACACATTTCTTCATAATCTGCAAATGAAATATTCGCTTTTAATCTAAATGTCTCGTCTGGTTCGAATATCCGGTTCTCGATCAGAATTGAATCTATCTTCTGCATGCATGACTCCTTGGAAGGAGAGTTATTTTAAATTCAGCAGGCTGTGCAAACCGCGCCAAAACCATTTACAGTCCTCTATTGTGCCCGGAACAAGGTAAATTTTGCAAGAAACCTTAAAAGGGTTTATTTGACATATTGCCCAGCCATAAGGCCCGAACTCCTATTGCGCTCAGGCGCGCGGCAACAAGCTGCCCATGAGCCGCTTCGGTGGGGTCCTGCTGCTGACGGCATTACCGCACCGTCCACTTCACAGGCCAATCGGGCGTGCCCCGCCCTTGGAACATTGGGCTTTCTCCGCCCTGAACGGCGAGGCTTGCCGCGCACTGGGCTCACAACATTAATCCTCAATATAACTACCCAATAATCCGTCAATCTCACCCTCTACCATTGCAGCAGTAATACCATTAAGACAGTTCAAATGCCCAAACGGACAATCGCGCTTAAAACAGGGGCTGCAGTCAAGATTCAAAGATATGATTCGTGCTCGCTTAGAGAGCGGGGGTGTAAACCCAGGAGAGGAGGATCCATATAATGCAACCAGAGGAAGACCCAATGCGGCTGCAACATGCATTAAACCTGAATCATTACAGACAGCAACTGCACATATTGACAGAATATCAACGGCCTGTCCCAATGTAGTATGGCCAGTCAAATCCTTGCAAAAGGGTGATTTACGAAGAATATCTGAGGCGATCTGCTGATCTTTCGCTGAACCCATAAGAAAGATTTCATAACCTCTCCCCGCAAGTTTTTGTGCAAGCTCAGCAAACCTTGAAACAGGCCACCGCTTGGCCGGGCCATATTCTGCCCCAATGCATAAAGCAGCACTGACAGAAGACAGGTTAAACTGCTCTCTAACCTTTCTCTGTTGCTCAGTACTGACTTTCAGTTCAGGAAACCCGTACTGAGGGGGTTGACCAGCTTCAACTTTGTCAGCCAGAAATAGAAAACGATCGACCATACGGGGCAATAGAAGCGGATCAAGATTGCGCATGTCATTCAGAAAGCCCCAGCGCATTTCGCCTTTATAACCAGTGCGCCGCGGTATTCCTGCAAACCAGGGTATAAACGCAGATTTAAGGGAATTGGGAAGCACGATAGCCCAGTCATACTTATTAACCAGACTGCGTCCCAACCTGAACCGAGACCTTAAATCCATCTTTCCATGGCCCACTGGCATAATGACTGTGGCATGGACTTCAGGCATACGCAACACCAGTTCAGCCATTTCCGGTGCCACCAGTACATCAATGCAGACACCTGGATGCATTTCAGCAAGGCGGGTCAGCATAGGCTGCATCATGATGGTGTCACCCACCCAGCCTGGAGCCACTACCAGGATGGAGTCAGACACAAGGTCCCTAATGTCCTGCCGGGATTGGACCGGATAGCTTGTAGGATGTTCCACAATAAGGACATAATGCCTGACCAGTCTGCTCAATCGGTAAAAAAACCCTCGGATGCGAATTCCAGAGACGCTGGTTAGGCATCGGGCAGTGCAGGGGCAAATCCTTGGCTGTTACGGTGATGACTCGTTCAGTATTGTCCTTCTGATCAACGCTCATTTCAATCCTCGATGAAAGTCAGCCATTCAGCGTGAACGGGATCCCGTCCTTCCACGCAATCGAAATACCTTTTTTGCAGCCCGGCTGTGACAGGACCTCGATCGCCATTCCCTATCTTACGATTATCCAGCTCACGAATCGGAGTAACTTCCGCTGCGGTGCCGGTAAAAAACGCCTCATCAGCGGAGTAGACTTCATCCCGTGTAATACGCTTTTCTACGATGCTGTAACCGCTTTCCTTCGCAAGGGTCACAATGGTATCCCTGGTTATTCCTTCAAGCGCTGAAGTTAAATCAGGAGTATAAATTATCCCCCTGCGAACTATAAAAACATTCTCTCCCGAACCTTCAGCAACAAACCCGTCAACATCAAGAAGTAATGCTTCATCATAACCATCGGCTGCAGCTTCCTGATGTGCAAGAATAGAATTCATATAGTTACCGGTAGCCTTGGCTTTGCACATGCTGATATTGACATGATGGCGTGAAAAAGAAGAGGTTTTTACACGTATGCCATGCTCCAATGCTTCCTTCCCCAGATACGCCCCCCAACTCCAGGCTGCTACAATAACATGAACGGAAAGGGTATGCGCCGATATCCCCATTGCTTCCGGCCCGTAGAAAGCCATCGGCCGAATATAACCAGAAGCAAGATGATTCTCTCTAACTGCTGCTATCTGCGCCATTGAGATGGTCTCTGGATCAAAGGGTAATTTCATACCCAGGATATGAGCCGAGCGAAAAAATCTTTCAGTATGGGCATCCAATCTAAATATAGCCGTACCATGCTGTGTTTCATAAGCACGAACCCCTTCAAAAATGCCCATGCCGTAATGGAGAGTATGAGTGAGTACATGCGTTGTGGCTTCGCGCCAAGGAACCATCTTACCGTCATACCATATCAGGCCATCACGATCAGCCATCGACATTTGTCAACTCTCCGGATACCAAAAAGACTAGATTATATCGTTTTCTGCCCCAATATAATAGGCTGATACTACCCAGATTCAATCGAAAACCTCCTTCCAGAGCGCCATCACTGCAAGTCGCCGTGGGGCACTCCATTTTTCATCACTTTCACGAGAATAACGACTTCCATTAAGCTTTAAAGCATGCTGGCGGCCCCGGTATTCCCGATAAACATTACATACTGCCCTCGCCTTTTCCATAGAAATAAGCTTAACCTGAGCCGCCCTTTCAAGAAGGGCAATGTTACCCACATTGTCAAGCAACATGGAAAAATCACGGGCATAACCTAAAACAAGAAATTGCACCATAAATTCAATGTCTATCATTCCACCACGATCATGTTTGATATCAAAAGAGGATTCAGGGTTGGGATGACTTGCAGACATCTTATTCCGCATGGAAATGATTTCAGCCTTGAGATGATTTAAATCCCTCGACATGGAAAGGACATGCCGACGCAAGATTTCAAAATTCCTGCCAATTGTTGCCTCTCCTGTTACAAAACGTGCTCGGGTCAATGCCTGAAGCTCCCAGACCCAGGCATCATGACAAAGATAATGTTCATAAGCTAAAAACGAACTTACAAGCAATCCACTAGAACCATTAGGACGCAACCTCAGATCTATCTCATATAGGCTACCTTCACGGCCTATGCCATTCAGGCGTGAATTCACATGCTGGGCAAACCTGGCGTAGATCTGGGGTGCATCTTCCCGGTCATCTTCATACAAAAAAACCAAATCCAGATCACTTGTATATCCCAGTTCACGCCCCCCCAGCCTGCCATAGGCAATTACAGCAAAATGTTTATCTGGCCAAGGTTTTCTCAAAAGATTTCGCCAACAGAAATCAAGCATTTCATCTAGAACAAGATCTGCCAGATCACTTAGATGATCACTTAGCTGCTCAACGGTAAGTATCCCAGCAAGATCCTGGGAAAGCAGATGGAAAATATGTCCATTCTTGATTTCAGAAAATGCATCAAACTGGGCTTCAACATCCTGGCCTGCTTCCTGGATTTTTGACCTTAAAGATTTGCGAAGTTCTGGGATTCCAGGCAATTCAGCCAGAAACCTTTCGTCAAGAAGCTCATCCAGCAAGATGGGATGTTGAGCCAAAAATTCCGCTGCCCAGCTTGATGCTGAACAAATTTTAGCTACCTGATTAAGACTTGCTGGATATTCATCAAGGAGAGCAAAATAGGCTTCTCGTCTTTCAAGGCTATCAATCAAGCTCAACATTCGGCCAAGTGTTTCATCTTTATTTGGGCATCTGGCCGCAGCTTCAATTACATGCGGGATTAAACCATCCAGCCTCATTTGAGCCGACTCCGACAAATTCCGGTATCGGCTGCTTTCACGCATATGGTACAAACGGTTTACCCACTCAACTCCATCAACAAAACCAAGTTGATGAAACTTGTCCTGCATTTCTGCTGAATCTGCACGATTCATCCATAATGAAGCCAAAGGATGTATCGACACCTGTTGCCGGACAAACAAGGCCTGAAAATCATGATTGACCGACAGGCGAACCATATCAAGTGCCTTCATGAACTCTGTTACTCCCTTGTAGCCCATGCTCTGTGCTATCAGCAGGCAATCACCTTCTTCAGAAGGCAAAGTATGCGTCTGGGAATCGTCAAGATATTGCAACCGATGCTCAAGACGTCTTAAAAAAACATAGGCTGACATCAGGTTATTCACTATTGAGACCGGTAAAAAACCCAAATGGGCAACTTCCTCCAGCACCTCCAGGGTTGGGCGCTTGCGTAATGATGGCTCACGGCCCCCTCGCACCAGCTGAAATACCTGGGCACAAAACTCAATTTCACGTATCCCTCCAAATCCGGTTTTAATATTGCCCATTCGATCCCGGCGTAATACATCCCGCCGAATTTGTTCATATAGCCCGCGCATAGAGGCAAATGCCCCAAAATCCAGATATTTTCGAAAAACAAACGGTCTCAACAACTGCATCAGCTCTTCGGATCTCTCACCAAAGACAACCCTGGCCTTTATCAAGGCATAACGTTCCCATTCACGTCCTTGAGACTGGTAATAGTTTTCCAGGGAAGCAAAGCTCGAGCACAGTGCGCCAGACTCACCATAAGGACGAAGGCGCATATCAACCCGGAATGCAAAACCATCTTCAGTAACCTCTGCAAGCAACCTGATAACTTTTCGTGAAACATGGTTAAAAAATTCCATACAGCTAATAATCGCAGGACCAATGGTTTCACCTTCTTCTGGATAAGCAAAAATTAAGTCAATATCAGACGAAACATTCAACTCTTCCCCACCCAGTTTTCCCATTCCGATAACGATGAGTTGTTGAATTAGCCCACTCTCCTTACCGATTGGGTTCCCATAACGAGCAGTTAACTGTGCAGTAGCACAATTTACTGCCATCATGATTGCTGTCTCAGCAAACAGTGTCATCGTACGCATTACTTCATCCAAATCAGCCAACCCAGACAAATCACGCAGAATAATACGTCCAAGAACCTTTTGACGCATTTGGCGCAAGGCGCGAAGCACTGCATCTTCATCATTTTTTTCTACATTGCTAAACCAGTTCAGCAAGGATTCAGATCCAACCTGTCGTTCAAAATCAGATAAGAGATCAAGACGAAAATCAGCCCGATGAACAAGCCTTGCAAAATAACGGCTATGTTCGCAGGCATAATTAAAAATAGTTTCAGGAAGCATGGGAATTAAAAAAATGAGGCCAGCTGAAAATTATGCCTCTATCCGGTCCGATTGGGAACGGGCTTATCGTTATCATTCTTTCCTCCCAGATTATGGAAATGGAAGGGGCTCCTGCTGATTCATGCGATGGGTCACGAGACCTCTCCCGGAGGGCCGTATTCATTCTACATTATTCTTAATGCACTCTCTCACATCCTAACACGGCCTATCCAGTGTTTAATGACTTTGCCCAAGTTAATCGACGTATTAGGTGAAACCTGGCTTTAGCCAGCTACCCCTTATTGAGTGAAACAGGTTTGATACCGCTTAGCACCTATCCCTGCCATTTACATTACTCAGCAGTTTACTGAATAAGAACGACCTATCCCACCTACATTCCCATTATCTAAGTAATTCAGACTTTCTCTACAAATGAATGGTTTTGTTCAACCTGCAGATTAAGTTGACATTGCGACTATGTTCTTCACAATTTCCTTTCTTTCATTTCGCTGACCTACTCACCTCATCGACACGGGTTCCAGCTGGGAGATGCTTGCTGAGCATGAACCTATTGTCACTCTGGTAATCGAGTAGGGTGAGGGGTTACCCCCTCAGCCCTCTCACACCACCGTACGTGCGGTTCCGCATACGGCGGTTCAAGTAGAACGCTGGAGTTGCTGGTGGATTGCCACCAGCGAGACCAGCCCGAGTTGCGTGAAGTGCTTTGGCGGCA
>JAGWIG010000181.1 GCA_028873515.1 Pseudomonadota bacterium | reverse complement strand
AAATGCAGACGGCACGGCCCCGGCCACAGCACAAGCGGAAGATGGAAGTTTTTTGTCCGTCGCAGACGAGCAAGCTGGTTTTGTAACAGTTGGCTAATTAAGATTGCGGACGTGGTTATCGCGTCCGCTGTTTTGTTTGAGATTTTGAAAAGGGTTTTATAGATGAAAAAATATATCGGTACTAAATTAATTCAAGCTGAACCGGCACTGTCAACAAAAGAATCTGGTATTCATCCAATAGGTTCACAAGGCTACAAAGTCATTTATCCTGATGGCTATGCTTCATGGTCGCCAAAAGAAGAGTTTGAAAAGGCTTATCGTGAAACTTCCGGCATGTCATTCGGATTAGCCATCGAAGCCATGAAAAAAGGCTTTAAGGTTTGTCGGGCTGGCTGGAATGGGAAAGGGATGTTTTTATTCTTGGTTCCTGGTAGCCAGTTCAAGGTAAGCCGCGCTCCATTACTCGGCATTTATCCAGAAGGTACAGAAATAAACTATTGCCCTCATATTGACATGAAGACGGCGGATGAAAAGGTTGTACCTTGGTTAGCCTCTCAAACCGATATGCTTGCCGATGACTGGCAAATAGTAGAATAGCGATGTGTAAATGCACTCCAAGTATCAGAACGCCGTGGTGCGGCAAACCTGGATGCGGAAATCCAACAGCCGAAATTCTACAATTCAAAGGCGAAACAAAGCTGCCTATTGATCCTGACAAAGCTCTTCAGGGCGCAATTGGAGAGCTTGATAAAGTTTTAATAATTGGAATCCATAAAGACGGGTCCCCTTATTATGCCGCCTCAACAAGCGATGGTTGGGATTTGCTTTGGATGGTGGGGATTTGCTTTGGATGATGGGGCAATTTGAATTTAAACTTCATAACGGCGATTTTAGGCAATGATATGGGCTTAAGCGCAATCTGGGAACTGGTAAAAGCAATCTGTCCATGGCTTGCGCTTGGGCTTTTATGCGTCATGATTTACTTGGCCGGAGAACATGCAATACAACGCCAATTCGACGCCTACAAAATAGAGCAGCGCGACAAATCAGAGCAAGCATTGAGCTTTGCAAATAAGCGGGTAGATGATGCCAAAAAAACCGCCGCTATTTCAGCAGAAATAATCGGGAAAACTTACGATGAAAATACTCAAGCAAATAAAGCCCTGGCAAGCACTAATGATGCTCTTCTTGCTGCAAGGATGCAGCGAGACAAAGCCGCTCGTCGTAGCTGCTCCTTGCCCGGCAGTTCCACCCGTACCAGCGATGATAATGACGCCAATCCCGGAACCTGGACACTTTCAGAAGCTGATGCAAAAGTTATTAACATCGGATTTGAACAAGCAGATGGGCTTACCGAGCAACTAAGAGCCGCCCAGGCTTACATTAAATCTTTGCCGGAAGTTTGCGGGGGCACATGATAACCTGGCCTGAAATCAACTTGCCACCAATCAACCTATGGAGTGCGCCAAAAATGGCAGATATAACAATTATGTTAAGTGATGGCGAAAAAATCACTTTAACCGTCGAAAAGGCCAAAGAATTGCAAGCGCAATTGAATAATATATTTCCAGTCATGCCGGAGTTGCATTATCCAAAGCCGCTTGACTGGAAACCTCCTTATATAGTTACGAGTTAAAAATGACAATAGCAATCCTTAAATACCTTCTTTTCATCCCGCTAAACCTGTTTGTAGCGGTTTTTGGGCGTATTCTTAACCCTATCGTTGTGCTATTTGCAAATAATGCTGGGCAGCTTCCAGGATGGCTATCATGGTTTTCAACTTTGGATTTTTCACTCGATGGAGATCCCGGCTGGCAAACAGAACACAGGCCATTCAAAAACGAATCAAGCCGATTCCAGCGTTATATAAACCGTGTTGCATGGTTAATGCGCAATAGTACCCAAGGATTTGCGGTTAATGTCATGGGGGCCGGGAAGCTTGGCTATATAAAATCTTACAAAGTTTATGGTGATCCTTTAGTCGGTAATCGATCATTACATAATGGATGGCTATTTGTGACATTAAAAAACATGGGTTATCAATATTTTGAGTTTTACTATGTTCGGGCATGGTCAAAAAAATATTGCTTACGCATTCAACTTGGCTGGAAAATAACCGCCAATCCGCAAGTCGGCGATACGCCTATGTACACCTTTCAATTTTGGCCTTTTATGGGATATTCACAATGAAAAACTTACTCAGACAGCTTTTTACA
>JAGWIG010000180.1 GCA_028873515.1 Pseudomonadota bacterium | reverse complement strand
GAGCCGGAGCTTAGCGAGATCACAGAGCGCGAAGGCGTAGAATCTGAACGAAAGCTTAAAACCCGCGATTATCACGGCATTATTAATACATTAATGGGCCGCATTGAATCGCTGGAAACCCGCAGACTGGCATTAATCGGGCAATCACTTGATAACCAGCTCAAAACCAAACAGCTTGAAGCATTGGCGGAAGATTCAGGCGAAACACCGGAACGCAAGCGGATAGTATTCGAGACGATAGACGGCAGACTCGATGCAGCTGACTAGGCCACAAAGGGCGTTTATTGATCTACCGCAAAAATTCAGGGCGTATGTGGGGGGGTTTGGCTGTATGCACCCTGATACCAGGATACATACAGAGCATGGAATTATGCGTATTGCTGATATAAATCGGCCAATGCGCGTTCTAAGTTGGGACGAGAAAAATCAAAAATTCCGGCTTTGTTTAAGTGGTGGGTCGTTCCCAAAAGGTAAGGAGACTCTATACCGAGTTGTAACGCGGCGCGGAGAATTTGTAGCAACCGCGCGGCACCGGTTCTTTTCATGTCTCGGTAAGTATCAATTTGTTGGAACTGCGGACGAAGGCCACGAGTTATATGCATCTTCGATAACCCTTGATTTGACCAATTTGGTACAGACCCTGTTATTGTCGCCTTTAGATGATTCGCATTGCAATCAAATAAACGTAGATTTGATGGGCAGTTATGCAGACGAAGCCCGTCGATATGGTCAACAACTTCTTGCGGCTCAAGAAAGCGACCTATTTTATTTTCCATCACAAGGCGATGCTCAAGAATCATTCCTGTTAAACGGTTCGCACGATGACGAGCAAAAGGATGATTTAAGGGAGCAGAAGTCAAAACATAGCCGTCTCGGTCTATTTTCCGGCCTCCTTTATAAGAGCCGTTCATTACTCCAAATGATGAACCCTTTTTCCTACGGGGAAGATCAAACTTTAGCATTACCGCTTGCACATATTTGTGACTATCTCCAATCATTAAAGCGATTTCTTTTGATGTTCTATGTCCATCACATAGAGCAGAAACTTTTAATTGCCTATCATTCATTAATAAATGCTCCGCTTGATAAAGAAATAATTATACAGGTTTTGGCTGAGGAATCAAGTATTTATTATGATATTCAGGTACTTGAAACAAATAATTATGTTGATGAATACGGATTTATTCATCATAACAGCGGCAAAACCTATGTTGGTTCATCTGCTATGTGCCAGCACTTCTACGAGTTCCCGCGCATAAACCAGGGCTATTTTGCCCCTTCATTTCCCCAAATACGCGACATTTTTTACCCAACAATTGAGGAAGTTGCGGCCGCCACCGGGCTGCGCGTAAAGATCAACCAGGGCAACAAAGAAGTCCATTTTTACGAAGGCACTAAATTTCGCGGTACGACAATCTGCCGCTCGATGGACGACCCGGCAAACATCGTAGGGTTCAAAATCGGCAACGCGCTCATTGACGAGCTGGACGTGATGAAAAAGGAAAAGGCGCAGCTTGCATGGCGCAAAATCATTGCTCGGATGCGTTATAAAGTGGCCGGAATACGTAACGGAATCGATGTAACCACCACGCCGGAAGGGTTCAAATTCGTTTACGAGCAGTTTTTCAAAGTGCCGAATGAAAAGCCAGAGCTTAAAGCGCTTTATGGGCTGATTCAGTCCAGCACGCACGAAAACGCGCGGTTTTTGCCGGATGATTATATACCGTCACTGATAGCCACATACCCCGAAAATTTGATTGAGGCATATCTAGAAGGCCAATTCGTTAATCTGGTTTCCGGCTCTGTCTACCCCGATTTCTCACGCACAGAAAATCATACTGATGAAGTGATCGAAGTTTCGGAGCCGTTACACATCGGCATGGATTTCAATGTGTTCAACTGCACGGCCACTGTCGGAGTGATACGCAATAATCAGCCGCGCATACTCTCAGAGCTGACAGGGGTACGTGACACCCCGGCGATGATTCAGGCGATTAAGGAAAGGTTTTTTGGACACCATGTCACGGTTTATCCGGATGCCAGCGGGGATAGCAATAAAAGCGTAAACGCCTCGCTTTCAGACATCCAACTGCTTAAAGACGCCGGTTTTGCAATATGCGTAAACGGCACAAATCCGCTTGTCAAAGATAGAGTCATGTCAATTAATACCGCAATTCTCTGTAATTCAGAGCGCAAACTGCTCGTTAACACGCGCAATTG
>JAGWIG010000069.1 GCA_028873515.1 Pseudomonadota bacterium | reverse complement strand
AGGACAGTCGGGTATCACAATCCGGATTCGTCTGCCTGAGCTGCGGGAACACCGACCATGCGGATCACAATGCGGCAAAGGTTATTGCCCTGCGCGGTGTCCGGCAGTTATTGTCCGGGAAGGGTGTTCAGAAAGAAAAGAAACGGTGCAGGATCACAAGGAACAAGGTAGGGGCGGAAGGCTCCGAACCGGCTGCGGAAACGCAATCTACGCCTGGGGAGACCGTGGTAAGCCGCAAGGGTGGTAACACCCCTGCGCTCTGGTCGTCGAGCCAGGAAACCCCCGCTACAAGACCGCAAGGGCTTTAGCGGTGGGAGACTTCATAAGCCAGGTCTTCCTGCTTGATCCCTTTGCATCAAGGAATGATGGAAGGCAGGTTTTCAGCAAATTTTCGGGGCTTGTGAAAGATTGGGCAGCTTTTTCCCTTGATCAGGATATTCCAGTACAGATAGGGAAGAAAGGAGCGTTTGAGCCACCAGTATACTGATCTCGGAATTCTGGGATCCAGAGGAAAGCTGGTGGCAATGGCCCCGTTATAGCAGAATTCGGCGAGCATGACTTTTCCGGCGGATGTGGTCAGGGGGCAGGACGAGTAGCCATCGTAGGTTTGGGTGTTGCCGTCACCTGCAAGAGCCTCCATGAGATTTGACACCACGACTGGAATCTGGTTTTTGACAGCGGCAGCAGTTTTGCTGTTTGGGGTTGAGGTGCAGTCCCCGATCCCATGGATATTCGGGTAACGCACATGTCGCAGTGTCCTCTTGTCTACTTCAAGCCATCCCGCAGCATCGGCCAGGGTGCTTTCGCGGATAAAACCCGGAGCCCGCTGGGGAGGCACGATATGCAGGAGGTCAAATTCCATGGGCTGTATGGATTTCCCGGCATCGGTCGTGACTTCAAAAAAAGCGGTTTTTGCAGGTCCATCGACCTTGATGAGGCGATGGCCAAAACAGGGTCTGGCCTGATAGGCTGCCATGACCTGATCCAGGGCCTGGGCATAAAATGGCACCGAGAACATGGACGGTGTCGGGGTGCAGAAACGAAGATCGGCAGAAATCTTTTTTCTGCGGAAATGATCGGCTGCAAGATAGAGGATTTTTTGCGGGGCTCCGGCACATTTGATAGGCATGGGGGGCTGTGTGAACAGGGCCACTCCTTTTTTGAACTGCTGGATGCACTGCCAGGTGTAGGGAGCAAGGTCATACCGGTAGTTGCTGGTTACGCCGTGTTTACCGAGCGTTTCCGGCAGGCCTTCGATGGCGTTCCAGTCGAGTTCGATTCCTGCGGCAACAACGAGCTGGCTGTATTCGATCCGTGCCCCCTCCTTGAGGATCACGGTGTTGTGTTCCGGGTCAAAGGCGATAACTTCTCCAGGAATCAGTTCAACGCCCCGGGGAATGCACGAACGCATGAGGCGCCGTGTTTTTGTTGCGTCATACTGCCCCCCGCCGACCAGCGTCCAGGCAGGCTGATAATAATGGTATTCAGCCGGATCAATGACGGCGATGTCCAGTGCGGGATTAATTCGCCTGAGACGCGCAGCGACACTGGCCCCACCTGAACCGCCCCCCACTACCACTACACTGAAGAATGAGTTTTGAACCGTTGTGGCTGCTGTCATTTTTAACTCTCTTCCATTGGTTGTTTCGCCCTGCGCCCGGGACTCCAGGCCAGACTGTGCCGGTGTGGCATGATTAGTTGAAGCCCGTCCTAATTATGCTGCTGCACCTCGATTGTAACATGGGAAAGCCAGCTGAACTGGCTGAGCCGGTTATGATAATAAGTGGCATCATGTGCTTTTTGGGTGATGACGGACACGATGGCACCCATGTGACCCGGGCCGAGTCGCCATAGGTGCAGGTCCGTTAGCCGGTCACCGTCGGTTTCGATGGTTCTGCGTACTTTTTCCAGCATTTGCTGATCCAGGTTCATGTCCAGCAGGATGCTGCCCGTGTGGCGTAATAGGCCAGAAGCCCAGTTGGCGATGACCAGGGCGCCAATGATGCCCACCAGGGGATCCATCCAGTTCCAGGCGAAGGTGCGGGCCAGAACCAGTCCGATAATCACGAGCACGGAGACGCTTGCATCGGCAAGAACATGGATGTAGGCAGCGTAGATGTTGTTATCGCGGTGTGTGTGGGCAGGTTGACCTGCAGTTCGGTCAGCATCAGGAACTTGAGGGTCATGTTCGGTAAAAACCAGCCTGTATTCCTCGGCATCAAGCTGCAGTATTGCCTCGAATTCGTGGGGCTCGGGAATCGGCTCCCTGGATTCGAGATAGGCACCCTGGTCCATGAAGGTAAAAACCTGCCGCTCCCCATCCGGACGCAGGGTCTCGATCGTAGCCTTGTGGTGCTGAAGTTCCATCCCGTTCAGGCGCAGGCGGAAACGTGGCACTACCCTGTCCTCGAAGATTTCCAGGGCCACGGTTCCGGATGCAGCAGGGATATACCGGATGTCTTCGTGCCCATGATGGGGATGTCCATGATGGTCATGACCAGGGTGATGGGTATCACTTAAGAGCCATGCGCTGGCCAGGTTGACAATAAGGCCGACCATGGCGATCGGAATCGCTTCATTGAAATGGATAGGGACCGGAACAAGCAGGCGTTCGATTGCCTCATAACCGATGAGCAGTGCAATCATGGCCAGTATGATTGCGCTGGTAAAACCAGCCAGATCTCCCAGTTTGCCTGTGCCGAAGACAAAACGGGCATCGTTTGCATGCCGCCGTGAATAGGTGTAGGCGAGGGCGGCAATCAGGAGGGCGGCAGCATGGGTAGACATATGCAGTCCATCAGCCACCAATGCAAGGGAGCCGAATAGATGGCCGCCGATGATTTCTATGGCCATCATCAAGCTGCATAAGCTGATTACGGCCCAGGTTTTACGTTCATTACGTTCATGGCCTGTTCCGAGAAAAATGTGGTTGTGTCCGAAGGCAGGAGATGGTGAGGGATCGGTGTTATTCATGGGCTAAAGGTATTTGGTTATTTCCTTGAATTCGCGGATGGACTCCTCAGGCCTGCGGGAATCCTGCTTTACCGCGCGTTCAAGACAATGGTCAATATGGTCATGTACCAGTGTTTTTTTGGCATTGGTCACGGCTTTTTCCACAGCCTGCAGTTGCTGGGCAATTTCCAGGCATCCGCGGTTTTTTTCCAGCATGTCTATGATGCTTTTAAGGTGGCCCTCAGCACGTTTGAGCCGTTTGATAATATCGGGGTGTGAAGGATGCAGGGTCATGCTTATATGGTATCCTCATGGATAGGATAGGGCAAGATCAGTGATGAGAGAGAATCTGGAGGGGGTTTCCCTGTTTTTCATGATCATTGATAAAAATCAATACCCTGTTTCAGGGTAAGCCTAATCTTCTTATTTAGGGTAAGGCCAGATCCTGTTACAGTCTGGTTTGAGGGTTCATAGCCTGTATGCAGGCATACGTAAGAAGTTTATCCCGGAAGCGAGAAAGCCATGACTTCAAGCACCGATCCCGTCTGTGGCATGAGCGTTAGCGCTGACAGCCCTTATCAGTTCCTGTATCAGGGGCATCCTTACCTGTTTTGCAGCCAAGGCTGCCTGACCCGGTTTCAGGCGGCTCCACAATCTTATGTGCCTGCCCATGCAAGGAAGGCATCGTCTTCTCCTTCACGGGCCGAAAAGCATGAAAGGGCTGGTGGCATGGGGCTGGTCGATTTACAGACGAAACCCGTACCATCTGGAAAGGCTTTGCGGCCAGAGAAGGAACGTGAGCCTGAAAAGCCGGTTCTGCCTGGTTCCGGCAGAACTGAATATACCTGCCCCATGCATCCTGAAATCATGAGGAATGAACCAGGCCATTGTCCAATATGTGGCATGACTCTGGAACCCCGTAGCACCGGGGGTGAAGATAACCGGGAATTACGTGACATGAGCCGCAGGTTCTGGGTGAGCCTGGTGCTGGCTCTGCCCGTTTTCATGATATCCATGGGTGATGAACTGTTTCCCCATGTCCTGTCCCGGTTCCTGTCGGTGCGTATCCTGCAGGGGGTGGAATTCCTGCTGGCAACCCCGGTAGTGCTGTGGGCAGGCTGGCCGATTTTTGAACGGGGATGGAATTCTGTCCTGAAGCGGCACCTTAACATGTTCAGCCTGATAGCCCTGGGTGTCGGCGTTGCCTGGGGGTACAGTGTTGTAGCGATGATGCTGCCAGAAATTTTCCCGGCAGTAATGCGTAGCCAGGCAGGTCGCGTCCCCGTCTATTTTGAGGCGGCAGCGATGATCATGGCACTGGTACTGTTGGGCCAGGTCATGGAACTTCGGGCGCGCAGCCAGACCAGTCAGGCTATCCGGATGCTGTTGGGACTGGCGCCTAAGATGGCCCGGGTTATCGGGGAAGACGGGAGTGAAAAGGATATTCCCCTCGATGAGGTCAAGCCCGGGGAGGTGCTGCGTGTGCGACCCGGTGAGAAGGTGCCGGTGGATGGGGTTGTTGTGGAGGGAACCAGTTCCCTGGATGAATCCATGGTGACAGGCGAGTCCATTCCAGTGGAAAAAACTGCTGGGTCGCCTCTGATAGGGGCGACGGTCAATGGAACCGGAAGCCTTGTGATGCGCGCTGAACGGGTTGGTTCCGAGACGCTGCTTGCCCGGATAGTCCGCATGGTCAGTGAGGCCCAGCGCTCGCGGGCTCCGATCCAGAGGCTGGCTGATGTGGTCTCGGGCTATTTCGTCCCATCGGTGATAGGGGTTTCGTTGCTGACGTTTATGGTGTGGGGGCTGTTCGGGCCTGAACCCCGTCTTGCGCATGCACTGGTCAATGCCGTGGCGGTGCTGATCATTGCCTGTCCCTGTGCGCTCGGGCTGGCTACACCCATGTCCATCATGGTGGGTACGGGACGTGGTGCCAAGGCTGGAGTACTGGTGAAGAATGCGGAAGTTCTGGAAGTCATGGAAAAGGTGAATACCCTGGTGGTTGACAAGACGGGTACCCTAACGCAGGGCAGGCCGGTGCTGGTTTCGGTAGAAACTGCCGGCACTCATGATAAAGACGAACTGCTGAGATTGGGTGCAAGCCTTGAGCGTGCCAGCGAACACCCTCTGGCAGAGGCCATTGTCAAAGGCGCACAGCAGAAATCCCTGCCGCTTGCGGCAGTCAGCGATTTTCGTTCCTATACAGGCAAGGGCGTCACCGGAACGGTAGAAGGCCATCTGGTTGGGCTGGGTAATCTCAGGCTGTTTGAGGCCTTGAACATTGATATGGCAGGCCTGCTGGCCCGGGCAGATGCCCTGCGCACAAAAGGTCAGACCGTGATGATGCTTAGCCTGGACAATCAGTCAGCCGGACTCATCGGTGTGGCTGATCCAGTCAAGGATACGTCCATGGCTGCCATTCGCGCCCTGCATGAAGAAGGACTGCAGATCATCATGCTTACCGGAGACAATGCGACCACGGCTCAGGCTGTGGCAAATCAACTGGGCATAGACCGGATTGAAGCGGGGCTGCTGCCGGATGGGAAGGCCACGGTGGTTAGGACGCTGCAGGAACAAGGTTATATTGTGGCCATGGCAGGGGATGGAATCAATGATGCCCCGGCTCTGGCCCAGGCCCAGGTGGGGATTGCCATGGGTACGGGTACGGATGTTGCCATGGAAAGTGCAGGAGTGACCCTGGTCAAAGGAGATTTGGGGGGGATTGTACGGGCTGTGCGCCTGTCTCGTGCGACCATGCGCAACATTCGCCAGAACCTGTTTTTTGCTTTTGTCTACAATTTTCTGGGTATTCCCGTAGCAGCGGGGGTGCTGTATCCGTTTTTTGGATTGCTGCTGTCACCCATCATCGCTGCGGCAGCAATGAGTTTCAGTTCGGTGTCCGTCATGATGAATGCGTTACGGCTTAACCGGTTGCAGCTTTAGGTCATGTCAAAATCCTGAAAGGAGACAAACATGTGGGGACATATGGGTTATTACGGTTGGGGATGGGGAGGCATGGGCATTACCATGCTGATGTTCTGGGGGTTGATGATTGCCGCCCTGGTCGTGCTGCTGAGATTTTCCAGGAACGGCGGCGGGGTCTGTGGTAAACGTGTGCAGGAAAAAAGTGCACTGGATATCCTGAAAGAACGCTATGCCCGAGGAGAGGTTGAGCGTGAGGAATTCGAGCAGAAGAAACAGGACCTGGAAAAAAGCTGAAGCGGGTTACCCGGCCGATGCAGTGGATATGTGCCGGCATGGAAGGCATGGTTGAGTCTTGGCCAGATTCCCGGGGCTTGCATGATCTTGACCTTTTGACCCGCCTGGTGCCGGCATGCATGCCGGATAGTGTGGCAGGAGCTTAACCTCGCAGCTGCACAGTAGCCGGGCATGGGCATGTGGATGTCTGTGCCCTGCAGGTTCAGGTTTCAAGGGCATGGTGGAAAGGGCCAATGGCATTCTGCAGTTTGCAGGACATTTGATGCAGTTGTTCGGTCGCTATGGCGATATCGCCGATGGCATGGGTGTTTTTCGTGATGACGTCTGAGATGGATTTGACGTTATGGCTGATTTCGCTGCTCGCATGAGTCTGCTCATTGGCGACTTTCACGACTTCGGTAACGCCTTCACAGGCCTTTTCTGCTGCCTGCATCGAAGCTTTCAATACTCCCTGTAGATCATCCAGCATGCTCTGGCTGGCGTCAAGGCAGGCAAGATTTGTTTTCATGTAAGTTTCAACCGTTATGGATTTGGTTTCAATATTATTGGTAATGGAGCTTATCTGGCTGGCTGCCGCGGCAGATTTTTTAGCCAGATCACGGACTTCATCCGCGACCACTGCAAAGCCCCGTCCTGCTTCACCGGCCCGGGCAGCCTCAATGGCTGCATTGAGTGCAAGAAGGTTTGTTTTGGCGGCCAGTTCACTTACTTCATTGGTCATGTCCGAAATTTCATGGGTGCTCCGCACAAACTGCTGGGTAGCCAGAACCATTTCATTGATGGATTCAATCAGGTTCAGCATGTTTTGAACCAGCCCCTGAAGGCTTTCGTTTCCGAATCGGGAGCGCTCAAGGCTATCTTTTGAAACTTCATGGACCTGTTTAGCCAGAACCGAGACCGAGACGATTTTTTCAGCAATGGCACGGGTCGCTTCCGTAACATGGATAATGGCACTGGCCTGGCCCTGCGAGTTTTCCCTCACATTTTCAGTTACCGAGGCAAGCTGGGCTGCAGATACGGCGAGATTGCCGGCATTTCCATCGACTTCCCGGACGATGCCATGCAAGGTGATCAGCAGGGCATTGAAGGCTTTTTCAATCTGGCCCAGCTCATTATCAAATCTGGACTGAATCTGCAGTTTGAGATTGCCACTGCCTTGAATGGTCATCATGGTTGTGCGCAATTTTTCAATCTGGTTGAATACGGTGACTTTCCAGAACAGGTAGGTAGCGAAACATTCCAGCAAGGCGACCATGGAGGCACCGGCAAATCCACCCCCGAGCCGGTAGGTGATGACCGGCATGAATACGCCAAAGAAACAGCCGGTCATGGTCCATTTCATGATGCTCATGTTCAGAAGCCGGGAAAGGATGGATTCGGGTAACCGTCTGGCATTTCGGGGTATTCTGGCGTAATGCTCTTCGGCCTGGCCTATCTGTTCCCGGGTGGGCATTGCGAAGACGAAAAGGAAGCCGGTGATTTTCTTATCATGAAATATGGGGGTCACATTGGTTTCGGACCAATAGTGATCGCCGTTCCTGCACAGGTTCTTAATCATGCCATTCCAGAGTTTACCCCGGTTGACGGTAACCCATAAATGAACAATTACCGCCTGGGGCATGTCTGGATGGAACAGGGGGGGCTGGTTCATTACTTCTTCTTCAGTAAACCCGGTAAGTTCCATGAAATCTTCATTGACCTGGATTAACTTGCCATCAGGATCGGTTTTGGCAATTAAAATGGCACTGTCTCGGAAGGTCTTCTGGATTCCGGTTGCACTGATGGGGATCATGGCTGTATCGTCTTTTTATTTATTTGATTGCGAACCATTTTAAGGTTCCCTGAAACGGGTGAATTGATTTAAATCAGCTTAGGAGCAGGTTGTTTGGAATTGGTTCCATTACTCCTGATTTAAAATGCTCTTCGGGTCTGTATCTGAAGCGTGGATTCCAGCAGAAGTGATTTTCCCGTTTGTTGGGTTTTTAGAAAGCGGGCCACACCTGAGGAATTCTGCGCGCTGCTTCCTGGCCCCTTCTTTCAGTTCACACCTGTCCTTCCTGCCCTGTTAATGACGAAGCTTGTTGCCACAATGTTTATTAAATAGGGTAATCCCGATTTAAGCCGTTCTGGAAATCATGAAGATACTGGACATATTCCTCCTTCGATCTTTGCGAGTGCTTTCGTGTCCAGTGCATTGGTATCGTACCAGATCCGGTGTGAATGGCCTTTCATTTGGCAGTAGATGAAGATCTGGGCAATGGGGTGGACAAATCCGGATTCCTGCAGGTCATGAATCGTGTTTTTGGCATAGAGTTCTTTAGGAGATCCTACGCTGATATTGAGCATGAATTCCCTGCCTTTGAGTTTGTCCCCGTTTTCATCGTAGGCAAATCCGGGAGTCAGGACTTTATCAACCCAGTTTTTGAAATGACCCGGCAAGCTATACCACCATAAGGGAAACTGGAAAACAATCTTTTCATGGCCGGACAGGTATTCCTGTTCCCTGGCAATGACAGCTGGATTATCTAGATTGAGATCATGGATTTCATGGAGGGTGATCCATTGCTGTTTTTTTTGGTCTCTTCAATCAGGGCATGGTTGAAAACGGACGATTCGGGTGCACCGTGACCATAGACAAGAAGCAGGTTTTTCATGAATGGTTTTCCTGTGGGCAGAAGATGGAGCACTTAATTTGCAATTATGAAAGACTTGAACGCCTCATGCCATATCCATAAAATGATACGGGATCAATCCTGTACTTTCAGGGTCTGGACAACCGGGTGATCAAGCCAGCCAAGCCAGTCCGCATGGGCCATCCGGGGGAAAGCCGGGCCCTTTCCTGGTAGCGGCAGCTTCGGGCGCCCTATGCCCCTTCAGGCCCGTTTTGATACTTGGCCCCGCCCACTTGATTCCCGGTTTATTTAAGGAGAGCCCCTGTGCCAAAGCCAGTTTAACCGCTTCGGCCCGAAACCCGGTCGTATGGCTCTGTGCCTTCTTAACCCATAAAATCCTCCTCGACCCATTATATCCAATCAGGAGTGTCCACGAAATTCAGGGTATCTCAAAACGGCGCGGGCTGCCTGAGGTTTGTTTCCTGGTCTCGGACAGTCACGGCGGCATTACCAAAGCCATGGCCAGGTACTTCGAGGGCGCGACCTGGCACGCTGTCACGTGCATCTGATGAGTACCTCCTGGGACACAGTCCGGCCAGGCTCAAGGCCGAGGAGGGCGGCGAAAACAGTGTTCGTCTCTGAAAAGTCGATGCGAACATCCTTGAGTTTTCGAAAGTTGCTGACCTCGATGTGCTGAATGTGCATACACTTGCCCCCTATGTAGGTGACTGTATTCTGGGACCAGTCGATCATTCCAGCCATATGCCCACTTTGATCCTCTCCGTCCATGCAGGGTACCCCGCAGAGATTCTCATCTCATGTCAATTGAATTTCATTGTGGTGATGCTTTGCATTGGCTTTCTGCTGAATTGCCCGACATCGCTCCAACAGAGCGTCGAAAGGTTCGGCATCATCGAGAAACAAACCGTCATCAACCATGTGCTGATAGTCGGCAGCCAATTTGGCCAACGCGTTGTCATCAGGTACAAGCTGGAGTCCGCCTGTGACGGCAACGTGATAGTCGATGACATCTCCATTCGTGTTCTTTTCTGCAAAGAACACGCTCTTGTGTTTGGCAACTGCGCGGGCGAGGGCATTGTCCGCGATGGCTGCGTCGGCGAAGCCGGCGGCATCCAGTTTTGCTACGTCGTGCCAGTGACGCGCGAAGCGGTCACCACCCCGGAACTCGCCTTGCGCGCAGAAAACGTGAATTGCTGTGACCTTTTCCCAGAAGGTACGCTCGGCGCGCATGACCCGCGGTGTGGCGGTCGGAAACCCCACTTCTGTCAACAGCAGCCGAAAAGTGATCCACTGGGGTTCCGGCGTCGAAGCTGGCGGCACGGGCTCTGGCGGCGCGCGCCACTGAATGCCGTTCGCTTCCAGCAGGGCGATCAAACGGGCGTTTTCAGCCTTCAACTCCAACAATGGATCGCGCTCAATCATGGACTCAATGCCCGGCAATCATTGTCCCGGATGATGGATTTCGGATACCGGAAGGATACAAATTTTCCGCCTGACATCCTATTTATCGCGCAGTTCGTTTCTCCTTGAGGGACGAATTGAGCGAAAAATATCGATATTCAAAGAAACAGCAATATTTACCGCGCAGTAAATATGAACCGGAACGCCACTACAAAATACACAAGCTCGCCGAAATGCCTTTAGTTTGCAGGCCGTTCTTGTTTGGTTTTACCGTCTGAGGTCACACGGACATAACGGTAAACGCAGATGCCGGGATTTTAAGGACAAATATACCGTCATATTTACCGTCAAATCTTCGCGCCGCATACAGATCCGCTGATACGGCGACAAGCGCGAAGCCTTTCAACATCAATCGCTTACCGCCGAAACCTGCGCAATTGACGATGTAACCGTAGTGATCTTCAAAAACCAACAAGTCCCTAATAATGCTGAATAAGTTCTTGCCGCTTCGCATGCCATTCACTCCCACTCAATTGTTTCCGAGGCATGGTAACCCGCATGAAACCTGGCTTCCGCTGTCATGGTCATCATACTTTACCGTCACTTTTACCGTCAAAAAACGCGCACTTTGCCTGGCGCAGGAGATGCGCTCGGTTTGCGCGGCGGCTACTCTTCGGCATCAATCGTCAACTATCGAACGGAGCCGAAGGCCATTCCGAGTCACTCAGCCCTATGTTGCTCCCTCACAAATTACCACGATCCGAATCATCCTTCGATCGAATTTGCGCTCCCTGGCCCCTCTTTGTCGACCCTTGCGCTGATCACTTGAGCATCTGCGCCATCGTCAGCAATATCCGCGCAACCATGTCGCCCTACAGCTTGTGCTGCCCGACGATAGGACATGCTGGGTAGATGGGGCCGAGTATCAGCGTGTGGACCTTCGCTCTCGTGATGGCAACCCGAAGAATCTTGCGACTTCGATGGTATGCCCGTCGAAGTGCAGTTCGGCACTCTTGATGCTACGGAAATTCGTGATCTTCAGTCGAACGACTTTCATGCGCTTGCCTGCCTTTTTTATGAGGAGCCGTCCGCTTATTGGTGCAGCCTATGGCGATTTTTGCTTTTAAGTTTCAATTGTCACATTTTACGCTCAATTTGTCTCCTGGAGGGAGACGAACTGTTAGCAACAAATAGAACTGTCCGGTTTTGTAGCAAATGAATTGTCCGCTTTGGCAGCCCGAATCATTGAGTCTGGATTCAGGTTGTTGCCGAGCGGCGGACAGCCGCAGCGCCTGTTGTTTCTTCTCTTATTTCCATACCTTGAG
>JAGWIG010000179.1 GCA_028873515.1 Pseudomonadota bacterium | reverse complement strand
GTTTCGTCACGCGCGGAGTCGAGTATTTTTTTGTTGCGGTACATCATCGGTTAAACTTTCTAAAATTCCATCTCACCTTAATCTTTCCCCATCTGCCGAGCAAAATAGATTGACTTACCCGCTCGGCGTCACTGTTAAAACATCCGATGAACTGTCCGGGGTTGTTCAAGCGTTTTCGACAATCCTTGCAATAACGGTCATGGGTGTAAAAATGAGTTACATTTAAATGCTGGTGACAATGTGAGCAAAGTCTCGAATCATTCATTTCTTAACCTCCCTGAATTTAACTCCCAATTCCTGCGTCCCATAAGCATATATCTGTTCCAGATAATCCGACATTCCTCTTGTTGTGAGTTGCGTCGTCGAGCCAATCAGAACGCGGTCGCCATTGGGAGAAATGTCCCATTTACGATAACCCTCCTTGGTGAGATTGTCTTCAAATTCTTCGGGCAAGAACCAGAGTTTGAACTGGTAATGCCAGACTTCGGCACTGTACCGTTTCCCCTCCACCCATCCTTGCTCGGAGATATCTGAAAGCGCACCACTCCACATAAGCGAATTCTGGTCAGGAGTCCTGATTTTCTGCTGTTCGCTGAACCTGACCTGAAGAGGATGATCGGAATCAAGAGGAAGATTGTCCAGCACGCGATGACATAACTTCACCTGCTCAGAAGTTCGCAGAAGTATCGTGCGTGTGAGGAATTTATCGCGGGTCATGCTTCAAGCCTGTAATACCAGATATTTTCCTTCCTGCGAGAATGAATCGTTAAACCATTGCTTCGAAGCTCGGAGACACAAGCCGATACTGCCATCACCTGCGCTCCGTAAACGATGTCGCGGGTGGTGTGCTCCTTGTGGTCAGCAAGAAAAGCTCGCACTCGCTGGAGTCGGGGTGATTTATCAAGATGGGCGAATTTCATTATTTATCCTTTTTACGCTCTACAATCGATTATTATCACTTCACCTATACCAACACACCAACTTAAAAAGATAATTGAATCTATGATTCAAACTCTACTGGCACGGTAGCGTTATCAGATAATTGAACATCATTTCCCCTCTGTTTTGTATATGGACGGAATTTCCACAAAGGACACAAATAACCCGTGCAACTTGTAATGTCTGCGCGAATCTCTCCGACACATTCCAGACACATGGCTTTAATTGCTTGTCTAGGTGATGCGGTACCAGAATATGCCCGTGCAATGATTCCACGATGGGAAATATTGACTTCATTTTCTAAATGATGGTTTTGATAAATCTTAATCTCGTCTTCATTCATTTCCTTCTCCTAAAAAGTCTATCAACCGGTCATGCTCCCGCGCTTTGTATTGGAACGATTCCCTGTCAAACCACAGCGCGATTTTGGGTTCATGCTCGCCGTTACGCTGTTTGTCACAGTCCAGCAGAACATCGGGCGCATCCAGCAGTTCCTCGCGTGTTCCGCGTTTCGGCTTGAAAGAAGGATTGTTGACGGCCTGCTCCTTGACCTTGTTACGCCATATGTTCAATACGTTATCGACCTGATCGGTAATTTCCGATGCGCCCTTCACGTCCATTTTCCCCGGACGCTCCATCTCGGATTCACCTTTGCGGCTATGAACCACTAAATGGACGTGCATGCCGGTATCCCGCGCCATGCTCGTCAGCTCGTCTATAAATGATTTCTGTCTGGCATAGTCATCTGGGGCTATGCCGCATTTCATCATCGAATCAATCACGAAATGCTGAATGCCAAGTTCTTCATGACAATAGGCCATGACACCGATAAGGGTATTGCCTCGGACGGTTCCCTGCTTGTCGTAGAACCAAAGTCTCGAACTGATCCAGTTCTCGAATC
Source organism: Pseudomonadota bacterium (assembly GCA_028873515.1). Taxonomy (GTDB): domain Bacteria; phylum Pseudomonadota; class Gammaproteobacteria; order Burkholderiales; family REEB80; genus REEB80. The sequence continues at coordinate 404 of JAGWIG010000179.1, read as the reverse complement.
TGTCCATGTACGCATCAGTAGGATTCGCCACGCCGCATGCCTGGCGCATCATGCGCTGCAATGTCCGTGCTGGTTTCATTTCAAAACTGGCCACACATACCTTCTCGCCCTGCTGCATCAATGAAAGGTTAACAAAGCCTTGAAGCAGGGATTTTCCATGTCCGTTTATTCCATGCCACAATGTCACTTCGCCTTTGCGAAACCTGAACTGATCATGCGTCTTGATCCACGGAAGCGTCATACCCTCCGTGTGTGCATGGGTCATGAAGGATCGGGCTGAATCCATGAAACTGGATGCCGGTCGCACGTACTGGCCTTTTAAGGCCCGTCTGGCATAGGCTTCAAAATCAACCTCATCCTTCACGACATTAAGTTTGATCATGTTTTAGCTCCCATAAAATTTC
>JAGWIG010000178.1 GCA_028873515.1 Pseudomonadota bacterium | reverse complement strand
ATTACGAAGACAAATTAACGAGTTGTGCGCATTCTCAAATTTGAGAAGAAATAGATTTTCTGGAAAATGGGAAATGATCTTTTAATAAAATAATATGAGTTGCGATAAATTTTTGTGTCCGCTGACCTTCTGCAGTTTGGCAATGTCGAAATTGAGCATCTTGGCAGCCCGTGAGCAGCCTTCATGGCGCAGGTCATGCCAGTGCAGGTTTTCAAGATTCAGTTTTTTCTTGATGTCACTCCATATCATATGCACGGCGTTAGCCGTCATGGGAAAAATTCGCTCTTTCGGGGAGACTGGTTTGAACTGCTCACGCATCTGTTCCAGAACTTTAAGGGCCTCAGGTAGAATCGGTGCAACCCGGTAGCCGGTTTTCCCGTTGGGGATGCGCAGGGAGCGTTCTTTCCAGTTAATGTCGGCCCATTTTCGCGTTAGCAACTCGTTTCGCCGTTGCGAACAATGGATGAAGACGGCTCATTTTTAAGATTCAACCACGATAAGCTACCCCATTTTGATCATGCGTACGGGCTAACAATCCACAAGGGACAGGGAATGACTGTTGACACAGCAAACATGTTGTTGGAAATGATCGATCGGGCATGGAATGGTGGTACACGGCTGCAAGCTGTGCCAGGGAATCGACTGAACTGTATGCCAGCAAGGATCTGATAGAAATCAAAAATTACGAAAAATCAGGGTTGGAACGAGCGATTAGCCGGAGTCAGGCGAAAGATATAACACTTGACTACCAAAAAATTGAAAAAGAGCAGGAAAAAAGTCGGGAATATACACGGGAAGCAGATCAAGGGGCTATCGGTAAATTTCCCGCCGGTGGCCTATCTGCACAACGAGAACCCGTAACATGATGTCCTGAATCTCACAAATTACCCGACAGTCGCCCACCCGGTAACGCCAGAAGCTACCAAGAGGGCCGGTCAATGCCTTGCCTTTACTGCGTGGATTTTCTAGTCCGGCAATACGCTCGTCCATAAAATTGACGATGCGCCGCGCCATTTGCTTATCGAGTATATGTAGCTGTCCCTTGGCCGTGTCGGCGTAATCAATTGTCCAGGCCAAGGTCTTTTCTCACATCAGCGGCAGAATGTACCTGTTCTTGTCCTTTGCGAACGCGCTCCAGCACGTCTGCGGCAAGATAGTAGTCCTCCATTTCATCTATGCCATGCTCGATGATTTTCCGAAGATAGTAGGCTTTTGTGCGCCCGGTGTGGGAAGCAAGGTAGTCAAGCCTTTGCTCGATTTCTGGAGCCAGGCGGATCGAAGTAGCCATGTAATACCCTCCATTTAGATACGTGCATTCACTGTATCACAAATTTACGGCTTCACCCACTCTCACGGTGCTAGGCCGGGTATTTTTTTATATGAAATGAATGGAAAGTGTGATCTTTTGATCACACTTTTGCCTGTTTTGTGATCAAAAGATCATACTTTATTTCGGCTATTTGCATTCTAAGGTTGGAAATAGCCAATAAAAGTAAAGGGCACCAATATCCCGGGTGCACTTTTTTATCCTGATCCTATCCCGTTATCCTTTCCTTCTATTCATTGATTCAATGGCGTATATTCATTTTAGGTAAATCTTAAGAGGGAGAACTGAAATGATAGGTAAGAAAGTAAAAGATAAGGTATGGGGAAAAGCAGTGCCATCTTATGTCAAGCAGAAAGAAGAAATATCGGATCAAGTAAAGAAACAAGTTCGAGATAAAGTTAATGCGGGGACTGGACCTATGGTAGATCACATATTGGAAGAATCAAAAACTCAAGTTAGAAGAGCCAAATTGAAAAAATAAATCTCTTGGATTAATCATATTCAGGAAAAAAGCACCGTGAAGAGCCATACAGGGATAGCCCAAGGAGGAAATGCTGCCTTGCGAAAAGCCCTTACTGAAGCCAACTATCATCTATTGAAATAGTGTTGCTGGCATTTCTAGTACAACATAAATAAAACTAAGGGGCACCTACATTCTGGACGCCCCTTTTTTTATCCCCAAGCCCGCGAGGATACAATGATGCAGCAGAACCCAACGTTGAAGATGCTATGATGCAGACATAACTGGTGTCAAGGTACATTTCTAGCGGTGTAGAGAGCAAATAAACTGTCCGGTGTTGTAGCACGTAATCTGTCCGGTTTTATCCAATCCCCGAAGGGGGTGAAAAATGAGACCGGCAGAGTGGCACCAGGAGACACGGAAGATGAGGTTTGAAGAAGCGTTATCGGGTTGGCGGT
>JAGWIG010000177.1 GCA_028873515.1 Pseudomonadota bacterium | reverse complement strand
TGTCGAGGGATGGGATCAATTCGAAAAAGACGTTGCAGAATATGTTCCTGCCGAGATTGTTGAGAAACCCACGGCAGAAGTATCCATTGAACTGCCTGCCCTTTTTGTGCACGCGAAAGGCGAAATCACGACAAGCAACATGAAGGAATACGGGCTTGCCCTTGCAGACCGTCTTGAAAAGGTCAGGGCTATCCAATTGGTGACCGATCAGGACTTTTCCAACGCGGAAGCCGCTGCAAAGCTGTTTCGGGAACAGTGCCAGAAGCTCAAGCTTGCCAAGGAGGCGATGCTTGAGCAAACCCTTTCCATTGGCGAGGCCGCACGGATGATTGATGCGTGGCATGAGGATTTGCGTGTCACGGCCCTCAAGCTTGAGAAGGATGTTGAAAAGGAAAAGGAAGCCAAGAAAATCAATATCGTCACGAATGCCAGGAATGCTTATGGCGAATATATAGCTAGTCTTGAAAAAGAAATAAGTCCTATCCGTCTTGAACTCAACAAACCCGATTTTGCGCTGGCCATGAAAGGGAAAAAACTGTTTTCCGCCATGCAGAATGCGGTGGATAACGCTCTGGCCAATGCAAAAATTGAAGCGGATTCCATGGCCAAGGACATTCGCTCAAAACTTGCATGGTGCAAGGAAATCGGGGACGGCATGTCTTTCCTGTTCCCGGATCTACAGCAAATCATCACCAAGGCCATGGATGACTTCAAGCTGCTTGTTTCAACCCGCATTGAAAGGCATAAGACCGATGAAGCGGCAAAAATCGAAGCGCAGCGCGTTCGCATCCAGCAAGAAGAGGAAGCAAAAGCCCGCAAGAAAGTCCAGGACGAGATTGACCGGGATGCGGCTGCTTTTGATAAACGTGTCCAGGATCGCACTCCTGGCGGTTCAGTCCCTGCTATCAAGATGACGGATTCAACCAAGGCTCCAAGCCGTCCATCGGATGATGAATTGATTGATGCATTAAGCCTTCGTTTTCGAGTCCACGAAAGCAAAGTCATTGAATGGCTTCTTGATATGGATTTGAATGCTGCGGCTGAACGTTTGGCTGAGGCGGTTTAATAATAGTCCCAGTGAAAGGAAAATCATGAATACCGAAACTCTTGAACGTCCAAATATTGCGATGGATGCAGTATCCAGTTCCCAAATCGCAGCCATTGGCCATGATTCAAAAACCAAAACTCTGGCCATACGGTTTACATCGAAGTCTGGAACTGGGAGTCTTTATCACTACGCAAATTTTGATGATGAGGCGTTTGCGGCCTTCAAGGGTGCTGAATCCATCGGTTCCCATTTTTATAAGCACATCAAGCCGTTTCCTGACAAATATCCCTATACAAAGGTCGATTCGGGAACACCCATTTAACCGGCAATTTTTCTTTACAGGAAAAAAACATCATGAACAAACCCATAGACTTTCGCGGGATGACTGCTGACACAATCGGTCGTGATTTGCTGCAGGCCCTCGTACTAGAAATGAAGTTACTGCCCGATGTCTTCCAGAAGCTATCAAAAAACAAGCAGGATGACGTGATTGACCGGCTGCGTTCCCGAGTTGCCGACAACATCAGGATGGCGGTTCACATGCTTGCTGCCGAAGGACGTACCGTTGTTGCCGGTGATCTGGACCAGATTACCATCAAGGATGGTGTCAAGGCTGTAATTAAATTCGGTGCTGGTGCACCCAACCTGCATGAGCTTTATGAAGTATCGGGAAAAGCCGTTTTGGTTGTGGTGGCCAATGCAGGCGATCACCTGGGAGGAATGGATGAAGTCAAGGGAGAAGTCGATCAACGAGGACTCGACCTTGGCCATGAATATCATGACAACGATGGCGGTGGCATGGATAAAGGTCCTGACGACATTATCGAGGGCGAAATAAAAGAACTTCCTTCTGTTGACGAGGCAATCGCTAATGAAGAACGGGCTGCAGCTTTTAATGCGGGATATGAAGCGGCTGCAGATGGTAAATCGAAAAATGAATGTCCTAACCTTGGCAGTGAGCTCGTTATTGAATGGCTGAATGGTTGGCAGTCATGGCATGACGAAAATGATCTGCCGAATAATGCGGCATGACTAAAAGCCGGGGAATGTATTTTCTTTAATCACCACTATTTTTTTAAAAGGAACCAACATGAAATCTTCAATCAACAAAATCCTGCCTCCAATTGGCGCCAGTATGGACGGGGGTTTTTACACTGGGAATATTCGTCTTGATGATGGCCAAGTCTTTGCTTTAATTGCCGCCCCAAAATC
>JAGWIG010000176.1 GCA_028873515.1 Pseudomonadota bacterium | reverse complement strand
GCTCAAGGTATGGAAATAAGAGAAGAAACAACAGGCGCTGCGGCTGTCCGCCGCTCGGCAACAACCTGAATCCAGACTCAATGATTCGGGCTGCCAAAGCGGACAATTCATTTGCTACAAAACCGGACAGTTCTATTTGTTGCTAACAGGTACATTTCTAGCGGCTTTCCATCCTGATCTGTTTTGATAATATATCGGTAATTGGAGTTGTCTGGATTTAAACCTTTATATCAAGGAGGCAAGAATAACATGCCTGATTTCAAATTTAGTCTTTATGCCGTTGCATATCTGGATATTTTAGGGTTTTCTAGTTTTGTTAAAGAGGCTGAAAACAATGATGAAAAACGGGACAGACTAGGTGTCGTTTCTCAATAGGTTGTTCATCCGAGATGAGAGAAGATGAGGGTTCACAAAGCCTATTAACTTCTCATGGAGTCTCGGATGAACAGTCATAAGAATGCCCGTTTAACGCTTTTAGGTCGAGCCCACATGCTCAAACAAGCTGCCCATATCGGAACTCCCGCTCGCCGCCGCCCAAGCTGGAATCAGCCTGCGTCGCGCACAGAAGATGGGCTGAAATACGCACTCGTCTGCCTGCCAGGCTCGAATGCCGTACGCAGCGACCTGGACTGGCTGCGTGCCTAGGGCTGGGAACCCTACCTGCTGCGCTACGTGCGCTGCGGCGGCTTGCAGATGCTCGGCCGCGCGGTGCGGGTTCGCTGGGAATCGAGGGTGCCGTGGGACGCGCGTCCCACGCTTTCAAGGCTGTGCGTATTCGATGTTCGATGGACAGGCGGTATATGCGATGAATTTGAGCGGCGTGGCTCCAGCCGTGTCCGAGGTGTAATCCACGGGAAAACCGTCCTTGAGGTAGGGCGTTCCCTGCTCAAAAAATCCTTGTGGCACCGGCTGTTCCGAAGGAGGTGTTTGCACCAATTTATCGATCAACGTGCACGCTGTCGTGCCTGACACGGGATTTGAACAGACAAATCCTTCGATATATATTTCGTTCGTTCTCAAGAAACCCATGCTTCCGAGGCTGCTTTCCCAGGACCCAAGTCGCGCGATCGGACCCTGGTTGCCAGGCGGGAAGCTGATCGTCCAATTGCCTAATATGATGGGCGTGCGCCTGCTTAGCCGCAACCCGTTCCAGCCGCTCCAATCAACAGCCTGCACTACGCCAGGAAAATTCTGTGGACTGGCAAGATGATTAAAGTATTGGATGCATGTGTTCGCCTCGGCGTGTGTTCCGATCAACGCCAGGAATCCGGCTACCGCGACGCTCAACTTCCGGTTCATCAACACGCTCCCGATTTGCACGAGCCTTCGTTCCGGCTGCGGAACGGTGCCCTGAACTTGGCCGCTATTAAACCGCTTCCCCCATGCGGTCAGTCTGTACGGTTTTACAACGTCTGTCAATGTTCTGTACTGGTTCACTACCTATTGCGCTGTGGATTGGGTTTGAGGAGGGTTTGTATAGGAGGCATAGGCATATTGTCTTTAGAGGTGGTTTTTTTAGGGTTGGGTTGAGTGGATAGATGAGGCAGCTGGGTATTGTAAAACACGATCCAGTCAGCCAGTTTCTCATTAAATAAGGCCAAATCCGTAAATAGCAGGTCTTCATGATAATCCACAAAGGATTCCTGTAAGGAGCGATTGAACCGTTCACAGTGAGCGTTCATTTTTGGAGTTTTAGGGTAGGTGTGCCAATGAGTGAGGCCTTGTTCCAGATGGTGCCTGGAAAACGCTCCCTTGAATTCGCTGCCATTATCTGTCAGTGCTTTGGCATGTTTGAACAGGGGATGGGTTTCCCGAATCGCCTGATTGAAGGAGGCGGCATGGATACTACCGCCACGGGGAGGTGCATAGGCAAAGGCCACCTCACTGACAGGATCAATGGCGGTCAATATATGACGTTTCACCCCATCCCGTTGCCGGATGATGGTATCAAAGGCCAGGCATTCACAGGCTTGAAGTTTCAAACCTTTGGGTTTACGGCTCACGGGCACCCGACTGATTCGTTTAACCTGCCCCCGTGCTCCTAAGCGTAGAGGAGAGAAACGCATCTTGCCAGGTTCTTTAGCAATGATTCTGCCGATGGTACTGACACTAGGTAGGGCGACATGATGGGTCGTACAAAAAGGCTGGAGCATGACGAACAGTTTCTCTTTCCCGAGGTTGGGTTGCTGTATACGCAGACGGCGAATTTCAGGGATCAAACGCTTATCCCATTCCGGCTCACGTTTCTGCCTGGGCGCACGACTCCTGGGACAAAGATCAGC
>JAGWIG010000068.1 GCA_028873515.1 Pseudomonadota bacterium | reverse complement strand
TGGTACAATCGGGACAGGCCGCATTCCAGTCTGGGCAAAAAAACGCCCGATGAGGCTTACACCGTGATGCTGCCGACGGTCAAACTGGCAGCGTGAGATTCAGCAGTGATTCCACTTAAAATCGCTGAAAAGTTGTTCAAACACACTGGGCCACTTCTCTGTTTACGGATTTGGCCTTATTTAATGAGAAACTGGCTGACTGGATCGTGTTTTACAATACCCAGCTGCCTCATCTATCCACTAAACCCAACCCTAAAAAAACCACCTCTAAAGACAATATGCCTATGCCTCCTATACAATACCTCCTCAAACTCAATCCACAGTGCAATATGTAGTGAACCAGTACAATTGTCACTTTTCGGCATTAAGGCGCCACCGATGTTCGGCGTAATGGCGCCACTTTGAACTACAAATTCAAGGGCTCAAACTAGGGGTAAAGAATGCGTGATTTTTGCTGTTTTTGCAATCGCATTTCTGACCTTTTTTTACTGGTGTGCCGACATCAAGCCTGAGTCGGTTTTCCTCCTTTCCCTGCTGACGGTTTTGATTTTTCAGAAACTGGCTTTGGAACGCGGTAACTTTCCCCTTCCAGAATCACGCGATAAGCACCGTGGCGCAATCGATCCAGTGTGGCTGCGCCGATCACCTTATTTGAGGCGAATGCCTCATCCCACTCATCAAAGTCGAGATTGCTGGTCAGAATGGTTGCTGCGCGCTCGTAGCGTTCGGCGATCAATTCATGGAAATCTTCATCTTCGGGCGAACGTAAGGGTTTGAGTCCGAAGTCGTCAATAATCAGCAGTGGCACTTTGGCCAGATACTGGAATCGTCGTGTGTAACTGCCGGTCGCATGGGCTGCACGCAAGCTGCTCAGGAGCTGGCTTTGCGTGATGAATAATACGTCATAGCCCTGACGGGCCGCAGCATGACCCAGCGACTGCGCCAGATGACTTTTGCCAGTCCCGCAGTGACCTACAATCAGCACGGCGACTTTCTCTTCGATGAAGCGGCAGGTCGCCAAGTCATGGACTGCCGCACGATTCAGGTTGGGCAGCCGGTCAAAGTCGAAACCTTCCAGCGTCTTTTGGCTGCGGAAATTCGCACGTCGCAATCGCAGATCCAGCTTCTTCTGCTCCCGACGTGCAACTTCGTCATGGATCAAGAGGCTAAGGAAATCAGTGAAGGCCAGCTTGCGGTCGATGGCTTCGCGGTTGCGGGCTTCAAGCGAATCAAGAATGCCGGAGAGGCGCAGTTGTTTGAGCAAGAGAGTTAATTCAGGTATTGGATGCATGGTAGACCTCATTGAAGAATGGATTCGCGGCAGAAACGACCGCCCTGGGTGTAAGTGGCGGCAAGTGCATCGAAGGCAGAGAGCGTGGTGAGCTGATCCAGCCCCTTCTCCAAGATAGTCTTGACCACCTTGTAACTCGGCGTGCCGTAATGATTGGCGCGCGAGCAAGCTGCCTCCAGTCTGATGCTGCCGTATTTTTGTTTGAGCCGCAGTACGCCCTGCACAGCTCGCATCTTGATCAAGACATGGTCGCTGAACATCGCGTGCACCAGCGCATGGCAGGCCGGTCCGATCTGCAAGGCAGAACTCAAACACCACTGTGTGTCCTGCATTTGCCATGCCTGTGCTTCTGGCGGCATATGATCGATCACGGTATTGCGCAGCCCTTTGCCCATCAGCCGCACATGGGCGGCAACCGCTTCATGTTCGCGATACACCGTCACCATGGTGTCTGTCGCCTTTAGCCACAAGTCATCCCCGACCAGATGGAATGGCACCGAATAATAGTTGTTGTCGTATTGGACGTGCGCGTCACGGTGGACTTTGATATTGGCCCAGCTTGCCAGCTCAGGCGGCTTGGCTGGCAAGGCATGAAGCAGGCTTTTCTCTACCTCGGCAAAACGTTTGAGGGGTGCTTCGCGGGTCGTGCCGTGAATGCGGTTGCCCGCCTCGTTCATTACCCAGGCATGTAACTGACGGTTGGCGTCACCCAGATCACGGAATTCGCGCAGCGGCAGGAAACTACCTTTGATATATTTGACGCCCGCCTCAACTATCCCTTTCTTTTGCGGGTCGCGTGGCGGACAAGGATCAATCTTGAATGCGTAACCCTCGGCACATTCTGCATACGCACGTTGCACATTCGGCTCGTAAACGCAGGCTTTGGTGATAGCGCATTTGGCATTGTCGATGATGATGCGTGTCGGCACGCCTGAGAATGACTCAAACGCGCGTCGATGGCAGCCCAGCCATGTCGCCACGGTCTGGTCGCGCACAAACTCCGCATATTGGTGACGCGACCAGCACAAGGTCATCACGAAGAACCAGGTCTTGAAGATCTCGCCTGTGTACACATCGGTGATCAGCGGGCCAGCGCCGAAATCCACTTGTACGGCTTCAGCCGGTTTGAAGGTCAAGCGCAATGGAACATCAGGCTGTTGCTGTGCAGCGAGCTGCCCCAGAAATCGGTTCACAGAAGAATAACTGCCGGTGTAACCATGGTTGCGCACCAGCGTGGCATGGATGGTGCTGCCATAGATGCCGGACGCGTGCCACTTGGTTATCTGCTCACGCCAAGGCTCCAGCGTTGACAGGCAACTCGCAGGCAACGCATCCTTGCGGACAAACAATGTGGCGAGTGTGCCGTCATCGGGCAATGGGAGCATAGGGGAAAGCCAGCCCAGTTCGCTGGCTATCTCGCGAACCTGTGCGAGCTTTTTACGCCCCATCGTTTTTGATCGGGCAATATCCCGATCGGAATCGCCTTGGCGCATACGCACCAAAGCACTGCGGTATTGATACATCTCGAACCTCCGTTTAGTCACAACTTTCTCCTGGCAAAATGCCGGGAGTCTAGTCGCTCAATGAAAGTTCGAGCCCCTGATTCGTGTTCAAAGTGGCGTCTTAAAGCCGAAAATCCTGTGGCGCCATTACGCCGAATATAAAGTGGCGCCTTTATGCCGAAAGTTTACTGGCGCCATTACGCCGAAAACGAAATGGCTCCATAACGCCGAAAATTCACAACAATCACTTGAAACTTGAATCTAGGTTGGATTATAATCAATAGCTATGGAACTAAAGGTAAGATTACTCCTACTGTTAATGGCCCTTTGGTTGCCATTTTCAAGCTTTGCAGTGGCCAAAAGCATGAGTTGTCTGCATCAGGGGACACCGGAATCGCTGCCCATCATGGTAAATGGGGGGCAAGGGTTGTCTATGTTTCATCATTGCAGCGATCCAGCCACTCAATCATCTTCCTCATGTCCGAACCATATCGCAGGATCAATCTGTAATACACCAATTGCCATTCCATCCCAGTCTATTTCCCTGCCACAACTTTATAGCTCCGCAAATTATCCGCACCCTGGATACTATATTTCGTTACATATCTCCGATCCTCCACAACGCCCCCCTCTCATCGCCTGACCTTGGCTGGAAGGTTTCTTTTTTTGGCAGATTAGCATGAGGGCTCGTAGCCTTAATACTTGGCCTCTGTCCAAATCGAGTGACGCCACACATCATCGTTTTATATGATCACGATTAACAAGTAATTTAATCTACAGCTAGAGTAGATACAACGTGCCAGAAAATAAGCGATATTCCCCGCCTATACCGACCCATATTGAAAGTTAATTCTTGGGCCGATATAACACAAGGACAAAGAGGTGGCACTTTACTCTGTTACCCCCCCTCAAAAGGTAAAAACTGAAGTAAATGATCAATAGGAGAAAAATATATGCGTATCAACAATCGTTTTTTTATCAGTGTAGTAGCTGCAACCCTTCTCACTATTAGTAGCCTGGGTGCCGCAGCAGAGATGGGCGGCATGGCGCAAAACCCAGTCAGACAAAGCGCTACCGGAATGCACACTATGCCAGGTTCATATCGTCAGCCGATAGGTGGCATGATGGGTGGTGGCATGATGGGTAACTGTCCGATGATGGGGATGGGTAACAACCTGTCCCCACAACAGCGAATGCACATGCAGGCAGACATGATGCGCGCAATGGCTAACATCATCGACAAATACGCTGCTCAAGCACCATCTAATCAGCACCCATAAGCATGTAACACTTACTCACGGGCGGCCCAAAACGCCGCCCGTAACCAAAGGAGCGCCACCATGATATGCAATAAACGAACAATGATCAGGGCCAGTATCGGTCTGGCAGCAGTCGTTGCTATCGCCTATACCACCTTGCCACAATTCAGGAACATCATCCTGGAGCTTGCACCTTTCTTACTTTTTCTGCTGTGTCCTCTTTCCATGTTTTTCATGATGAAAGGCATGGGCCATTCCAAGAATCATAGTCAAGGGGGCAAGGAACAAACTCTCAATCAAGAAGTAAATTCGGGAGGGAAAATCGACCCAGTAAGCCAACATCTGCTGCCAACAGATACCTTCATTTCAAGCATTTATCATAATCGTGCTTATTACTTCGAAAACCGTGAAAATCGGGACGCTTTTGAAAGTAACCCCGAGAAGCACCTGACTGAAGCGCCACTTATCGGTCAACAAATGGAATCGTCTGGTACATTCACCCAACGTTCCAAGCAAGGCCGAGGATGCTGCTGAATCCGTTCCTTTGTAGACAAGATCTATTTAAACCCAGAATGTTGCATACAGTATTAACCCTGACACGTGCATAACAGCAGCGAACGACTAGAATCCACTGCCCAATGGGCCCAAGCCCTGTTAAGCATGAAACGGAAATCCCTTTCATGGAGATAAAAATGCAGAACAAACCCAAGATCAAATCAGGATTTAACCATACCAGCCATCGGCTATATAGTATACTCGCTGCCACAATTATGGCCTGCACTATCATATTAGCTTTTTCTGTATCGTATACCGTATCGCATGCAGAAAATATAATACCAAGTGAGCCTGTTATTCCCCATGGGGCTTCACTGACTTCATGGAATGAAAATGGTCAAAACGGGCGCTATCTATTACGAATTATAAATGGAGTATCACCACAACGTGGTGCGTCCGTTACAGGAATAGTAGTTAGTGACACACATTGCAAGCCGGATGCTCAGGGGTTAAGCCATTGTCACAATACCATCGACTTAGCACAGGGTACCCGCATTACAGTAATGACTACTCATCTAATGAGCCGTAACCCCTGCTTGAAGCCAGGAGAATCTGTCTCATTAACCAGAGTTAACGCCTTATGGGTCATGGCAACACTCATTTAAGGAAGGAGCAACAGGTTATCTGGTTTTTTAACTCCAGCAATTCGGAATCCCTGACATTTTTATATAGCGGATAAGACTAAAATATCCGGAACCACGGGTCCTGCGTGAGAGACATGAACAACCCCTTTTTTTCGCAGTGCAAAACAAACTCTGGCATAAGAGAACAGGAAGTCATCAGCACATATGAAAAAGAACTGTAATTTCTTCAATTTCTCTTGGCTTATATGGGTAATATTTTTAATATGGCCCGTTTGGGTACAGGCATCCGGACTTGATTCGATTGGACAGAAGTTAAGCAGTGAGCTGTTTGGCGAATCGGGCCAATTGCTCTCCCCCACAGAAGCTTTCAAGGTACAGGTCACCCCCAAAAATGCCCAGACTCTCGTTGCCCGTTTCAATGTGGCAAAAGGCTATTACCTTTATAAGCGACGCACTTCTTTTATAATAGAAGAGGCGCCCAACATCACGATCCGGGCTATACACTGGCCGACTGCTGCTGTTCATAGTGACCCCTATTTCGGCACTCAGCCTGTCTTCTATAAACCTTTCCAGGTCACGATCGATTTAACACGTGCATCCGGGCAAACCCCTCCAGTTTCCCTGATTGTTTCCTATCAGGGATGTAGCCTCAAGGGGGTCTGTTATCCACCGCAACACCAATCATTCCTGCTGGATCTGCCTACATTACCCATTGCCGAATCCTCTCCCATTCATCCGGGTTCAACTCTACTAGGGTGGGGAGCCAGGCTCTCCAGTACTCACTATGTAGGCGAACTCATACGTTTAAGCAGTACAGGATTGGTTATTGCCAGTTTCTTCGGATTTGGGCTATTACTCGCCTTCACGCCCTGCATGTTGCCCATGTTCCCCATACTCTCCAGCATTCTTGTCGGAAAAGGAAGGTCCATCACCTGGTTACGCGGGTTCTACCTTTCTGCAATCTATGTAATGGGTATGGCTATCACCTATACGGCAGCAGGGATAGCCGCTGCACTCACTGGAACGCTTTTATCCAACACACTACAGAATCCCTGGGTATTGGGCACGTTCGCATTGCTGTTCGTTCTGCTCGCATTATCCATGTTCGGCCTATACGAACTACAGATGCCATCACGCCTTCAAAGCCAGCTCATACAAACCAGCAACAGATTCAACACCAAAAGTTTTCTGGGGCTCTTCAGCATGGGTGCCTTCTCTGCCATCATCATTGGCCCCTGCCTGGCCGCACCTTTGGCCGGAGCGCTCCTGTTCATGGGACAAACCCATAACCTGTGGCTAGGTGGTGCAGCACTGTTCAGTTTTGCGCTTGGAATGGGGCTACCCCTTCTTCTGCTGGGATCCTCTGCCGGATTCCTGCTCCCCCGGATTGGCCCCTGGATGACGATTGTCAAAAAAATATTCGGATGGATTCTGCTCGCTACTGCCCTCTGGATGATTGCCCCCATTCTGTCTGGACATGAACTCATCCTGCTGATAGCCCTATTGATAACGAGCTGCGCGCTCTGGCTACTCATCTTCCCGTCCATTGTCACTTCAACCCTGGCGAAACGTTTCGGTAAGGCAATAGGTATCTTCCTGCTGATGCTGGGCACGGTGTATCTGATAGGCTTCTCAACCGGATCAGATAACATTCTCCATCCCTTGAAAACACTCTATACAGCTTCCCCATCGAACGAAGCTTTATCATCCTTGCAGTTTGCACCTGTTTACAATGTGGTTGATCTGGATCGGCAAATCCAGGGCGCCTCGGGCCATTATGTCATGCTTGATTTTTATGCGGACTGGTGCGTATCCTGTCAGGAGCTCAAACACCTCACCTTTCGTGATCCCAAGGTCAAAAAGCGGCTCAAGGACGTGGTATTGCTTCAGGCAGATGTCACGACCAATACTGCGGCTGTACAACTTCTACTAAAAAAATTCAACCTGTTTGGCCCCCCTGCTATTATTTTCTTCGGCAAATCCGGGCATGAACTACCAGGAACCCGCGTCATTGGTTATCAGGATGCCCGCACCTTTCTGCATACACTGAATAAGGTACTACAATGAATTTTCAATTAACAAGAACATCTACCTACCGCCTATTGATCGGCCTGGCCATTCTGATAGTGGCTGCAGTGTTCAGCTATGGATTGATTCATAAAGCTCAGGCACCAGATGTAACCTTTACAACACTCAGCGGTAAAAAGATTCCCCTTAGTTCTTTAAGAGGCAAGGTGGTCTACATTGATTTCTGGGCAACAGATTGTCCTGGGTGTGTAAAAGAGGTGCCTGAGCTTAAAGCCATGTACCAACAATACCATGCACGGGGTTTAGAACTGATCGGGGTAAATATGGCTTATGATCCACCTGCCTATGTCCTGAAATTTATCAAAAAATATCAGGTCCCTTATCCTGATGCACTCGATCCACAGGGAAAGATTGCCCATGCCTTTGGGGGAGTGCTCCTCATCCCCACGGGGTTCCTCATCAGCAAACATGGAAGAATTTTACAAAATTATGTTGGTGAACCTGATTTTGCCAAACTGTACCGGCTTATAAATCAAGAACTGCCTTAATGAATAACCGCGGTGACTCTAATTTTTAGGACACGATCTAGTGTTATTACTTTATACTCTCTAAAAAAATCCATTCAAAAAAATATATGCTCAATCCCAAGAAGTGGATTATTCCAGTTTGTTACATTGATGATCTTTTTAATTTGGCTAATTAGTGAACCAGCGTAATGACAAACCATGTTACATTCATAACTTCAACTAGTGGCCGATATTAGATTTGAACCTATATATAATTGTCACACAGCTTAAAACATGGATCGAGGTTCTTTGTATTCCCTGAATATATCAGCTATCGGGCTTTCTATGGTAATCACCAAGCTTTCGTTACCTTAAAAAACCGTTCAAAATCCAACCCGGCTTACCTTTGGGGGCTATCCGAGTTTTATGCATTAAAACATGAAAAATCAAATTATTATTCACTAAAACATTCGAAGCCAGGGCTTGATATATCTGATCCACTATTCGATAAAGCCATGGGCCGCTACCAGTATGGTGGCTTCTACGGACAATTTCATGAAATGAGTAATGGTGTTGTGTCAGGATCTGGAAAGAAAATACAAAAACTGGACATGAAAATATTAACCTTGCTTCAGCAAGCTGTTAAAAAGGGTGATCCAGCAGCAGAAAATTCCCTAGCTTCTGAATATTGGGGTGAGGTAGTAAGACCTATAGCTCTTTTATCTGGAATGTCATCTAAGCTGGGCCAGAAAAATACTATTATTAATATGACGTTACCAGCCAATCAACGCATGTATGCCATTGCCAGAAAATTCTGTAAAGACGGCTTTAACCTGGCCTTGAAGTCCAAAGCAGCAGGATGGCCTGATGCTTATACAAATTTAAGCATGCACGCCATTTATCCTAAAAATTCCGCTGACACACCGTCAGGGCTTATATCTACATCAAATTTTCTAGCTGCTTCCGGTTGTGCAGGTCATGTCGTCCCACCCTATCACAATGGCACTGAACTATTTATGAAGGCTGCGGCACTAGGTTCCGTTGAAGCTATCAGTGCCATCATGGCTGACGCATACAAGGATAAAAACAAAAAGAAATTTTTAATGTGGAAATTGAAATTAAGCCATTTAGCAGAACATGGAAATGAAAAGGCAAAACATGAACTTTTAAACTATACTAAATTATCAAGGTAGCCCTGCAACCACCCTGCTCAGGCATAATTCTACGACCTCGGATCCGGATAGCGGTTTAGCCAACAGGTAGCCCTGATATTCATGCCCTCCTGCCTTTCGAACAAACTCAAGCTGGGTATGAGTCTCCACCCCTTCAACCACCAGTTGCATGCCCAGGGTGCGACCTAATCCGATGATGGCTTGCGTAATGGCGATAGAGTCGCTGGAAGCCGGGATTCCCGCAGTAAACATTCTATCGACCTTAAGAATATCGATAGGAAAATGCTGAAGATAGGACAAGGATGAGTATCCGGTTCCGAAATCATCAATTGAAAGTAAAATGCCAAGATTACTCATTTCGATGAGCAGCGGAAGCGTTTCATTAAGATCCGTCATCAGCATGCTTTCAGTGATTTCGAGCTCCAGGGATTGCGCCGGAAACCCGGTTCGATCGAGGATATCCTGAATGGAAGAAACCAGCCGCTTGTCCTTGAATTGCCCAATGGATATATTGACTGCCAGCCTGATTTTAGTAAGTCCATTTTGCTGATGCCAAACCTGGGCCTGTCTGCAGGCCTCTTCCAGAACCCAGTAGCCTAGCGGGATAATGAAACCGGTTTCCTCTGCAATCGGGATAAAATTGTTGGGCATACAGATTTGATTAGGTTTTTTCCAGCGTACCAGTGCCTCTACGGCGCTGATCTGACCATCCTGGATGCGGGCACGTGGCTGGTAAAGCAGAAAAAACTCATTTTGCTCCATGGCGTTGCGTAACCCCATGGCTATCCTGTAACGGTTTTTCACATGGGTGCGCATATCTGGTACATAAAACTGATAACCCATACGACCCTTTGCCTTGGCGGAGTACATTGCCGCATCTGCATTACGCAACAAACTTTGGGCATTTGTAGATTCAACGCCAAGTATACTGATTCCCAAGGAGCAGCCAATTTCTAGCTCATGAGCTGCGACCTGCCATGGTCGGCTTATGGCTTTAATAAGGTTTTCAGCATATTGAATAAGTTCTGGCCGGCTTTGCGCTGAACGAACCAATATGCCAAACTCATCTCCTCCAAGCCGTCCGAGTATATCTCTGAAGGGAAGCCATGCCTTTAGGCGAGAAGCTATCTCCTTAAGCAGTAAATCACCCAGATCATGGCCGAAGATTTCATTAACAAGTTTGAACTGATCCAGATCAAGGACGAGAAGCGATAGCATACGGTTCCTGTTTCTGTCCATCCGGATAGCCTGTTTCACCTGTTTGATAAAATCGGCACGATTAGGTAGTTGCGTGAGTACATCATTGGACCTTAATGCGCCCAGCCTACTTCTTTCCATATCGACCATTGAAAGGTCGTTGAACTGGAATACCCCCTGCTCCTGGAATTCTTTCCCAGGGATCGGAAAGAAAAAAGAACGGAGCGAAATCCAGATCAGGGCATCGTCCTGACAAAGACAACCATAAACCCCGTTTCTTTCTGTTTTCCTGGTTTTGAGAAGCTCATTAAATGGCCATTTTTCTTGAGGGATCTCCTCTCCATTCTGGGTATACATTTTCTGTACAAGATCCGTTATGGGTATTCCTGGCCTAACATTACGATCCAGATGAAGTATTTCCCTCCCCATCCCGCTCAGGTCCAGCAACAGCCCACTCCAACTCATGATGGCAACGCCAGTCCGGGTTTCTGCCATTACACGTTTGAAAACCTGTTTCTGCTGTTTCTTTTCAGAAATCAGCTTTTCCTTCTGCACGGCCACGGACAAGAGTTGGGGTAAATTGGATATTGTTTCCAGGTCAATTAATCCTGGAGGATTCGGGTGTGAAAAAAAGACTGCCATTACTGCTTCGACCTTGCTGGCATTATCGAGAACAGGAATTGCGTAGCAAGAACGCATTCCGATCCTGCCCATCATGGCAGCTAATCTGGTTTGGTTTTTTTCTTCAAGAATATCAGGGATGAGGACGGATTTCTTCAAATCAAAAGCCTTAACCCACGGAATCTGTTTTGAAAATGGCAGGGCATGCAGTAAAAAGCGTTTTGAAAGCTGAATCCATTTCAGTCCCGCCTGAAATTTCAGTTTTTGTTTTGCATTGACTTCAAAAATCAACGCATAGGTTTCTACACTGAATCTTTCTTCAACGATGCTGCAGGCCTGTTCCAGAATATCCTGCAATGGATGCCCCTCCGCAATCATCCTTAATAACCTGTTTTCCTGAATGAACTGCATGAGTACATCTTGTGACTCTTTTAGCTCGATGGCAGACAGGTCATCACTTTCATTAATTGCATGTTCATGGTTTAGTTCCTCGGCAATCAGGATGGTGAGCCTTCCATTGTGGCCCTCATGCTGTCTGTGGCAGGCCAGATCAACCTCCACTGGATATCCGCTCAGACGCATGAGTTTTTGATGTTCAAGATAGACCGAGCCTGCTTCCGGGCAAGGTGCGGCCTCAAACAGATCAAGAATCTCGGTCGAGTCGGGATGGAAGAGTTGGGGCAGGGACAGGGAAAGGACGGCCTGTTCATTTCTGGCTGATAGCAGGTGGATACCAGCGTCGTTCACATACACCATTTCCTGATCACGGAATAAATAAACTGCCTGGGGGAGACGCTCAAACAGGCTCCTGTAAAAACCGGTTCCAGGGTTATAGGTTTTCAGCTTCGGCATTCCGGATCCTGCAGGTATGGCCTTTTCAAGACGGGGCTAGGATATTCAGCAATTAAGATGTATTATAAGTACATCTTCTTGGGTATTATAGCAGTACGCAGGCAGACTCTGCAAGGAGCCGCCTGTGCCATTCCTGGATGGGAAAAGGACCTTCCTGGTGTTTTCCTGTCCAGGCTTTTATCCGGA